>JBDKFE010000126.1:0-5879 GCA_039798885.1 Pseudomonadota bacterium | reverse complement strand
GGGCCCATGTCCGGCAAGGCGCTTCGCTTCGTCCGAGAAGGCGATGGTGACGGCGGCCCCCAGCGGATGGGGGGGAAGGGCCACGCCATGGCGGGCGGCGAGTGCGTCGGGCGTGGTCTGCCCGTCGCGGAGGGACTGCGCCTCGTCCGCCGTGATGCGGAGCTGCGCGCCGAGGGCTAGGGATTTGAGGAGGAAGGCGGTTTCAAGTGGCTCCATCACCCAGCCTTTGCCGACCGGAACAGTCCGGGCCGCATTCTGCGCGGCATGGGGCGGGGTGATGGGGCCGAGTTTTTCCATCAGCGGGGCAGGGGCGGGCGCTTTTCAAGCTTTAGCCGCGCGCGGACTTCGGCGGGGGTGATGACGCGGGCACCCATGTTTTCGATGATGGTGCAGGCGCGTTCGACGAGTTGCGCGTTGGTGGCCAGCACGCCTTTGTCGAGCCAGAGGTTGTCTTCCAGACCGACGCGTACATTCCCGCCTGCGAGGATGGCGGCGGCGACATAGGCCATCTGGTTGCGGCCCAGCGAGAAGGCCGAGTAGTGCCATCCGGCGGGGACGTTGTTGACCATCGCCATAAAGGTGTTCAGGTCATCCGGCGCGCCCCACGGCACGCCCATGCAAAGCTGCACGAGGACGGGTTCGGGGATGACGCCTTCCTTGACCAGTTCCTTGGCCAGCCAGAGATGGCCGGTGTCGAAGGCCTCGATCTCGATCCGGACGCCTGCGGCGGTCATGCGTTGCGCCATGTCGCGCAACATGCCGGGGGTGTTGACCATGACGTAGTCGGCTTCGTTGAAGTTCATCGTGCCGCAGTCGAGGGTGCAGATTTCCGGGCGGCATTCGACGACATGGGCCACGCGTTCGGTGGCCCCTGCCATGTCGGAGCGGGGGCCGATGCGGCCCATGTCTTCGGTTCCTTCGAAATAGATGTCGCCGCCCATGCCTGCGGTCAGGTTCAGCACGACATCGGTGGCGGAATCCCGAATGCGTTCCGTGACTTCGCGGTAAAGCGCGGGGTCGCGGGCGGGTTTGCCGGTTTCCGGGTCGCGGACGTGGCAGTGGACGACGGCGGCCCCGGCCTTGGCGGCGGCGATGGCGCTTTCGGCGATCTGGGCGGGCGAGCGGGGGACGTGCGGGCTGCGGTCCTGCGTGCCGCCCGATCCGGTGACGGCGCAGGTGATAAAGACTTCGCGGTTCATGGCGAGCGGCATGCGTTCCTCCCTTTGTTGGGGGCAGATTAGCGGGCTTGCGCCGGTTTGCGTTGCCGTTTACGCAATTTCCATGACGGAAAACGCCAACCTCTTTTCCCCTTCGCGTGACCCGCTGACGATTGCGGTGTTGGTCTTTCCGCATGCCTCGATCCTTGAGGTGGCGTCGGTGCTGGACCCGATGCGGGCGGCGAACCGGCATTTGGGGCAGGAAGCCTATCGCTGGCGGGTGGTTTCGCCCGAGGGACGGCCCGTGCCGCTGACCTGCGGGATCGAGCTGCCGTCGTCCGGGCCGCTGCGGGCGGCGGAGGGGGCGGATGTGTTGATGGTGATCGTGGGGTATCGGCAGGAGGAGGTGGCAGGGGGGCCTTTGCTGCGGGAACTCAGGCGGATGGCGGGGCGGTTTCGGCTGGTCGCGGGGGTGGATGCGGGGGCTTGGGTGATGGCGCGGGCGGGGCTGTTGGACGGGTATCGCGCGACCGTGCATTGGGAAGATCTTGAGGATTTCGCGGCCGCCTTCCCCCAGATGGAGTGTCTGCCGGATCGGTTCGTGATTGACCGCAACAGGGCCACAGCGGGGGGTGCGGCGCCTGCACAGGATTTTATGCTGCATCTGATCGGGGGGCGGCATGGGGCCCCATTGGCGCGGCAGGTGGCGGCGTCGTTCCTGACGACGCAGCGGGCGGGGCATGAACCGCAGGTGGCCCCTGCCCAGCGGGATGCGCGGCTGGATGGGCGGGTGGCAGAGGCCATCGCCCGGATGGAGGCGCGGCTGGACGATCCAGAGCCTGTGGCGCGGATCGCAAGGGCGGTGGGGGTATCGGTGCGGCGGCTGGAAAGCCTTTTTCATCAATATCTTGGCGAGTCGCCGGGGGCCTATGCTTTGGGTCTGCGGTTGCAGGCGGCGCGGCGGATGGTGACGGATACGCGGCATCCTTTGGCCGAGGTGGCGCTGCGGACGGGGTTCGCGTCGCCGTCCACGTTGAGCCGGGCCTTCAGTCGGCGCTTTGGCGTCGCGCCGAGCGTTTTGCGGCGGCGGGGGGCGTGAAGAGGGCAGTACCGGGGCCGTACCGGAACCTGTGCCGGAAACTGTACCGCAAACTGTCAGCACGCAGCGGGCGGTTTGGTGGGGGATTGTTAGGGATGCGGGCGGGGGTGGGGGGCGGCCCCGGCTCAGGGCCGGGGCGGGGTTTCGTCATCCTCCAGCGCCCTGAGGGCGCGGCGGCGGAGGGTGGCGAAGAGGCGGGCTTGCAGAAGGCTGGCCATCAGCATCGCGGTGGAGAGGATCAGCGTCACCATGCCGCCCACCAGCGCATAGCCGATGCCCGTCACACGGGTCGTGGCGCGCAGGAGGCGGGCCTTGCCCAGAACCTCGGCGCGGGCGGTGATGCGGGGGCCCAGCGCGTCGGTCGCGTTGGCAAGGCGTCGGGCGTCGGTGGCGTCATCAACGAAGGGCAAGAGGTGCAGCGCGGTGGTGGTGTCGGTGGCGGTGCGGATGCGTTGGAGGTCGGCGGCGGTGCTGACGAGGGGGGTGAAGGCGTCGGCGCGCAGCGTCAGCGCCACGTCGTCAAGGCTGCGGGCGCGGCGTAGCGTGACCCAGTCCACCCCATCGGTCGCGGCGCGGGTGACGAGCGTCATCATGCGGGGCGAAAGGCGGTTCATGGCGCGCGCGGTCTTGAGACCCGACGCGCCCAGTTTGGCGGCGGCGGAGGTGCCGCCCGAGACGACGACGGTCGCGGTCGCGCCAAGGCCCACGATGGAAAGGGCGATGGCGATGCGGTCCACCTCTTCCCCCGCCATATAGTCGATCCCGCCATCGAGGATGGTGGCGAGGTCCCCCACTGGGGTCAGCATGATCGGGGCCTGACAGAGCGCGAAGGTGGAGAGGGTGCAGGCGGCAGGGTCCAGCGTGCAGGCGGCGCAGTTGGAGGCATTGGCCCAGAAGCCCGTATCTTCGGCCCATGCGGCATCATAGGCGGCTTGGGTTTCGGGCGGCAGCGGCTGGTTCAGGTCGGTCGCGAGGTCGCGGAGGGATTGCAGGACGACCCAGTCGCGGCGTTCGGCAGCGAGGTGTTCGGTGATCTTGGCGGGGAGGGTGCCGGGCGACAGGCGGGCGAGTTCGGTGTCGATGGCGGCGGTGATTTCGGAGGCCGTCGCCTCGCGCAGGGGGGTCAGCGTCGGGTCGAGGGCGATTTTCCCAGCGGAGAGGAGGGTGAGCGCAAGCGAGCCTGCGATCACCAGCGTTACAGCATGGCGCGTCCAGCGCCGGAGCATCAGCGGCCCCTCATCCCCGGCGCGAGCGGATCATGCCGATGATGTCATAGACCTGATCCACGATCGGGCGCGCGATGGCGTCGGCGCGTTCCGCGCCTTGGCCAAGGATGCGGTCGATTTCGGCGGGGTCCTGCATCAGGCGGTTCATTTCCAGCGTGATGGGTTCGAGCTTTGCCACGGCAAGGTCGGCAAGGGCGGGCTTGAAGGTGCCGAATTGCGCGCCCGCATAGTCGCGGATGACCTGCTCGGGGGTATGGCCGACAAGGGCTGCGTAGATGTTGACGAGATTGCGCGCCTCGGGCCGGTCTTTCAGGCCGTCGAGCGTGTCGGGCAGCGGTTCGGGGTCGGTCTTGGCCTTGCGGATCTTTTTTGCGATGGTGTCGGCATCGTCGGTGAGGTTGATGCGCGACTGATCCGACGGGTCGGATTTCGACATCTTCTTGGTGCCATCGCGGAGCGACATGACGCGGGTGGCGGCACCTTCGATCACGGGCTCTACCACGGGGAAGAAATTCACGCCGTAGTCGTTGTTGAACTTGATCGCGATGTCGCGGGTGAGTTCGAGGTGTTGTTTCTGATCCTCTCCCACCGGGACGTGGGTGGCCTTGTAGGCGAGGATGTCGGCGGCCATGAGCGAGGGATAGGCAAAGAGGCCGAGCGAGACGTTTTCGCTGTTCTTGCCCGCCTTGTCCTTGAACTGGGTCATCCGCGACATCCAGCCCATGCGGGCGATGCAGTTGAAGATCCAGCCCAGTTCGACATGGGCCGTCACTTGGCTTTGGTTGAAGAGGATGGAGCGTTTGGGGTCGATCCCCGCCGCGATGAAGGCGGCGGCGCCTTCGCGGGTCTGCTGGCGCAGCTTGACCGGGTCCTGCCAGACGGTGATCGCGTGCATGTCCACCATGCAGTAGATCGTTTCGATGCCTTCCTCTTGCTTTTCCACGAAGCGCTTGAGCGCGCCGAGGTAATTGCCGAGTGTCAGTCCCCCCGAAGGCTGGATGCCCGAGAAGATGCGCGGCGGGAAGGAAGCCTGAGGCGTTTGGACCGGCTCGGCCATTTGGTTCTCCGTCTGGAAAAGGTTGGGCTTTCCGCTTATCGCTGAGGCGATGGGGCGTCAATCGGCGGCCCGTGCTGGACCGAGGATGAGAGGCCCGATGTATCAGGACCGGAATGCGCCGCCGTTGAACCCTTTGCCTGCCGTCGTCTGGGCGCTGGCGCTGCCGATGATTGCGATGGAGGTGGTGCTTTCGGCGGGGGCGTCCGGGGTCGTGGGCGGGATGGAGGGCGCGGGCTGGCGGTTGCAGGCGCTGGAGCGGTTCGTCTTTTCGCCCCCGCTGATGCAAGCGATGATCGAGGCGGGGGAGTATCCGCCGCAGCATCTGATGCGGCTGGTGACCTATCCCTTCGTGCATGGGGGGGTGACCCATGCGCTGTTCGTGGTGGTGATCCTGCTGGCGCTGGGCAAGATGGTGGGAGAGGCGTTCCGCTGGTGGTCGGTGCTGGTGATCTTTTTCGCGGCCTCGGTGGCGGGGGCCTTTGCCTTTATGGCGGTGCCGGGGAATAGCGCGCCTTTGTTCGGGGGGTATCCGCCGGTCTATGGGTTGATCGGGGGGTTCACGTTCCTGCTGTGGGTCAATCTGGCGGCGGTGGGGTCGAACAGGTATCGGGCCTTTACGCTGATCGGGATGCTGCTGGTGTTCCAGTTGATCTTTGGGCTGCTGTTCGGGGGCGGGTATGAATGGGTGGCGGATGTGGCGGGGTTCGTCACGGGGTTCGCGCTGTCCTTCGTGGTCAGTCCCGGCGGCTGGGCGCGGGTGTTGGCGAAGATCCGTCAGCGCTGACGGCGGAGGGCGGATTTGATGTCCGACAGGCGCATGGCACCGAGGGCGAGGGCAGAGAGCGCGTAGGCGGCGATGCCTGCGCTGCACAGGGCTGCGAGGGCCGCGTAACGCCAACCGGGGGTGCCGAGGGCGGGGCCGAGGGCGATGCCCGCGCCCCAGAGGGCGGCGCCCATGACGAGGCTGGCGATCAGGATGCGGGGCAGGCGGTGGCGGAAGCGGTCGTCGAAGCGGGCCTCTTCGCCCATTTTCCGCGTGCCGCGCCAGAGTTGCAGGACCATGGTCCAGCCCGAGATGGTGGTGGCCAGTGCCGCCGCCGAAAAGCCGATGAGCGGCAGCAGTCCCACGGCCACGACGGCGTTGACGATCATGGACCAGACGGCAAAGCGGAAGGGGGAGCGGGTGTCTTCGCGGGCGTAGTAAAGCGGTTGAAAGACCTTGTGCAGCACGAAGGCGGGCAGGCCCGCGCCGTAGATGGCGAGTGCCAGCGCCGTGGCGGCGGTGTCGTCGGGGCCGAAAGCGCCGCGTTCGAACAGGACTTCGCAGAGCGGGAGCGCGA
>JBDKFE010000125.1:0-15115 GCA_039798885.1 Pseudomonadota bacterium | reverse complement strand
GGCTGCGCGCGGCGGGGCTGCCGGAGGCGGCGATTCAACTGGTGCCGACGCGGGATCGGGGGATGGTAGAGGCCATGCTGCGGGCGGTGGAATGGATCGATGTGATCGTGCCGCGCGGGGGCAAGGGGCTGGTGGGCCTTGTGCAGCGCGAGGCGCGGGTCCCGGTCTTTGCCCATCTGGAGGGCATCTGTCACGTCTACGCCGATGGCGACGCGGATCTTGCGAAGGCGCGGCGCGTGGTGATCAACGCCAAGACGCGGCGGACGGGCATTTGCGGGGCGGCGGAATGCCTGCTGATCGACCGGCGGTTCTGGGAGAAACACGGGGGCGTGCTGGTCACGGACCTGCTGGAGCGGGGCGTAGAGGTGCGGGCAGAGGGCGATTTGCTGACGGTGCCGGGGACGGTTGCCGCGCAGGCCGATGATTTCGGGCGCGAGTTTCTGGACATGATCATCGCGGCCAAGATCGTCGATGGTGTGGACGGGGCGATTGACCACATCCGCCGCTATGGCAGCCAGCATACCGAATGCATCCTGACCGAGAATGACGCCACCGCCGCGCGGTTCTTCCAGCGGCTCGACTCGGCGATCCTGATGCGCAACGCGTCTACCCAGTTCGCGGATGGGGGAGAGTTTGGGATGGGGGCAGAGATCGGGATCGCCACGGGCAAGCTTCATGCCCGGGGGCCTGTGGGGGCAGAGCAGTTGACGTCCTTCAAATACCTTGTGACCGGGGATGGGACCATCAGAAACTGACGCGCAGGGTTTCGCGTCCGGCTTCTAGGTCGACGGTATGGCCCGATGCCTGCAGCAATTGCCCGGCAAGGGCAAACTGGACCTCGTCCGGTCCGACAGGCGGGGCGCTGCCGGGGGTTTCCACCATGGCCCAGAGGCGCGGTTCGGGCAGGAGGCGGGCCGAGCCGAGGGTGAGCGACCACCCCACCTCGTCCCGGAGGACATGGACCGAACCGCTGCCCCGGATCGACTGTTCCGCGCAGAGCAGCAGAAGGAAGACGATCTTCACTTCGGGGCGCGAGAGTTCGGGGGGGCTGACCCATTCCACCGAAAGACGGCCAGAGGGATGCAGGTCGGCGAGGATCGCCTTCACCTCGGACCGTCCCACGGTCTGGCCGGGGCGGGCGATGCCGAAGGCGATGCGGAAGAAGCGGAGCCGTGCGGTGAGGGCTGTCACGCTTTCGGACAGCAGGGCGATTTCGTCACTTGCCCCGCCGCGCGAGAGGAGGAGCAGTTCCACCCCGTTGCCGATGGCACCAATGGGACCGATAAGGTCATGGCAGAGGCGCGATCCGAGCAGGGATGCAAGGTCGGGTTCGGCGGACATGGAACGCTCCGGTACTGGAAAGGAACTGGGTATGTACAATCTTCTGGAGCCGGGCATGTTCGTCCGGCATCCGTCGGAACCGGATTGGGGTCTGGGTCAGGTCCAGTCCAATGTGGGCGGCAGGGTCACGGTGAATTTCGAACATCGCGGCAAGGTGGTGATCGATGGGCGTCAGGTGGAGTTGCGGATCGTCTTTGATCTGAGAGAATGATCCGATGCGCGGGGAATGCAACCCTTGGTTGCGTTTTCGATGGGGGCGGGGTGCGGGTTGCAACAATCTGGGGCGCACCGTACATCAGCGTCAGTCAGGGGCGCGCCGAAGGCGCGAGGAGCGGGGCCGCACGTGGCGACGATTGCCGAGGAATCCGTTTACGCGCTGCGCCTTGCGCGGGATGCGCGCGATCTGCGGGCGGCGCAGAGGCTGCGCTACTTGGTCTTTGTCGAGGAATTGGGGGCGGATGGGCCGCTGGTCGATCACGACGCGCGGCTGGAGCGGGACGAGTTCGACACGGTTTTTGACCATCTTCTGCTGGTGGACACGCGGCGCGATCCGGCGGGGCTGGAGGATGTGGTGGGGGCCTATCGTCTGCTGCCGAGTGATCGGGTGGGGCCGGAGGGGCGGTTCTATTCCGAAGGGGAATATGACCTGACGCCCTTGCGGCAGAGCGGGCGAAAGCTGCTGGAGTTGGGGCGGTCCTGCGTGCATCCGGATCACCGGGGCGGAACGGGGATGTTCCATCTGTGGAATGGCTTGGCCGATTACGTGCTGGAACGGGGGATCGAGATCCTGTTCGGCGTGGCGAGTTTCCACGGGACGGATGTGGGGCGGCTGACCCCGGCGCTGGCCTATCTGCATCATCATCATCTGGCCCCGCCGGCGCTGCGGGTGCGGGCGCGGGCCGAGGGGTTCCAGCGGATGGACCTGCTGCCCGCCGAGGCGTTGGACCGTCGGGCGGCGATGGCGGCGACGCCTGCGCTGATGAAGGCCTATCTGCGGCTGGGCGGGTTCGTGGGCGAGGGGGCCTTCATCGACCATGCTTTCAACACGACCGATGTCTGTTTGGTGATGGACACGGCGCGGATGAGCGAGCGGCACCGGGATTTCTATACGCGGGGTCGGGTTTGACGGGGGCGGAGGACTGGAAGGACGCGCGGATGGCGGTCCCGCCCATCACGCCTGCCGGATGGCTGCGGGTGCTGTGGCGGGGGGCGCTGCTCGGCGCTGTGACCTATGGCGGTCTGGTGCTGCTGCTGCTGCTGCGGCTGGTAGAGCGGCCGTTGTTCGGGCTGCAGCGACCATGGACGCCGTTCATCACGCAATTCGTCTGCAAATCGGCCTTCGTGATCCTGCGCCTGCCGTTGGAGGTGGAGGGGCGGGTGATGCGGCAGAGGGGCGCGGTGGTGGCCAACCATGTGTCGTGGCTGGATATCTTTGCGCTGAATGCCGCGCAGCGGGGGTATTTCGTCGCCAAGTCCGAGGTGGAGCATTGGGCCGCGATCGGTTGGTTGGCACGGGCGACGGGGACGGTGTTCATCGCGCGCAAAGGGAGCGAGGCGAAGAAGCAGCAGGCGGTGTTCGAAGAGCGGTTGCGGGCGGGGCATCATCTGATGTTCTTTCCCGAAGGCACCAGCACGGATGCGGTGCGGGTGCTGCCGTTCAAGTCCACGCTCTTTGCCGCGTTCTGGTCGCATGGGCTGGAAGAGGTGATGTGGATCCAGCCCGTGACGCTGGCCTATCGCGCGCCGGAGGGGTGCGACCCGCGCCTTTATGGCTGGTGGGGGGATATGGAGTTTGCGGGGCACCTGTTGATGGTGCTGGCGCAGGCGCGGCAGGGCCGGGTGGAGGTGGTGTTCCACGAGCCGGTGCCGGTGGATGCCTTCCCCGACCGCAAGGCGCTGGCGGCGCATTGCGAGACGGTGGTGCGGCGGGGGTTGGAAGGGCGGCTGTAGGGGGGGCTTTACCCCACCCTTGCGGGCAGGAGGCGCGGTGCGGTGGAACCCCACCCCGTGGCCTTGTGCAACGGTCTGGATTGACCTGTGCGACAGCCACGGGCCGCGCAAGACCCGCCCCGGTGTGTCGCGCGCGGCCCTAGCGTCGGTCTTGCGAAACGCGCGACGGGAGCCTTTCGCGCGCCCTCGCCCTCAGGTTTTCACCCCAGCGGCGCGAGCAGCGCCTTGAGCGCCGCTGCGGGATCGTCCTTGGTCCAGATTTCCTCGCCCACGGCGAAGAAGTCGGTGACGGGGCCGAATTTTTCCACGAGTTCCGCCGTCAGCGCGCCTTCGGCGACCACGGGCACTTCGATCACTTCGGACCACCATTGGAACAGGTCCCAATCGGCGCGCGAGCCGTCGCCCAAGGGCGTGTCGCCGATGGGGCCGAAGCAGACGTAATCCGCGCCGCTTTCGCCCGCCGACATGCCTTCGTGGCGGGTGGTGCCGCAATGGGCCCCGATGATGGCGTCGGGCAGGTCTTTCCTGACTTTGCGGACGGAGCGCGCGCCGTCGGTCAGGTGCACGCCGTCAAGGCCGAGCCGTTCCACCAGCAGCACATGGCGTTCGATCACCACGGCCACGTCGCGGGCGTGGGCGGTGTGGCGGATGGCATCGGCGGCGCGCAGGATGCGGTCTTCGTCGCGGGTGGCAAGCGCGATGCGCAGGCAGGCGATTTCTGTTGCATCCAGCACGGCGGCGAGCCGGTCGGGAAAGGTGTCGAGGTCCAGCTCGGGCGGGGTGATGAGGTAGATCTGCGGGCGGTCTTGGTCGGCCATCGGGCGCTCCGGCATCGGGTTTGGGGTGGATTAGCGCAGATTTCTGGCGAAGGCGAGGGTGGCTTGGCCTTGTCGGGTTGGGTTCCTGCGCGTATCTGGCGGGGACCATAGCCCGGAGAGACGCCGTGACCGAGACGATCCCGCCCTGCTTTATCCTTGTCCGCCCGCAGATGGGCGAGAATATCGGGGCGGCGGCGCGGGCCATGCTGAATTTCGGGCTGGAGCGGATGCGGATCGTGGACCCGCGCGATGGCTGGCCCAATCCCAAGGCCGTGGCGATGGCGTCGGGGGCGGGGCGGGTGCTGGATATGGCGGGGATTTTCCCGGATATTCCAGCGGCGATTGCGGATTGCGATTTCGTCTTTGCCACCACGGCGCGGGGGCGGGAACTGGTGAAGCCGGTCGTCACACCCGAACGCGCGATGGAGATGACGCGGGCCATGGTGGCAGAGGGCAAGCGGGTTGGGGTGCTGTTCGGGCCGGAGCGGGCGGGGCTGGAGAACGAGGATATCGTGCCCGCCAATGCCATCGTGACGGTGCCGGTGAACCCGGATTTCCCCAGTCTGAACCTTGCGCAATGCGCGCTGCTTTTGGGTTATGAGTGGCGGCGGCAGATGGGCGAGGTGCCGCCCGAGGTGATGGGTCTGGCCAAGACCGATTTCGCGACGCGGGTCGAGGTGGATCGGCTGTCGGATCATTTCGAGGAGCGGCTGGAGGCGGCGGGGTTCTTCTATCCGCCCGAGAAGGCGCCGCATATGAAGCTGAACATGCGCAACATGTTCGCGCGGCTTGGCCTGACGCGGGCCGAGGTGCAGACCTTTCACGGGATGCTGCGGCAGATCGCCTATAAGCTGCGCCAGCAGGGGGAGTGAGGCGCCTTTGGCGGGCGTCGGACCGGGGGTTTTGCACCCCCGGACCCCCGCAGGATATTTGGGACGGAAAATGTGAAGGCGCGGGAAGGGGTTGGCGATGCCGCGCTCTTCGCCGCAGCCCCTTGAAGGGGGCGGGGGGGAGGCATACCCTCCGCGCCGAATGAGGGAGACGGCACCATGACAGGCAAGCGCAGCATCTTTGAAGAGGTGGGGCAGGGGGTGACATCCGCCCCGCCACCGCAGGGGGGCATGATCGCGGCGAAGGCCGTGGGGGCGCGGCGCGGCATCCGGCTGTGGCTGGTGGCGCTGTTCCTGATGGTGGCGACGATGATCGCCGTGGGGGGGATGACGCGGCTGACCGACTCGGGCCTGTCCATCACCGAATGGCGGCCTGTGACGGGGGCCATCCCGCCGCTGGATGAGGCGACATGGGCGCAGGAATTCGAAAAGTACCGGGCCATTCCGGAATATCAGTTGCAGAACAAGGGGATGAGCCTTGAGGAGTTCAAGGTCATCTACTGGTGGGAGTGGGGACATCGGCAGCTTGGGCGGCTGATCGGGCTGGTCTGGCTGGTTGGCTTTGTCGGGTTTCTGGTGGCGTGGCAGATTCCGGCGGGCTGGAAGGGCCGTTTGCTGGGGCTGGGTGCCTTGGGCGGGCTGCAGGGGGCGATTGGCTGGTGGATGGTGTCTTCGGGGCTGACGGGGACGATGCTGGATGTGGCGTCCTATCGTCTGGCCACGCATCTGGGGCTGGCCTTCGTGATCCTTGGGCTGATTGCTTGGTATGTCTTTTTGCTGGGGCGCAGCGAGGCGGAGTTGATGCAGGCGCGGCGGGGGCGGGAGGCGAAACTGTTCTCGCTGTCCACGGGGCTGATGCATTTCGCCTTTTTGCAGATCCTGCTGGGGGCGCTGGTGGCCGGGATCGATGCGGGGCGGGCCTTTCCGACATGGCCGGACATGAACGGGCAGTTCTTCCCGGCGGATGCTTTCTATGTGCCGGACGGGAATGGGGGCAGCCTGCCGGTCTGGCATGCTTTCTTTGAAAATCCGGGGCTTGTGCAGTTCATGCATCGGATGTCGGGCTATCTGCTGTTCGTCTTTGGTGTGGTGGTCTGGCTGCGCGGGCGCAAGTCGGCCCATGCGGCGACGCGGGGGGCGTTCCATGCGGTGATGGGGATGATGGTGTTGCAGATGGCCTTGGGCATCGCGGCGGTGCTGACGGCGGCGCATGTGCATGTGGCGATCACCCATCAGATTGGCGCGGTGATCCTGTGGGTGCTGATCATCCGGGCGCGGCATCTGGCGCAATATCCGGTGGCGGGTTCGATCCGGGAGGGGACGGCATGACGGCCTATGACGATCTGATGGCGTTCCAGCGCGAGACCGAGGCGCTGGCGCAGGTGGCGGGGCGTCTGGGCTGGGATCAGGAGACGATGATGCCGCGTGGGGCGGCCGAGCAGCGGTCCGAGGAGATGGCGGCGATGGAGGGGGTGCTGCATGCGCGGCGGACCGATCCCCGGATTGCCGACTGGCTTGGGCAGGCCGTGGCCGCGGATGACGTGGCGGCGGCGCAATTGCGGCTGATCCGTCGGAGCTATGAGCGGGCGACGAAGGTTCCCGGACGGCTGGCGCAGGAGATCGCGCGGGTGACATCCATGGCGCAGGGCATTTGGGCCGAAGCGCGGGCGAAGGAGGATGTGCCGGGGTTCCTGCCGGTCTTGGCCGAAGTGATCCGGTTGCGGCAGGAAGAGGGGGCGGCGCTGGCGGCGGGGGGTGACCCTTATGACGCGCTGATCGACGATTACGAGCCCGGCGCGACGGCGGCGACCATCGGGGCGATGTTTGACCGGATGCGGCCCCGGCTGGTGGCCTTGCGCGGCAAGGTGTTGGGGGCGAAGCGGCAAGTTGCGGGTTTATCCGGGTCTTTTGGGGCCGAGGCGCAGATGCGCTTTGCCCGCGATCTGGCGACGGCCTTTGGCTATGACTGGGAGCGGGGGCGGTTGGATATCGCGGTGCATCCCTTTTCGTCCGGGTCGGGCAATGATGCGCGGATCACGACGCGGGTGGCAGAGGCGGACCCGTTCAACTGCTTTTATTCCACCATCCACGAGGTCGGGCATGCCTGCTATGAGTTGGGCATCGATCAGGGCTATCTGATGACGCCGCTGGGGTCTGGCGTTTCTATGGGCGTGCATGAGAGCCAGAGCCGCATCTATGAGAACCAGTTGGGCCGCAGCCGCGCCTTTACGGGGTGGATGTTCGGGCAGATGCGCGAACGCTTTGGTGAATTTGGCGTAAAGGATGCGGACGCTTTCCATGCGGCGGTGAACCGCGTGCAGCCGGGGTTCATCCGGACCGAGGCCGACGAGGTGCATTACAACCTGCATATCATGATGCGCTTTGATCTGGAGCGCGCGCTGATCCGGGGCGATCTGGCGGTTGGCGATCTGGAGGCCGCGTGGAACGACCGTTTCGCCGCCGATTTCGGCGTGGCGGTGGATCGTCCGTCGCATGGGATGTTGCAGGATGTGCATTGGTCGGTCGGCCTGTTCGGGTATTTCCCGACCTATACGCTGGGCAATGTTTACGCAGGCTGTCTGCACCGTGCGCTGCGGACCGACATTCCCGATCTGGACGCGCATCTGGCGCGGGGCGATGCGGCACCTGCGACGGGCTGGCTGCGCGAGCGGTTGCAGCGGCATGGGGGGGTGAGGGAGCCGAGGGCGACCATCGCCCATGCCTGCGGGTTTGAGCCGTCGGAGGGGCCGCTTCTCGATTACATCGAGGCGAAGTTCGCGGCGATCTATGACCTTTGAGCAGGGCGAGGGGCGGGCGGTCTGGACGTTCGCCCTGACGCAGGCGCTTGGATATGCTTGTTTTTTCTACATTTTC
Organism: Pseudomonadota bacterium; assembly: GCA_039798885.1. GTDB lineage: Bacteria > Pseudomonadota > Alphaproteobacteria > Rhodobacterales > Rhodobacteraceae > Paragemmobacter. The sequence goes on along the minus strand of JBDKFE010000125.1, from coordinate 7,242 downwards.
GCGGCGCTGCTGATCTATTGGCAGCGGGAGACGGCGCTGTCTGATGGCGTGATCGCGGCGGGGCCTTTGCTGGCGACGGTGGTGTCGGCGCTGGTCGCGCCGGGGGTCGGGCGCGCGGTGGATCGGGGGCGGGCCGTTGTGATGATGGCGGCGGGGCCGGTGATCGGGGCTGCGGCCTTGGTCCTGTTGGCGCTGGCGCAGGGGGAGATGGTCTGGTTCGCGGCTTGGGCGGGGCTGGGGCTGGCGCAGGCGCTGTGCCTTTATGACGTGTGTTTCGGGATGATGATCCGGCGTTTTGGGCCAGAGGCGCGGGGGGCGATCACGCGGGTCACGCTGGTGGCGGGGTTGGCCTCGACTTTGGCTTTTCCGGCAGGGGCTTGGCTGGCCGAGGGTTGGGGCTGGCGGGGGGCGGTCTGGGTTGCGGTGGCGGTGGTGCTGGGGGTGATGCTGCCCTTGCAGGTCTGGGCGGCGCGGGTCTTGGCGCGGGGGACGGCGGCGGCAGAGGTGCGGGGCGTGGCGCGGCTGCGCTGGGCCGAAGTGCTGCGGATGCCGGGGTTTCTGGGGCTGGCGGCGCTGTTTTCGTTGGTGAACCTGAACCACTGGATGCTGGTGAACCATATCCGCCCGATGCTGGAGGCGCTGGCGGTTCCGGCGGATCTGGGGATCGTGGCGGCGGCGGTGATCGGGCCTGCACAGGTGCTGGGGCGGTTGGCGCTGGCGGCGGCGGGCGCGCGGGTGGGGACGGGGGCGGCGTCTTGGATCACGGTGGGGGCGCTGGTCGTGGCGCCGGTTTTCCTTGTGCTGGCGGTGGTTTGGCCGGTGGCGGCGGTGGGCTTCGCGGCCTGTCAGGGGGCGGCGATGGGGATCATCACCATCCTGCGGCCCGTGCTGGTGGCCGAGACTTTGGGGCAGGAGCGATACGGTGCCGTGGCGGGGATGATGGCCATTCCGGGGCTGGCGGCGCTGGCCGTCGCACCGTTGATCGGGACGGGGCTGGAGGCGCTGGGCGGGGTTTGGTTGATGATCGGGGCGGGGTTGGCCTTTGCGCTGGGCGCGGTGGGGGCGCTGGCGGCAAGGCGGTGAAAACGGCTGTGCCGGAAACCGTACCGTAAAGTGTACCGCAAAGTGTCAGCACGCAGCGGGCGGTGGGGGAAGGATCGGGTAAGGGTTTGGCTTTCTGAGCGAGGGCGCGCGAAAGGCTCCAGTGGAGCGTTTCGCGCGACCGCCGGTAGGGCCGCGCGCGTCACGCCGGGGCGGGCGCTTCAGGCGCGCGTCCCGGTGGGGCGGGTCATGCGCGGCCCGTGGCTTTGGGCCACGGTCCGGTCCTACCGTTGCGCATATGGTTTGTTACGACCAGTCGGGTTTGCGCTTTTCGAGGAAGGCGGCGATGCCTTCTTCGGTGTCGCGCCAGAGCATGTTTTCGGTCATGCGGTCACCCGTCAGGGCATAGGCGTCCGACAGCGACAGTCCCTGCTGGTCGTAGAAGGTCCGTTTGCCGATATGGACGGCGGCGGTGAGTTTGGCGGCGAGGGTTTCGGCGAGTTTGCGGGTTTCCTGCGAAAGCTGGTCGGGCGGGGCGGTGCGGTTGACCAGTCCCACCTCGCGCGCGCGGGGGGCGGCGAGGAAGTCGCCGGTCGTCAGCATCTCGAAGGCGACGGCGGGGGGGACTTTGCGGGTCAGCGCCACCATGGGGGTGGAGCAGAAGAGGCCGATATTCACGCCGTTGACGCCAAAGCGGGCGTCTTCGGCCGCGACGACCATGTCGCAGGAGGCGGCGAGTTGGCAGCCTGCGGCGGTGGCGATGCCGTGGACTTCGGCGATGACGGGTTGGGGCAGGGCGGGAAGGCGCTGCATCATGGCGGCGCAGGCGTCAAAGAGGGTGCGGAAGAAGGCGCGGCCCTTGTCGGGGGATTGGCGGGCGGCCTGCATCTCTTTCAGGTCGTGGCCCGCGCAGAAGGCGCGGCCTGCGCCGCGCAGGATGACGACGCGGGTGCTGCGGTCCTCGGCGAGGCGGTCGAGTTCCGCCGTCAGCCGCGCGATCATGGCGCGGGAGAGGGCGTTGAGGCTGTGGGGGCTGTTCAGGGTGATCGTGGCGATGTGGCCGTCGTCATGGCGCTGGATCAGGTCGTCAGTCATTGCATCCCCCCTATGTCTGGGCGAGACGATAGGCCTGTCTGACGGGAGAGGGAAGCGGATGGCGTTGGTGATGGATCGGGCGGCTTTGGCGGCCTTTCTCGTCCGGGATTTCGGGCAGGTCTCGGCGGATTTCGCGGTGGACCGTGCGGATGAGGCGGGGGTGACCCTGCGGCTGCTTGTGGCAGAGCGGCATTTGCGGCCCGGGGGGACGGTGTCGGGGCCTGCGATGTTCGGGCTGGCGGATGTGGCGGTCTATCTGGCGATCCTGAGCCGGATCGGGCCGGTGGCTTTGGCGGTGACCACGAATTGTTCGATCGACTTCATGCGAAAGCCTGCGGCGGGGCGGGATGTGCTGGCGGAGGCGCGGTTGTTGAAGCTGGGGCGGGTGTTGGCTGTGGGGGATGTGCTGCTGTTTTCGGAAGGCGGGACGGACCCTGTGGCGCGGGCGTCGATGACCTATTCCATTCCGCCCGGCGCGGCGGGGGGATGACGCCGCCGCCCGTGGGGTGGGGGCAAGGGGCGGGGCCGTCCGACCTTTAGCCCGCGCTATGGGCAATCTGCGGCGTAGACATTCGGGACGCGCTGAGGAAATTTGGTGCCATCGTGGTTTCCCATGTTTTCGGAGGGTTCTTTGGGCCAGATCAAGCTTGCGTCGCTGCCCGTCGTCGGATCGGATTACGGGTCGATCTTTCACGATGAGGCAGGGACGGTGATTGCGGCGGCCGGGGGCACGGATGCCTTTGTCCCGCCTGACGGGGGCGCGCCCACGGACCGTCTGCCCGGATTGCGCCTTGCCTGCCCGCCGGGGCCGTGGACCGTGGCTGTCCGGGTCGCCCCGCGTTTTGCGGCGGCCTTCGATGCAGGGGCCCTTATGCTGCGGACGGAGCGGGGGGCTTGGGCGAAGCTGGCCTTCGAGCGGTCCCCGGACGGGCGGCGCATGGCGGTGAGTGTGGTGACGCGGGATGCGTCGGATGATGCGAACGGTCCGGCCTTTGAGGCAGAGCATCTGCATCTGAGGGCGTGCTTTACGGGGAGGGCCTATGCCTTCCATGTGTCGCCGGATGCGCTGCGCTGGGATCTTGTGCGGTTCTTCGCGCTTCCTGATGCCGTGGTGGCGGTGGACATCATCGCCCAGTCGCCGACGGGCACGGGGTGCGAGGTGCGGTTTGACCATGCCGCGATTACGGACGGCGCGCCGTCTGACCTGCGCGACGGAAGTTGAGGCTGCGCCCTATGAAAACGGCCCCCGCTGCGGGGGCCGTGTTTGCGGCAGCGCTACCTGTGGGGTGTGTCAGCCCTTTGGTCGCGTGAAGCGGCCTTCGATCTGGGCGCCGCTTTCGATCACGAGGGAGGTGTAGGTCACGTCCGCCTCGACCTGCGCCGTTGCGCGCAGGGTGAAGGACTGGCTGGAGACGCGGCCATCGAGTTTCCCCTTTACCTCGACCGTTTCGGCAGAGACGGTGCCTTTGACCGCGCCTTCGCCACCGATGAGCAGGTTGCGGGCTGAAAGGTTGCCGTCGATGTCGCCATAGACCTCGACCGCGCCGGTCGAGGTGATCTCGCCGGTGATGCGCAGGTCCGAGGCGAGGATGGATTTCCCGGCATTCGGGTTGGACGCGCGGCTGGACTGGGGCGCGGCGGGGGCGGTGTCGGGCTTGCTGAACATGGGGTCCTCCGAGGGTCAGGAGGATAAAGGGGGAATGGTGCGGCCCGGTCAAGGGGGGAGGCCCGCCATGGGGCCTTTGCGGCGTGGCGGTGTCGGTTCCGGGGGTGACGGGCCTGTCGGGGGATGGTGAGATGGCGGGGGAATCAGGGGATGGGGGGCTGGGCGCAATGGCGGGCAACGATTTCTTCAAGCCGGTGTCGGGGTTTGACCTGCCGCGATTCGCGGGCATTCCGACCTTTATGCGGCTGCCGCATGTGGGGTTGGACGATCCGCGACTGGCCGAGGTGGATATCGGGCTGATCGGCGCGCCGTGGGACGGGGGGACGACGAACCGTCCGGGGCCGCGCCATGGGCCGCGCCAGTTGCGCGACCTGTCCACGATGATCCGGGCGGTAAACGGGGCGACATGGGTGGCCCCGTTCGAATTGGCGCGCTGTGCCGATCTGGGGGATGTGGCGCCCAATCCCGGCGATCTGATGGATTCGCTGAGGCGGATGGAGGCGTTCTATGACCGCGTGGTGGCGGCGGGCATTCTGCCGCTGACGGGGGGTGGGGATCATCTGTGCAGCCTGCCCATCCTGCGGGCGGTGGCCAAGGCGCGGCCCGTGGGGATGGTGCAGTTCGACAGCCATACCGACCTGAACGACGTCTATTTCGGGACCAGCCGCTACAACCACGGCACGCCCTTCCGCCGCGCGGTGGAAGAGGGGCTGATCGACCCGAAGCGCTATGTGCTGATCGGGATACGCGGCACGGCCTATGGGCGCGAGGATTGGGATTTCGCCGAAGCCAATGGCATAAGGATCATCCCGGTGGGCGAGTTCCACAGGCGCGGGGTCGAGGATGTGATGGCCGAGGCGCGAGAGATCGTGGGGACGGGGCCGACATACCTGACCTATGACATCGACTTCATCGACCCGACCTTCGCGCCGGGGACGGGGACGCCGGAAGTGGGCGGGCCGAACAGTTGGCAGGCGCTGGAGGTGGTGCGGGGCCTCAGGGGGGTGAACCTTGTCGGCGCGGACCTTGTGGAGGTGAGCCCGCCTTTCGATGCATCAGGCGGGACGGCGTGGCTGGGCATTTCGATCATGTTCGAAATCCTTTGCGTGATGGCGGAGCGTTTGGGGAGCCGTTGACGGGGGCCTTGCCCCCGCGCGCCGCCGGGGCGGCGCTTCCCCCAGGGTATTTGGAACCGAGATGAAGATGGGTGCAGGGATGGATATCGATCTGGTCGTGCGGAATGCGCGGGTGATCACGATGGATGCGGGGCGGCCTTTTGCCAGCGCCGTGGCGGTGCGCGGCGGGCGGATCGCGGCGGTGGGCGGGGATGAGGTGGCGGCCTTGGCCGGGCCGGGGTGTCGGGTGGTCGATGCCGGGGGGCGGACTCTGCTGCCGGGCTTTGTGGAAAGCCATCTGCATCTGGTGCTGGGCGGGGCCGAGCTGGTGCAGTTGCAGATTGGCGGGGTGATGGGGTTCGAGGCGTTGAAGGCGGCCTTCCTCGGCTATGCCGCGAAGAACCCTGACCGGGCGCTTTTGATGGCGCAGGGGGCGGCCTATGAAATCCTTGATGCGCCCGTCACGCGGCATGATCTGGACCGGGTGATCGCGGATCGGCCCATCGCGATGATGGCGCCGGATCATCATACGGTCTGGGCCAATACGCTTGCCTTGCAGAAGGCGGGGCTGCTGCATGGCGCGCAGATGCCGCATGGGCATGAGGTGGTGATGGGCGCGGATGGCACCGCCACCGGGGAATTGCGCGAGTTCGAGGCTTTTGGTCCCGTGCTGGCGCTGGGGGGCGAGGCGCATTTGCAGTTGGGCATCGCCACGGGGGGCGAGCCTGACCCGTGGCCGGATGCGGCGACCTTTGCGGCCGATCTCGACAAGGTGGCGGCGGGGCTGGCGCATTGCGCGGCGCATGGGATCACCACGATGGTGAACATGGACGGCAACCGCTACACCTGCGCGCTGATGGCGGCGCTGGAGGCGCAGGGGCGGCTGACGGCGCGCATCCGGGTGCCCTTCCACATGAAGCCACATATGGAAATGGCGGACCTGGACCGCGCCAGTGCCATGGCAGCGGAGTATCAGGGCGACTGGGTGCGGTCGGGCTTTGTGAAGATGTTCATGGATGGCGTGGTGGACAGCCGCACGGCCTATATGCTGAACGACTATCCGGGCGTGCCGGGGCATCGGGCGGACCCGCTGTTCGACCCGGAGCGGTTCAAGGCCATCTGCACCGAGATCGACCGTCGGGGATTGCAGATCGCCGTCCATGCCATCGGGGATGCGGCGGTCAGGACCACGATCGACGGCTATGAGGCGGCGGGGCGGGCCAACGGCTTTCGCGATATGCGGCACCGGATCGAGCATATCGAGCTGATCGACCGTGCCGATGTGCCGCGTCTGGGTGCCTTGGGGATCACGGCGAGCGTGCAGCCCCCGCATCCGCCGGGGGTGATGGATTTCCCGATGTCCACCATGGACCATGTCTTTCATCGCGAGCGGTGGAAGGACGCCTATCTGTGGAAGACCTTGAAATCGGCGGGGGCACCGGTGGCCTATGCTAGCGATTGGCCGGTGACGGATGTGTCGGTGATGCGGGGCATACAGGGGGCCGTGACACGCGTGCCCTATGACGGCGCCGGGGATGAGCGGCTGAGCCTGATGGAAACCCTGCACGCCTATACGGCGGGGGGCGCATGGGCGGGCCATTGGGACGATGTGACGGGTACACTGCGCGCGGGGATGGCGGCGGACCTTGTGCTGCTGAACGGCGATATCGAGGCGGCGGACCCCCACAGCATCGGGGCGATGGGAATCGCGCTGACCGTGGCGGGCGGGCGCGTGACCTATGCGGCAGAGGGCTTTGCCTGAGCGATGCGCCCCGGCCCGGTGCCGGGGCCACGCCTTTCGGGGGGGAGGTTTGTGGGGGAGGTCCCGGGTCAAGCCCGGGACGGGTTTCAGGGGTGATTCACCGCCGCGCGCGGGGGCGAGTCGTCCGCGAGTCGCGCGTCGGGCTGTGCGGAAGGCACGATGATCGGGGCGGGCGGGGCAGGGGCCAAGGGAAAAGCGGATTTCCCCGGCCCGGAAACCCCAAGTTTTCTTGGGTTGCCGAAAAAATCGTCATCTTCCCGTCATTTTCCTCTTGCGGCCCCCCGACGAGATCCGTAGATAACCGCTCACCGAAGACGACGTGACGCTGAACGGCGGACCGAAGTTGACGGAAGCGGCGGCAGAAGCCGACGCGAAAAAAACTCTGGAGGCAAGGCGGGAAGCGACGCTGGAGACAGCGTGCGGCTTGTTTTGTGTCTGGAACGCTCTTTGACAAGATGGAACATGAAGGGATATGCGGGCGGTTTGGGCGCATCGGCGTCAGATCGCAGCATATCGGCCTACTAGGGGCGACCCGATGATGTAGGTGTCAGCTTCACGGTTTG
>JBDKFE010000124.1:0-3193 GCA_039798885.1 Pseudomonadota bacterium | reverse complement strand
GACGCGGAGATTCCGTCGGTGAAGTCGATGATCGCGGGCGAGCAGTATTCGACGGTCTTCAAGGACACCCGCACGCTGGCCGGTGTGACCGTGAAGATGGTGGATGCCATCCTGTCGGGCGGCGAGCCGGAGATCAACGACACGTCGACCTATGACAACGGCGTCAAGGTCGTGCCGTCCTATCTGCTGGAGCCGGTGTCGGTGAACCTGTCGAACTACGAGGAAGTGCTTGTGGGTTCGGGTTACTATACCGCTGACCAGCTGAAATAAGCTGGACTGACCGAGGCCCGTCCCCGGTTCACGGGGGCGGGCCTTTCTGCAAGGCCGGGGGGCAAAACATGGCGACGCTTCTGGAGATGCGGGGGATCAGCAAGGTCTTCCCGGGGGTCCGCGCGCTGGACCATGTGGACCTGACGGTGGAGCAGGGCGAGATTCACGCCATCTGCGGCGAGAACGGCGCGGGGAAATCCACGCTGATGAAGGTGCTGTCGGGGGTCTATCCGTTCGGGAGTTACGAGGGTGAGATCCATTACGACGGCGCACTGCTGACGAACCGGGGCATCCGGGACAGCGAGGCGAAGGGGATCATCATCATCCATCAGGAATTGGCCTTGGTGCCGCTTCTGTCGATTGCCGAGAACCTGTTTCTGGGCAATGAGGTGGCGTCGAAAGGCGTGATCAACTGGCCCTTGGCGTTCCAGAAAACGGATGCGCTGCTGAAGAAGGTGGGGCTGGATGAGGCGCCGACGGCGGTGGTCGGCAAGCTGGGCGTCGGCAAGCAGCAGTTGATCGAGATCGCAAAGGCCTTGGCCAAGGATGTGCGGCTGTTGATCCTGGATGAGCCGACGGCGGCCTTGCAGGAGAATGACAGCCAGAAATTGCTGGACCTGATGCTGGAATTGAAGGCGCAGGGCGTCACGCAGATCATCATTTCCCACAAGCTGAACGAGATCGGGCGTGTGGCGGACCGGATCACCATTCTGCGGGACGGGGCGACGGTGTCCACGCTGAAGAAGGACGAGATTTCCGAAGAGCGGATCATCCGCGACATGGTGGGGCGCGATATGGCCCACCGCTATCCCGAGCGGGACAGCCATCCGGGCGAGGTGTTGCTGGAGGTGGAGGGCTGGAACGTCTGGCATCCCGAACAGCAGGGGCGGCAGATGATCCGCGATGCCTCTTTCCACGTGCGCAAGGGCGAGATCGTGGGGATTGCGGGCCTGATGGGCGCGGGGCGGACGGAGTTGGCGATGTCCATCTTTGGCCATGCCTATGGGCGCAACATTTCCGGCACGGTGAAGATGGGCGGGCAGGTGGTCGATACGTCTTCGGTGACGAAGGCCATCGGAGCGGGGCTGGCCTATGTGACCGAGGATCGCAAGCAGTTGGGGCTGGTGCTGGATGAACCCATCGTGAAGAACATCACGCTGGCCAATCTGGCGGGCGTGGCGACGCGGGGCGTGCTGTCGCGCGGGCGCGAGCAGCAGGTGGCCGAGGAATACCGCCGCGCCATGTCGATCCGGACGCCGTCGGTGTTCCAGAAGGTGGTGAACCTGTCGGGGGGGAACCAGCAGAAGGTCGTGCTGTCGAAGTGGCTGTTTGCGGACCCGCAGGTGTTGATCCTTGATGAGCCGACGCGGGGGATCGATGTGGGCGCAAAGTTCGAGATCTACACGATCATGAACGACTTGGCCGCGCAGGGGCGCGGGGTGGTGATGGTGTCAAGCGAGATGCCGGAACTGCTGGGCATGTGTGACCGGATCTATGTGATGAACGAGGGGCGGATCGTGGGCGAGCTTTCCAAGGCGGAAGCATCGCAGGAGCGGATCATGACCCTGATCCTGAAGAACAGTGGTAAGAAGGTGGCATGATGGCGGATCAGACGGCAGCAGCGGGCGGCAAGGGGATCGGCGCGCATCTGGGCGGGCATCTGCGCGAGAATGGGATGATCCTCGCGCTGGTTGCCATCGTGTTGTTCTTTACGGTCATCGTGCGGGTGACGCAGGGCGTGGACTTCCTGTCGGCGCAGAACATCACCAACCTGTTCTTGCAGAATTCCTATGTCATCATCATGGCGCTGGGGATGCTGCTGGTGATCGTGGCGGGGCATATCGACCTGTCGGTCGGGTCGGTCGTGGGCTTCACCGGCGCGGTGGCGGCGGTGCTGACGGTCAATATGGATTGGCCGGTCTATGCGGTGGTGCCGACCTGTCTGCTGGTGGGGCTGATGATCGGGGCGGCGCAGGGTTATTGGGTGGCCTATTGGCGCATCCCGTCCTTTATCGTGACGCTGGCGGGGATGCTGGTGTTCCGGGGGCTGACGCTGTGGCTCTTGGACGGGCAGAACGTGGGGCCTTTCCCGAAGTCGTTCCAGTCGCTGTCCACCGGGTTCATCCCGGATGCCTTTGGCGTGGGCAAGCCCAACATGACGGCGCTGTTCCTGATCGCGCTGGCGGCCATCGCCATCCTGTGGATGGGCCTGCGGGCGCGGGCGCGGGATCAGCAATTCGGGATCACGCCGGAGCCGATGGTGGTTTTCGCCATCCGCAACTTTGTGGTGGTCGCGGCGCTGATGTTCGTGGGCTACAAGCTGGCCTCGTTCCGGGGGCTGCCCAATGTGGTGGTGGTGCTGGCGGTGCTGACGGTGCTTTACGCCTTTTTCACCGAGACGACGACGACCGGGCGGCGCATCTATGCGCTGGGCGGCAATGAAAAGGCCGCGCGGCTGTCGGGGATCAATACGGATCGGCTGGTCTTTCTGACCTTCTGCAACATGGGGGTGCTGGCCTCGCTTGCGGGGATGATCGTGGCGGCGCGGTTGAATTCCTCGACCCCCAAGGCGGGGGTCGGGTTCGAGTTGGACGTGATCGCGGCGGTCTTCATCGGCGGGGCGTCGATGACGGGCGGGTCGGGCAAGATCATCGGGGTGGTGGTCGGCGCGCTGATCATGGGCGTGATGAACAACGGCATGTCCATCATGGGTATCGGGATCGATTATCAGCAGGTCATCAAGGGGCTGGTGCTGCTGGCGGCCGTCATCTTCGACGTCTACAACAAAAACAAATGAGGGGGCGGCGATGCTGATATCACAGATCACGCGACCGGGCGGCGGGTTGGCCGTCGTGGTGCGGTCCGGGTCCGAGGCGGCGGTGCTGCGCGGGGTCGAAAGCACCTATGCGCTGGCGATGGAGGC
>JBDKFE010000123.1:0-2525 GCA_039798885.1 Pseudomonadota bacterium | reverse complement strand
TGGCGGAGAGGGTGGGATTCGAACCCACGGTAGGCTTGCACCTACTCCGGTTTTCGAGACCGGCGCGATCGACCACTCCGCCACCTCTCCGTGCTTTTGGGGGTCGTCAATGGCGCGCTGTCTAGCGGGGGCTTCGGGGGCTTGCAAGGCCGATTTTGCGATACCGGAACGGTTTGAGGGGCGGCAGTCGTTATCTGCGCGGTCGGAGTGGCGGGTGGGCGTGGGGTCTGGGCCGTCTACCTGCGGTGCCGGGTCGTTGACCGGGACGTGACTTGGCAAGGGCACCGGCAGGGCTTAGCTCTTGTCTTGGGTGCAGAAGGAAGGGTCGGTCATGGCTTTCGACGCAGGCTGTAAGGCCAAGGGATGGATGATCCGGTCTGTGCCGGGGCTGGCCGTGGCCGCGATGCTGGCGGCGGTCGTCCTTTTGCCCGGCCCCGTGGTGGCGCAGGATCAGGCGGCCGAGGCTGTTCCGGCAGAGGTGGCGGCGCAGGTCGACGCGCTGCTGGCGGCCATGCGGATCGACGACACGATCGAGGTTCTGCGGGAAGAGGGCATCGACTACGGCCGCACGCTGGAGGCCGACATGTTCGCGGGCACGGGCGGTGCGGGCTGGGAGGCGACGGTCGGGCTGATCTATGACGGGCAGCGGATGCGCGAGGCGTTTGGTCAGGCGCTGGCGCAAGAACTCGCGGCGGAACCGGAGGCGATCGGGGAGATCGTGGCCTTCTTCGCGTCTGACCTTGGGCAGCGGGCGGTGGCGTTGGAGATCGAGGCGCGGCGGGCTTTCCTTGACGATGCGACGGAAGAGGCCGCGAAGGTTGCGGTGGAGGAGTTGCGCGCCGAGGAGGGGCCGCGTCTGGCGCTGCTGGATGCCTTCGTCGCGGTCAACGATCTGGTCGAGTCGAATGTGCAGGGGGCCTTGAACGCCAACCTCTCTTTCTATCAGGGAATGGACGAGGGCGGGGCCTTCGGGGGCGAGATGACGGAGGATCAGATGTTGTCGGACGTCTGGGCGCAGGAGCCCGAGGTGCGGCAATCGACGACGGATTGGGTCTATTCCTACCTGCATCTGGCCTATGGGCCATTGAGTGATGCTGAGCTTCAGGCCTATATCGACTTCTCGCGGACCGAGGCGGGGCAGACGGCGAATGCCGCGCTGTTTGCGGCCTATGATCAGGTCTTCACGCCCATCTCGCGGGCGCTGGGCGTGGCCGTGGCGCGGCAGTTGCAGGGGCAGGACATCTGACCCCGCGGTCTGGCCGTTTTGTGGGGGCGGGGCAGGGGATAAGGCTGCCGAAGGTGCTTGACTCCTATCCACGATTTCCCGATAAGCGCGCATCCCGGCGAGGCGTGAGTCTGGCCGGGTTCATATTTCATGACGCCCGCAAGGGCGCGCTGTCCGAGGCGGGGAAACCCCGGAACGCCCGAGAGATCGGGGGCCATAGGGCGCGGAGCAAGGAAGAGGAAGACCCATGTTCGCGGTCCTGAAGACCGGTGGCAAGCAGTACAAGGTGCAGGCGGGTGACGTTCTGCGCGTGGAAAAGCTGGCCGCCACTGCTGGTGACAAGATCCAGTTCAACGAGATCCTGATGGTGGGCGGTGACACGCTGACCGTTGGCGCCCCCACGGTGAAGGGTGCTGGCGTGGTCGCGGAAGTGATCGACCAGATCAAGGGCGAGAAGACGATCCACTACGTCAAGCGCCGCCGCAAGCACAGCTCGCAGCGCACCAAGGGCCACCGTCAGCAGCTGACGCTGGTTCGTGTGACCGAGGTTCTGGCCTCGGGCGCCGAGAAGTCGGGTGTGGCTGCCGCCACCGGCACCGCCGATGCGCGCCGCGCCGCCCATAACGCTGCTGCCGCCGCCCCGGCTGCGGAAGTTGCGAAACCGAAGCGCGCCAAGAAGGCCGCTGAAGCCGCTGCGGAATAAGGAGTAACACCCCATGGCACATAAAAAGGCAGGCGGTTCTTCCCGCAACGGGCGCGACAGCGCCGGTCGTCGTCTGGGCGTGAAGCTTTATGGCGGTCAGGCCGCCATCCCGGGCAACATCATCGTGCGTCAGCGCGGGACGACCTATTTCCCGGGCGAAGGCGTGGGCATGGGCGTGGATCACACGATCTTTGCCGTGACCGAGGGCAAGGTGACCTTCAAGAAGGGCCTTAAAGGCCGCACGTTTATTTCGGTCCTCCCCGCCGCGGAGGCAGCCGAGTAAGCCGAACCTTTACATTCGCAATGTAGATGGGGGATCGGCTGAAAGGCCGGTCCCCTTCGGCATTTTCCGGCCCCGTGCCGGGACGGGGGGAGGAGAAGACCAGGCCGGGCCTTCGGGGCCGGTCAGGGAAAGGCCGGATTGCAGGCGCAAGGGTCTGCCCGTGCGGCCGTAACCACTTGAACGGGGCGACTGCGCCCCCGACATGCGCTTCGTCAGGAGGGAAGCCATGATGCTGGACAAGATCGCCGCGCTGCCCGAAGGGGCCATTGCCGCCGGACGTTTCGTGCTGCGCCCCGTGCGCAAATCGGACGCGG
>JBDKFE010000122.1:0-11379 GCA_039798885.1 Pseudomonadota bacterium | reverse complement strand
GGTCTTGTTCTGGGCGTCATGGCCGGCCTGCCGATGGTCCTGAAAGGAAAGCTGCCGGAATGGATGTGACGCGGCTCTGGTGGGTCCGCCACGGGCCGACGCATGAAAAGGCGATGGTCGGCTGGCGCGACGTGCCCGCCGACTTGTCGGATACCGAAACGCTGGCCCGCCTGAACGCGCATCTGCCGAAAGGCGCCCTCCTCGTCTCCTCCGACCTCCTCCGCGCCACCGCAACCGCCGACGCGCTGTCAACGGGCCGCCGCCGTCTCCCCCACCACCCCGGCCTGCGCGAGCTGCATTTCGGCGACTGGGATGGCCAGACATGGGACGCCATCGCCAACACCCACCCCGAACTGTCACGCCGCTACTGGGAAGACCCCGGCCACCACGCCCCCCCGAACGGCGAAAGCTGGAACGAAGCCGCCGCCCGCGTCTCTGTCGCGACCGACGCCCTCCTCGCCGCCCATCCGGGCCGCGATATCATCGTCGTCGCCCATTTCGGCGCGATCCTGACACAGGTCCAACGCGCCTTGGGCTGCGCCGCCGTGGATGTCTTTGCCCACCGCATCGACAACCTCTCCGTCACCCGCATAGATCACCGCGCCACGGGCTGGGATATCATCACCATCAATCACCTTCCGTGATGACCCGCCGCACAAATCACCATTTGGCACGGCAGCACCCCTGACCTACCTTGACCGCCACAACAGGGGGACCACATGACCTACGACCTCGTCATCGGCGACCGCGCCTATTCCTCGTGGAGCTTGCGCGGCTGGCTTTTCTTCGACGCCTTCGGCATCCCGGTGAAAACCCATTCCGCGCGGCTTTACACCGACGAACTGCCCACGCTCCTCAGGCAATACCCCCCCGCCCGCACCGCCCCCACGATGCGCACCCCCGAAGGGACCGTCGTCCCCGAAACCATCGCGATCGCCGAGGAACTGGCCACCCGCCACCCCGACGCCGGCCTCTGGCCCAGCCCCCCCAAGGCCCGCGCCATCGCCCGCGCCCTTGCCGCCGAAATGCATGCAGGCTTCACCGCGCTCCGCTCCCACTGCCCCATGAACCTGCGCGTCAGCTACACCGACTGCGCCCCCCCGCCCGAGGTTCTGGCCGATCTCGCCCGTCTCGACACGATCTGGTCATGGGCGCGCGCGGAAACCCGCAGCGCCACCCCATGGCTCTGCGGCCCCTATTCCGTGGCCGATGCCATGTTCGCCCCCGTCGCCACCCGCATCGCCACCTACAACCTGCCCGTCACCCCCGCCGCGATGGATTACGTCATGGCCCACCTCGCCCACCCCTCCTTCCGCCGCTGGCGCGCGGTGGGCATGGTCGACGGTGCGGATCAGGACTTCTACCGACGCCCCTACCCCCGCCGCGACTGGCCCGGTCCCACCCCGCTCTCCGCCCGCGCGGTCCAAGGCGCACAGGCCGAAAACACCGCCTGCCCCTATTCCGGCAAACCCGTCACCCATGTTCTGGAACTCGACGGCCACCGCTTCGGCTTCTGCAATGCCTTCTGCCGCGACAAGACCGCCGCAGACCCCGAAGCCTGGCCGCAGTTCATGGCCCTTTACCAATCGTAAACCATTCCCGCGCTACCCCTGTCCTCCAAAGGGCAGGGAACAGATGCTGGCACGGTCCTACACGGTCGCCTTCGAAGGGGTAGAGGCGCGGATGGTCGAGGTGCAGTGCGCCCTCGCCCCCGGCATGCCGAGTTTTGGCGTGGTGGGCCTGCCCGACAAAGCCGTGTCCGAAGCGCGCGAACGCGTGCGCGCCGCGCTCTCCGCCCTGTCCATCGCGCTGCCCATGCGGCGCATCACCGTCAACCTCTCCCCCGCCGACCTGCCCAAGGAAGGCTCGCATTTCGACCTGCCCATCGCCCTCGCCCTCCTCGCCGCGCTCGAGATCATCCCCAAGGACGCCGCCGAATCGACCGTGGCGCTGGGCGAACTTTCCCTCGACGGTCGCCTTATCCCGGTCGCAGGCGCCCTCCCCGCCGCCATGGCCGCAGCCGAGGAAGACCGCGCCCTCCTCTGCCCCCGCGCCTCCGGGGCCGAGGCCGCTTGGGTCGGCGCCGTCCAAGTCCTCGCCGCAGGTTCTCTGGACGAAGTCATCCGCCACTACACAGGCCAATCCCCCCTGACCCCGGCCGAAGCAGGCGAAGTCCTCACCGACCCCAACCCCCGCGACCTGCGCGACGTCAAAGGGCAGGAACGCGCCAAACGCGCGCTCGAAATCGCGGCCGCGGGCCGCCATCACATGCTGATGATGGGTCCGCCGGGATCGGGAAAATCCATGCTCGCCGCGCGGCTTCCGGGCATCCTGCCGCCGCTCTCCCCGGCCGAGGCGCTGGAAACCTCCATGATCCACTCCCTCGCCGGGCTCATCACCGAAGGCGGCATCTCGCGCCAGCGCCCCTTCCGCGAACCCCACCACACCGCCTCCATGGCCGCCATCGTCGGCGGCGGCAAAGGCGCGAAACCCGGCGAGGTTTCCCTTGCCCATAACGGTGTCCTCTTCCTCGACGAATTCCCCGAATTCGCCCGCCCCGTCCTCGAAACCCTGCGCCAGCCCATCGAAACGGGCGAGGTGGTCGTCGCCCGCGCCAATGCCCATGTTCGCTATCCCTGCCGCTTCCTGCTGATCGCCGCCGCCAATCCCTGCCGCTGCGGCCATCTCACCGATCCCGCCCGCGCCTGCACCAAGGCCCCGGCCTGCAGCGAAGACTATCTCGGCCGCATCTCCGGCCCCCTGATGGACCGCTTCGACCTGCGCATAGAAGCGCCCCCCGTGGCGTGGCAGGACCTTGACCTGCCGCCATCCGGCGACTGCTCGGCAACGGTCGCCGCCCGCGTCGCCGCCGCCCGCGCCCGCCAGACCGCCCGCTTCGCCGCCCATCCCGCGCTGCGCTGCAATGCCGACATGGAAGGCAAACTGCTGGAAGAAACCGCCGCTCCCGATGACGAAGGCCGCGCCTTCCTTTCCCGTGCGGCGGAACGCTTCCACCTGACCGCACGCGGCTATCACCGCATCCTGCGGGTCGCGCGCACCATCGCCGATCTGGACGAAAGCGCAACCGTCCGCAAACCCCACATCGCCGAAGCTGTTGGCTACCGCCTGACCATCGGCCCCAAGGGCTAGGCTGCAGAATTTTCCTGCGAAAATTCTGGCACGGTTTTCTGCGAAAACCGCGCCGCCCGCCCCGGCACCCTGCCGAACCGCCAAACCGGGCGCCCCGAATTTTCGCAGAAAATTCGTCCGCTCAGCCCTGCCTCAGCCCCGCTTCGCCTCAATCGCCGCCCAGATCGCCGCCGCACCGTTGGTGCCGTCGAACCGCTCCAACTCCTGCAACCCGGTGGGCGAGGTCACGTTGATCTCGGTCAGCCAGTCCCCGATCACGTCGATGCCCACAAAGACCTGCCCCTTCTCGCGCAACACCGGCCCGATCCGGCGGCAGATCTCCCGGTCGCGGTCGGTCAGCCCGATCTTCTCGGGCCGCCCGCCCACATGCATGTTCGACCGCGTCTCGCCCGCCTGCGGCACGCGGTTGATCGCCCCAATCGGCTCTCCATCCACAAGGATCACCCGCTTGTCCCCCTTTGCCACATCCGGCAGGAACTTCTGCACGATCATCGGCTCCCGGCTCATCCCCGTGAACAACTCGTGCAAAGACGCGAGGTTGCGGTCGTTCGGGTCCAACCGGAACACCCCCGCCCCCCCATTGCCATAGAGCGGCTTCAAGATGATGTCCCCATGCCGCGCCTTGAAGGCCCGGATGGTCGCCAGATCCCGCGCGATGGCCGTGGGCGGCGTCAGGTCGGGAAAGCGCAGGACCAGCAGCTTCTCGGGGAAATTCCGCACCCAGAACGGATCGTTCACCACCAGCGTCTTGGGATGGATCAACTCCAGCAAATGGGTCGTCGTGATATAGCCCATGTCGAAGGGCGGGTCCTGCCGCAACCAGACCACGTCGAATTCCGCCAGATCGACCTCGGTCTCCTCGCCATAGGTGACAGGGTTGCCAATCTCCCGCCGCACCTCGATGGGCCAGCCCCGCGCCGTCACCCGCCCCTCGACAAAGGCCAACCGATCCGGAGTGTAAAAGAACAGCGAATGCCCGCGCGCCTGCGCCTCCAGCGCGATCCGAAAGGTGGAATCGGCATTGATGTTCACGGACCCGATGGGGTCCATCTGAAGGGCGACCTTGAGGGGCATCTCTCACTCCGGACTGTCTGCCGCCCCTTCATCGCGCAATGCCGCCCGGGATGCAAATGACCAAGACAGACCCGCCCACACAGGACACACCCGCCCGGTGCCCATCACAGGGGCATCCCCCATCCCGGCGGCCCGCTTCCCGCCCAAGACGCGCGCCGCCCAAAGCCGACACCAATACGGTCAGACCCAAACCCTACCACCCCGCCCATGCGCGGTCCCGGGGCCAAGGCCTACTGCCCAAGCCGGCATTAAGGGGATCGCGGTGGCACCCAGATGGCCGGATGGGCGCAGCTAGGCCGCATAGGCATTCTCGACGATCTCCAATCGCCCCGCACCATCCACCAGCGCAACATCGAACCGCACCTCGGTCAGTTGCCCCCGTGGCTCCCCTTCCAGAAATTCCGTACCCGCCAGACAGATGCGCTCCATCTGACGCGGGGACAGATGCTCTGCGGCCTGTAGATGCGTTCGGCTCTGCTTGACCTCGATGAAGATCACCCTGTCGCCATCCCGCGCGATGATGTCGATCTCGCCATAGCGTCCCCGCCAGCGGCGGGCGCAAACCGGCATGCCGCCCCGGTCATAATGGCGTGCCACCTGTTCTTCGGCGGCCATCCCGGCATGGTGGGCACGCAACCCCCGGACAGACCTCTGCGCTGACCCCATCCTCACCTCCTACCCAAAGACACAAACGTCACCTGCTACCCAAAGACACAAACAGCATCTCCTACCCAAAGACACAAACAGCATCTCCTACCCAAAGACACAAACGTCACCTCCTACCCAAAGACACAAACGTCATCACACCCCAATCAACCCCACAGGGACCCCCGGTCTGCCCATAAGGTAACCGGAACGATCCCCCCCGAGGCGAAACGTTCATCCAACCGCCCCCAAGGTCACCGCAGAGCCGCGACCGCCCCGGCAACCGGCAGACCCGATCCTGCAGCCGCAAGCCTGATCCATCCCAAAGCAGCGCCCGCAAGCCGGACCCACAGAATCACCCTACCTTTTCCCGCTTTATCTTTCACCGATTCAGCGAATTTTTCCCTAACGCCCTTTCCCCCGTCCCAGCGCCACCTGATACACGTCGCGTCGGGGCAGACCGTAGGCCTCCGCCACCATCGCCGCCGCATCCTTCACGCTCAGCGTTTCCATCGCGCGGTCCAGTGCTTCTTCCCATGTTGCGGCATCGGCGACGGTCGCGGTCCCCCGGTCGATCACCACGACGATCTCGCCCCGCACCTCTTCTGCGGCGAATTCCTCTGCCAGTTCGGCCAAGGTGCCGCGCCGCACCTCTTCGAACCGCTTGGTCAATTCCCGGCAGACCGCCGCCTGCCGCCCGCCGCCCAGCGCCGCGGCCGCATCCACGAGCAGCGCGGCCACCCGCTTGGGCGAGTCGTAAAGCACAAGCGTCGCCTGCACATCGCGCAAGTCCTCCAGAAACCGCATCCGGGCCGCGCGGGCCGGGGGCGGGAAGCCCGCAAACAGGAACCGGTCGCTCGGCAGCCCCGCCACCGTCAGCGCGGCCAGCACCGCCGAAGGGCCCGGCGCGGCCAGCACCGTTATCCCCTCGGCCACCGCCGCCCGCGCCAGCACGAAGCCGGGGTCCGACACCAGCGGCGTCCCTGCTTCGGACGCATAGGCCACCGACTTCCCCTCGGCCACCGCCCGCAACAGCCGCGCCGCCACGCCCTCCTCGTTGTGGTCGTGGCAGGCGACCAGCGCGCGCCCCTCCAGCGGCACACCGTGGATTTCCATCAGATGCCGCAGCGTCCGCGTGTCCTCTGCCGCCAGCACATCCGCGCTTGCCAATATGTCCAGCGCCCGCAGCGTGATGTCCCGCGCCGCGCCGATGGGCGTGGCCACCAGATAGAGCCCCGCCGCAAGCGGCTTTCTTTCCCAGGCATGGGTGGGCAAAGGCATGCGCGCGGCTCCCCTGACAAGTTTACTTCCCCGGTGGAACCCCTTAGGCTTGCGCCCGATTTAAGCGGCGTCCGGCCCCGATCCGAAACCCGGCCCGGACCCCGGCCCGACCCCGCGACCAAGGAGTGAGGAAACCTTATGTTCTCCGTTTTGAGCAGGGCCTGCAAGTCGCTGGGCCGCACCCTGTCCCCGGCCAAGGCCGCCCTTGCCGCCTCTGCCCTCCTCGTCGCGGCCTGCCAACCGGCCACCGGCCCCGGCCCGGCCGCCAATACCGGCCCCGTCCCGGTCGCGCTGTTGGTCCCCTCGGGCTCGGGTCAGGCCAGTGACCAACTCCTTGCCCGCTCGATCGAGAATGCCGCGCGCATGGCCATCGGCGATCTTGCCGGCGTGCAGATCGACCTGCGAGTCTACCCGACCTCTGCCCAGCCCGCACAGGCCTCGACCGCCGCGCAGCAGGCCATCGCGGATGGGGCCACCGTCATCCTTGGCCCCGTCTTCGCCGAAGAAGCCAATGCCGCAGGCCTTGCCGCCGCTCCGGCGGGCGTGAACGTGCTGTCCTTCTCGAACAACCCGGCCATCGCGGGCGGCAATGTTTTCGTCCTCGGCCCGACCTTCGACAACACCGCCCGCCGCCTTGCCACCTATGCCGTCCGCAACGGCCGCGCGCAGGTCATGATCATCCACGACCGCACTGCCGGGGGCGAGGCGGGGCGTGCCGCCATCGCCAACGGCGTCGTCTCGGCGGGGGGCCGCATCGTCGGCACCGGGTCTTACGAATTCTCGCAGAACGGCATCGTGCAGGCCATCCCCGCGCTGGCCGCGCAGGCCAAATCCTCGGGCGCGCAGGCCGTCTTCCTGACAGCCGATACGGCGGGGGCGCTGCCGCTCATCACACAGCTCTTGTCCGAGAATGGCGTGAACCCCACGACGACGCAGTATATCGGCCTGACCCGCTGGGACATCCCGGCAGCCACGCTGTCGCTGCCCGGCGTGCAGGGCGGGCTCTTTGCCATGCCGGACCCTGCGCTCTTTGCCCAGTATCAGGCGCGCTACCAATCCACCTTCGGCGAACCGCCGCACCCGCTTTCGGCCATCGCCTATGACGGCATCGCCGCCATCGGCGCGCTGGCCAAGCAGGGCCGCGGCATGGACCGCGCCGCGCTGACCCAAGGCGCGGGCTTCGTGGGGGTCAACGGCGTCTTCCGCCTGTTGCCCGACGGCACCAACGAACGCGGCCTCGCCGTTGCGCGCATCCAGGACAACGCCGTCACCATCGTCGATCCGGCACCGCGCAGCTTCGGCGGGGCGGGCTTCTGACCGCGCAGCCAAAGCCGATGATGCCCAAGGCCCAACTGGCCCAGTCCGACAGTCAGCTTCCCCCCGAACCCCCCGGCATGCTTTTGCCGGGGGTATCGTTCATCGACGCCCCCGCCCTGCGCGCCGCCATCCTGCACGACCTGCCGACAGCGACAGACGCGCGCGCCGCCCGCGCCATCGCCGTCCGCCACCTGACCGACGCGAAGTCCCGCGCCAATACCACCCTCGCCACAGCCTTCGCCGAACGCCCCCACGACGCCCGCGCCCTGATCCGCGCGCAATCCCACCTGACCGACATCCTCGTCGCCACCGCCTTTGACATCGCGCGCAACCACCTGCACCCGCTGTCGAACCCCACCGCCGCCGAACGCATCGCCGTCCTCGCCGTCGGCGGCTTTGGCCGTGCGGAAATGGCCCCCCATTCCGACGTGGACCTCCTCTTCCTCACCCCGTGGAAGATCACGCCCTGGGCGGAATCCGTCATCGAATCGATGCTCTACATGCTCTGGGACCTGCGGCTGAAGGTGGGTCACGCCTCGCGCACGGTGAAGGACTGCCTCCGCCTTGGCCGCGACGACATCACGATCCGCACCGCCCTTTTGGAACACCGCTTCATCGCGGGCTACGAACCGCTTGCCACCGAACTGGGTGACCGGCTCTGGGGCGACCTGTTCAAGAACACCGGCCCCGAATTCATCGAAGCCAAACTCGCCGAACGCGCCGAACGCCACCGCCGTCAGGGCGGGCAGCGCTACGTCCTCGAACCCAACGTCAAAGAGGGCAAGGGCGGCCTGCGCGATCTCCAGACGCTTTACTGGATCGGCAAATACCTTCACCGCGTCGGCTCCCCCGAAGGGCTCGTCGAGGCGGGCCTTCTGACGCGCGAGGAATTCGATATCTTCACCCGCGCCGAAGATTTCCTCTGGGCCGCCCGCAGCCACCTGCACTACATCACCGGCCGCGCCATGGACCAGCTTACCTTCGACCTTCAGGTCGAAGTGGCCGACCGCATGGGCTACGAGGACCGCGCCGGACGCCGCGCCGTCGAAATCTTCATGCAGGACTACTTCCGCCATGCCACCCGCGTGGGCGACCTGACGCGCGTCTTCCTGACCGAACTCGAAGCCCGCCACGCCAAACCCGAAGCCTCGCTCTTCGGCATCTTCAAGCGGACCAAGCGC
Source organism: Pseudomonadota bacterium (assembly GCA_039798885.1). Lineage (GTDB taxonomy): Bacteria > Pseudomonadota > Alphaproteobacteria > Rhodobacterales > Rhodobacteraceae > Paragemmobacter. The sequence continues at coordinate 2,731 of JBDKFE010000122.1, read as the reverse complement.
GTCAAACCCGGCTACACTCTGGTACAGGGCCGGATCGACGTCACCGATCCCCGGACCTTCTTCACCGACAAGCTGAACCTCCTGCGCGTCTTCGAAGAGGCGCTGCGCACCGGCTACCTCCTCCATCCCAACGCCATGCGCCAGATCGCGGCGCAACTGCACCTGATCGACGACGACATGCGCGCCGACCCGGAAGCCGTGCAGATCTTCCTCGACCTGCTGCTGAAACATGGCAACCCGGAACGCGCGCTCCGCCGGATGAACGAACTTGGCGTCCTCGCCGCCTTCATCCCGGAATTCGAACACGTCGTCGCGATGATGCAGTTCAACGTCTACCACCACTACACGGTGGACGAACACATCATCCAATGCATCTCTATCCTCGCCCAGATCGAACGCGGCGAACTGGTCGAGGAACTGCCCGTCGTCTCGGGCATCCTCAAGGACGGGGTGGACCGCAAGATCCTCTATGTCGCGCTCTTCCTGCACGACATCGGCAAGGGCCGACCCGACGATCACTCGATCCTTGGTGCCCAGATCGCCCGCCGCGTCTGCCCCCGCCTTGGCCTCTCGCCCGAGGAAACGGAAACCGTCGAATGGCTGGTGCGCTACCACCTGCTGATGTCCGACACCGCGCAGAAGCGCGACCTTGGCGACCCCCGCACCGTGCGCGATTTCGCCAAGGCCGTGAAATCGCGCAAACGGCTTGACCTGCTGACCGTGCTGACGGTCTGCGACATCCGCGGCGTCGGCCCCGGAACGTGGAACAACTGGAAGGCCATGCTCCTGCGCGCGCTCTACCAGCAGACGGCGGATGCACTGGAAGGCGGGCTTGAAACCCTGAACCGTGAAAACCGCGAAGATGAGGCAAAGCGCGCCCTGCGCGACCGCCTGCCCGACTGGACCGCCGCCGAACTGAAACACGAAACGACCCGCCACTACGCGCCCTATTGGCAGGGCCTGCCCACCGACACCCACGCCGTCTTTGCCCGCCTGCTGCAAGGCATCCCCGACAACGAGATTCGCATCGACCTTCACCCCGACGAAGGCCGTGACGCCACGCGCGCCTGCTTCGCTCTGGCCGATCACCCCGGCATCTTCTCGCGCCTTGCCGGGGCGCTGGCCCTTGTCGGCGCGAATGTGGTGGACGCGCGGACCTATACATCCAAGGACGGCTACGCCACCGCCGTCTTCTGGGTGCAGGACATCGAAGGCAAACCCTACGAAGTCGCCCGCCTCCCGCGCCTGTCACAGATGATCCACAAGACGCTGAAGGGCGAAGTCGTCGCCCGCGACGCGCTCAAGGACCGCGACAAGGTGAAAAAGCGCGAACGCGAATTCCGCTTCCCCACCCACATCACCTTCGACAACGAAGGCTCCGAAATCTACACGATCATCGAGGTAGACACCCGCGACCGCCCCGGCCTGCTCTATGACCTGACGCGGACGCTGGCGAACAACAACATCTACATCGCCTCTGCCGTCATCGCGACCTTCGGCGCGCAGGTCGTGGACAGCTTCTACGTCAAGGACATGTTCGGCCTGAAACTTCACGCCAAGTCGAAACAAGAGGCGCTGGACAAAAAGCTGCGGCAAGCCATAGCCGATGGTGCCGAACGGGCGGCGGGCTGATGCAGCCCATCCGCCTCATCCGTTCTATCGTGACAGTCGGGGGCTGGACCCTCCTTTCACGCGGCGCAGGCTTCGCCCGCGACGTGATGATGGCCGCCTACCTTGGCGCAGGCCCGGTGGCCGAGGCTTTCCTCATCGCCTTTTCCCTGCCCAACATGTTCCGCCGCTTCTTCGCCGAAGGGGCCTTCAACATGGCCTTCGTGCCCATGTTCTCGAAAAAGCTGGAAGGAGGAGAGGATGCCCAAGGTTTCGCCCGCGACGCCTTCAACGGGCTGGCGGCGATCCTGATCGTCTTTTCCGTCATCGGCACGCTGGCCATGCCATGGCTCGTCTGGCTGATGGCCTCTGGCTTTGCGGGGGACGCGCGCTTCGACCTCGCCGTCCTCTTCGGGCGCATCTCTTTTGTCTATATCCTGTTCATCTCGCTCGTGGCGCTGCTCTCGGGCGTCTTGAACGCCTTCGGACGCTTTACCGAGGCCAGTTTCGTCCCCGTCCTGATGAACCTGATGTTCATCGCTGCCATGCTTCTGGCCGATCACTGGGGCTGGGACATGGGCCTGACGCTCGCTTGGACCGTCCCCCTGACGGGCATCGCCCAGCTTGCCTTCACATGGGTCTCCGCCCATCGCGCGGGCTTCCGCTTCACCCCCGGCCTGCCGAAACTCACCCCCGACCTGAAACGCCTTGCGATGATCGCCGCCCCCGCCGTGCTGGCCGGCGGCGTGGTGCAGGTGAACCTTCTGGTGGGCCGCCAAGTCGCCTCCTTCACCGAAGGCGCGGTCGCGTGGCTCTCCTATGCCGACCGTCTCTATCAACTGCCCCTCGGCGTGGTGGCCATCGCCGTGGGCACCGTCCTTCTCCCCGACCTCTCGCGCCGCCTGCGCGCGGGCGATGCCGAAGGTGGCCGCGCCTCCTTTAACCGGGGCACCGAATTCGCGCTCTTCCTCACGATCCCCGCCGCCGTCGCCCTCGTCGTCATCGCGCTCCCGCTCTGCGAAGTCCTGTTCGAACGCGGCGCTTTCGGCCCCGACGACACCGCCGCCACGGCGCTGGCACTCGCCATCTACGGCGCGGGCCTGCCCGCCTTCGTGCTGCACAA
>JBDKFE010000121.1:0-8834 GCA_039798885.1 Pseudomonadota bacterium | reverse complement strand
TGCATCGGGCGCAGCCGCCCGATCCGTTTTCCGCTGGGCGGGATTCACCCCGCCGTCAGAGCCCCTGCCCCGGCTTGACGTCCTTCAACTCCATCGCCTTGGCCGGATCGCGCCACATCTGCTGCAGCACGTTCTGCCGCTTGACGTCCTTGCGGTGGCGCAGCGTCAGAAGGATCGCGCCGATCATGGCGACCAGCAGCACCAGACCCGACGCTTGGAACAGGTAGATGTACTTGTCGTAGAGGATCAAACCGAGCGCCTTTGTATTCTCTACCTGCGCGGCATCGGGGGCCACGGCCTGACGCAGACCCAATGCGCCATCGGCCTGCACCCATGCGCCCACGCCCAAGGCAATCTGCATCAGGATCACGACCCCGATCAGCAGGCCCAAGGGCATATACTTCGCCATCTCTCCCTTCAGTTCCGCGAAGTCGATATCCAGCATCATGACGACGAAGAGGAACAGCACCGCCACCGCGCCGACATAGACGATGATCAAGAGCATCGCGACGAATTCCGCGCCCAAGAGCACGAACAGCCCCGCCGAGGACAGGAAGGCAAGGATCAGCCACAGCACGGAATGCACCGGGTTGCGGCTGACGGTCACCAGAAGCCCCGCCGTCACCGTGACGATGGCGAAGGCGTAGAAGGCGTAATCTGCAACGCTCATGCGTCTTTCTCCTCAACTTCTGCAAAGACGGACTGGGCGATTTCCAGTGCCTTCTGCATGGCGGGCAGGCCGCCGAACATGCTCATCTGCCAGATCACCTCGGCGATCTCGCGTTGGGTGGCGCCAGCCTCAAGCGCGTGGCGCACGGCCAGTTTCAACTGCGGCTCGGCCTGCGCGCCCAATACAGTGAGGGCGGCGATGGTGACAAGCAGCCGCGTCTTGGCATCCAGACCTTCGCGGTTGAAGGTCTTGCCGAACCACATTTCCATCATGTCCTTGGACATGGTGGGGAAGAACTGTTCGAACCCCTTCACCTGCATGGTTTCCAAGGCAGGGTTAAAGGCGCGGACCATTTCCTGCCCGCTGTCCATCATCTGCTGGAACATCTTGGTGAAGGCGTCATTCATCGCAGGTCACCGATAGGGCGCGTCGAGTTCGAGGTTGCGGGCAATCTCTGCCTCCCACCGCGCGCCGTTTTCGAGGAGCTTGTCCTTGTTGTAGAAAAGCTCTTCGCGGGTTTCGGTCGAGAATTCGAAGTTCGGCCCTTCGACGATGGCATCCACGGGGCAGGCCTCTTGGCAGAAGCCGCAATAGATGCACTTCGTCATGTCGATGTCATAGCGCGTGGTGCGGCGGCTGCCGTCCTCGCGCGGTTCGGCATCGATGGTGATGGCCTGCGCGGGGCAGACGGCTTCGCACAGCTTGCAGGCGATGCAGCGTTCCTCGCCATTGGGATAGCGGCGCAGCGCATGTTCGCCGCGGAACCGGGGCGAAAGCGGGCCCTTTTCATGCGGGTAATTCACCGTCGCCTTGGGGGCGAAGAAGTACTTCATCCCAAGGGCGAAGCCTTTGATGAAGTCCTGCAACAGGAAATAGCGCGTGGCGCGGGTCCAGTCGATGTTTGCCATTATTCGTTCCCTTCCGGGTCGAAGGTGTCGACCGTCTCAACCGACCATTTCGACAGATCAGACATGACCGACCGCTCCTTCTCAGACAACCCGTTGATTTTATTCATCCGCTTTACGGCGTTTGCATGTGCTGTGCGATGTCCGGAAATCGGCCCTTCGATTTCGCCATCGATGATGACGGAATAGGTCTGCCCATCCAGCGGGTAAAGCTCCACATCGTGGACCCCGACGGTCAGGAAGTAACGAGAGGCGAATTCTCCGGTCACCCTTACCCCCCGATCGTCCAGCGGGCCCAGAAGCCGCCAAGCACTTCGAACTTCGCAAGGAAGGCCACGATCACGACCCATGCGAGCGACAGGGGAAGGAACACCTTCCAGCCGATCCGCATGAGTTGGTCGTAGCGGTAGCGGGGAACGATGGCCTTCACCATCGCGAAGAGGAAGAAGAAGAAGGCCATTTTGGCGATCATCCACCACCAGCCGTCGGCCAGCCCCGGGATGGGCGACAGCCAGCCGCCGAAGAACAGGATGCTCATCAGCGCGCACATCAGGTAGATGGCGATGTATTCGCCCGCCATGAACAGCAGGAACGGGGTGGAGGAGTATTCCACCATGAAGCCTGCGACCAGTTCGGATTCCGCTTCGGGCAGGTCGAAGGGCGGGCGGTTGGTTTCCGCCAGCGCCGAGATGAAGAACAGCGCGACCATCGGCAGGTGCGGCAGCCAGTACCAGTTGAAGAGGCCAAGATTGCCGTCCTGCGCCATCACGATGGCCGACAGGTTCATCGACCCGGTGGAGATGATGATGCCGATGATGATGAGTCCCAGCGACACTTCGTAAGAGATCATCTGCGCGGCAGAGCGGAGCGAGCCGAGGAAGGGGTATTTGGAGTTCGACGCCCAGCCGCCCATGATGACGCCATAGACTTCCAGCGAGGACATGGCGAAGACGAAGAGGATCGCCACGTTGATATTGGCCAGCACCCAGCCATCATCGAAGGGGATCACCGCCCAAGCCATCAGCGCCAGCACGAAGGACAGCATCGGGGCAAGGAAGAAGACCGGGCGGTCCGCACCTGCGGGGACCACGATTTCCTTGAAGACGTATTTCGCGGCATCGGCCACGGTTTGCAGCAGGCCCCAAGGACCCACCACGTTCGGCCCCCGGCGCATCTGCACCGCCGCCCAGATCTTCCGGTCGCCATAGACGAGGAAGAGCATCGACAGCATCACGAAGCCGACCAGCAGCAGCGTCTGTGCCGCCACCAGTACCAGCGTTCCCGTCCCCGAAGCGAAGAATTCCGTCATGATGCCTTTCCCTCAGACCGTCGGTATCCCGAGAGAGCCGCAATCGCGCACCGTCACTTCGGCGTCGATCGTCCTCAGCCCTTTCGGAAGGGCGGGAGAAATGACGTAGACCGCATCCCCCCGCCAGATTTCACCCGTTTTCGCCACGGTCGTGCGCAGATGGCGCGCAAAACCGAAGCCGCGGATCAGGGCGTATTGGGCGGCAGCGCAGCGCCCATAAGCCTCGACATCCGCATTGTCCCGCGCGCCTGCCATGGCGACGCGGAAATTCACCAGATCGCCGTCCAGCAGGATCGTCTCGATCCCCTGATAGGACGGGGTATAGGTGCCCATGCTGGACACCTCGGGGCCTGCGGCGGGCGCGCAGGCGGACAGGATCGCTGCCGCGACCCCTGCCCCTGCGATGATGCCCGCGCTGCGTGCCATCAGATCACTCCGCCGCCATCGCCACGCGGGCGCGTTCCGCCGCCATCGCCGACAGTTCGCCCATCAGGGCAGAGGCGCGGGCGATGGGGTTGGTCAGGTAGAAGTCCTTTACCGCCGTGCGGAAATCGGCCTTGGCGGGGGCCTGCACCGCAAGCGGTTGCCAGTCGTTGACCGCCACCTCGTCGATGCGGGCCAGATGCGGATGCTGGGCGACAAGCGCACGGCGCAGGGCCGCCATGCTGTCCCACGGCAGCGTCGCGCCCAGTTCGGCAGAGAGGGCGCGCAGGATGGCCCAGTTCTCTTTCGCCTCGCCGGGCGCGAAACCGGCGCGGAGGGCGAGTTGGGGGCGGCCTTCGGTGTTGACGAAGAGGCCGTTCTCTTCGGTCCAGGCGGCGCCCGGCAGGATGATGTCGGCGCGGTGCGCGCCACGGTCACCGTGGCTGCCCTGATAGATGACGGTCGCGCCGGGGGCGATGTCCACTTCATCCGCACCAAGGTTGTAGATGACGTCGGCACCGTCGATGGCGGCGGAAAGGCCACCTTCGCTAACGGCACCGACATCCAGCGCACCCACACGCGACGCGGCGCTGTGCAGCACCAGAAGCTTCGCCCCCGACGCGGCACAAAGCGCCATGGCTTGGGACAGCACCGCCTCGCCATCGGCTTCGGTCAGCGCACCCTGCCCCACGATCACGAGGCCCGGCTTGTCCAGCGGCGTCGCGGCCTTGACGGCGGCGACGAGGGCCGCGCGGTCGCTGCCCGCATGGGTGACGTCATAGGTCAGGTCGGCGGCGGGGCCGATCAGCGAGACGGCCGCGCCCAGCGACCATGCCTTGCGGATGCGGGCGTTCAGGACCGGGGCTTCAAGGCGTGGGTTGGTGCCGATCAGGGTGATGTGCTTTGCGGTATCGATATCCTCGATCCGCGCGGTGCCGACATAGGCCGAGCGGTTGCCCGCAGGCAGGCGCGCGCCATCGATGCGGGATTCCACCATGCCGCCCATCCCTTCGATGAGGTGCTTGAGCGAATAGATCGCCTCCACCGGGGCCAGATCGCCCACGATGCCCGCGACGCGCTTGCCCTTCATCGCGGCGGCGGCGGCGACAAGCGCCTCGCCCCAGGTGGCCTTACGCAGCTTGCCGTTTTCGCGGATATAGGGCGTGTCCAGACGCTGGCGGCGCAGGCCGTCCCAGACGAAACGGGTCTTGTCGGAAATCCATTCCTCGTTCACGCCGTCATGGTTGCGCGGCAGGATGCGCATGACTTCGCGGCCCTTGGTATCCACGCGGATGTTCGACCCCAGCGCGTCCATGACGTCGATGGTTTCGGTCTTGGTCAATTCCCACGGGCGGGCGGTGAAGGCGTAAGGCTTCGACGTCAGCGCGCCGACGGGGCAAAGGTCGATGATGTTGCCCTGAAGGTTACTGTCGAGCGTCATGTTGAGGTAGGAGGTGATCTCGGAATCTTCACCACGCCCGGTCTGGCCCATCTGGGTGATGCCCGCGACTTCGGTCGTGAAGCGGACGCAGCGGGTGCACGAGATGCAGCGCGTCATCTTCGTCGCGACCAGCGGGCCGAGGTTCAGGTCATCGGACGCGCGCTTGGGTTCGCGGTAGCGCGAGAAGTCCACGCCATAGGCCATCGCCTGATCCTGAAGGTCGCATTCGCCGCCCTGATCGCAGATCGGGCAGTCGAGCGGGTGGTTGATCAGGAGAAACTCCATCACCCCTTCGCGGGCCTTCTTGACCATCGGCGACTTGGTCTTGACGACCGGGGCTTCGCCGTTCGGGCCGGGGCGCAGGTCGCGAACCTGCATCGCGCAGGAGGCGGCGGGTTTGGGCGGGCCGCCGACCACTTCGACAAGGCACATGCGGCAGTTGCCCGCAATCGACAGGCGTTCGTGATAGCAGAAGCGGGGGATTTCGATGCCCGCAACCTCGGCGGCCTGGATGATGGTCATCGCCCCATCCACTTCGACCTCGATGCCGTCGATGTTGATCTTTTTCAGGTTAGACATGAGCCCGGTCCTTCCGCAGCAGCCCGTTCAACGCGTCGCGCAGCCGGACAAGAAGCCCGGACAGCGGCGCGGGGGCGGCCTGTTTCGTCTTTTCCTGCCCGATGGACAGGTGTTTCACGCGCGCCTCGATGTCGCGCATCGCGTATTTCGGGTCGAGGTTTCCGTGGCACATGCCCGTCACTCCGCCGCCATTTGGGTGCAGCGGTGGGATTTCCACAGCTGCGCCTGTTCAAGATGTTTCCAGCCGAAGGCGTGGTCGCTGTCGCCATGCGCCTGAAGATGGGCCAGCCGCGCCAGCGCCTCGTCCAGCGTGGGCTTGTGGCCCGCAGGGACCCACCACATCACGAAATGCATCCGCCCCAGAACGTGGAACCACTCTGCCCGGCGTTCGTAGAATTGGCGGTGGACGGTGTTCCAGACGAAAGCCTCTAGCGTTTCGACGCTTTCCCAGACGGTCAGGTTCGACACGAATTGCGGGTCGCCGTCGATCTTGGCCTCTGTATTCCCCGTCCCCGGTGCGCCAGAGCCTTCCATCATCCAGACAAAGCCCGGCATCCGCTTGCCCATGCTGTTCACGCGGTCCAATGAGGCCATGAATTCGGCCACGCGCGGGTCATCGGTGGGGGCCAGCAGGCGGCCCACGTTCAACTCGGCAAGGTGCATGGCTTGGGTCATTTCGTGGACCTCAAGAGATAGCCGATGAGGGAGTCTTTGGCGATTTCCGCTTCGCCGATCTGGCAATAGGCATCGGCCTTGCCGGGTTCGGCCCCCTTGGCCTTGAGCCATGCGGCAGCCTCGGCCTTGCCACGGGCTTTTTCTTCGTCGTTGGTCACGAAGGCGCGGATTTCCGAAACGGTGTAGCCCTTGTCCTGCGCATAGGCGCGGAGTTTGTTCAGTTCGCCCAAGGCCCGCAGCTTGCGCGGTTCGATGGTGGGGCAATTGTCGGCGATGGCGTCGCCGATGAAGCCTTGCAGCAGCACGTGGTTGATGTGCTTTTCGGTGCGGATCGGTTCCAGCGCGACTGCGGGCGCGGCGATCATCAGGGCGGCGATCAGGGGAAGGTATTTCATAGCGGTCTCCTTGGCGGTTCGTGCCAAGAAGATGCGGGCTTTCGCCGTCGTCATGCGATCACAAGACCGGGTATCGGCGAAGGATATCGCATAGCGGATCATACGCAGCCCTCCGCATAGACCCAAGCGCCCGCCTGATAGCGGTCGTAGATGGAGGGGCGCAGATTGCGGCCAAGGGCGGCGCATTCCGCCTCGGCCTGCTTGCGGGCGGCGGCGCCTTCCCAATTGGCGTAGGGGGCACCGTCGCGCGTCACGACAAGAGGCGCAGCCGCGACCGCACCGCCGCCCGAGGGCGCGGTCTGCATGCAGCCCGGGGCCGCGATGCAAAGGGTCAGGGCTGCCGCCATCCGTCTCACTCCGCCGCGACCGCGCTGACGCGGCCCGTCTTTTTCGCCTTGATGCGATCCTCGATCTCGTTCCGGAAGGCCCGTACAAGGCCCTGGATCGGCCATGCCGCCGCGTCGCCAAGGGCGCAGATCGTGTGGCCTTCGACTTGCTTGGTCACCGAAAGCAGCATGTCGATCTCTTCGACTTCGGCATCGCCGCGGACCAGACGGTCCATGACGCGCATCATCCAGCCCGTGCCTTCGCGGCAGGGCGTGCACTGGCCGCAGCTTTCGTGCTTGTAGAATTTGGACAGCCGCCAGATCGCCTTGATGACATCGGTGGACTGATCCATCACGATCACCGCCGCCGTGCCGAGGCCCGAGCGCTGTTCGCGCAGCCAGTCGAAATCCATGATCGCATCGTCGCATTGCGCCTGCGTCAGCAGCGGGACCGACGATCCGCCGGGGATCACGGCCTTTAGGTTCTTCCACCCGCCGCGCACACCGCCGCAATGGCGGTCCAGCAGTTCCTTAAGCGGGATCGACATCGCCTCTTCGACCACGCAGGGGTTCATCACATGGCCCGAGATGCCGAAGAGTTTGGTCCCCGCATTGTTCGGGCGGCCAAAGCCTGCGAACCATTCTGCCCCGCGCCGCAGGATCGTGGGCACCACCGCGATGGATTCCACGTTGTTCACCGTGGTCGGGCAGCCATAGAGGCCGGACCCCGCCGGGAAAGGCGGCTTCATCCGGGGCATGCCCTTCTTGCCTTCAAGGCTTTCCAGCAGCGCGGTTTCTTCGCCGCAGATATAGGCACCGGCCCCGTGATGCAGGTAAAGATCGAAATCCCAGCCCGATTTGGCGGCGTTCTTGCCCAGAAGCCCCGCGTCATAGCATTCGTCGATGGCGGCCTGCAGCGCCTCACGCTCGCGGATGTATTCGCCGCGGATGTAGATGTAGCAGGCATGCGCGCCCATCGCAAAAGAGGCGATGAGGCAGCCTTCGATCAGCGTGTGCGGATCGTGGCGCATGATTTCCCGGTCCTTGCAGGTGCCGGGTTCGGATTCGTCGGCGTTGACCACCAGATAGGACGGGCGGCCATCGCTCTGCTTGGGCATGAAGGACCATTTCAGGCCCGTGGGGAAGCCTGCGCCGCCCCGGCCGCGCAGGCCCGACGCCTTGACCTGTTCGATGATCGTGTCCCGCCCCCGCGCGATGATCGCGGCGGTGCCGTCCCAATGGCCGCGCTTCTTGGCCCCTGCAAGGGTGCGGTCATGCATCCCGTAGAGGTTGGTGAAAATGCGGTCCTGATCCTTGAGCATGTCTTGCCCCTCAATTGTCCCGGCGCTTGCGCCAGAGTCCGTAAGTCACGACCAGCGCCCAGATGAACGCGGCGATGGCGGCGAGGTCGAAGAGGAAGGCGAAGCGGGTTTCCCAGCCCAGCCTTCCCCCAAGGAAGCTTGCGCCCATCCACAGGACCATGGTCCCCGCCAGCACGAAGGCGACGGTGCGCGCCTGCCGTGCGAGGGCCTTGTCCTGTTCGCTGGGCTTGGTCATCCCGGCCTCAGTAATCGTTCGTCTTGGCGCGGCGGAGGAACTCTTCGATCCCCACCTCGCCAATCAGTTTCGCCTGTGCGACCCACTTGTCGCGGGTCACGCGGCCTTTGAAGCCCTTGAGGTTGCCGTCCATCCACTCCACCTCTGCCGCGCCCCAGGACGCGATTTGGTCGATGTGGAAGATGCCGCCTTCGTTGAGCAGTTTTTCCAGCGCGGGGCCGATGCCTTCGATCACCTTCAGATCATCCGCCACGCCCTTGCGCGCGGCCTTCAGCGCCTTGGGCTTGCTGCCGCCGACGGGGGCCGGGGCGGGCGCGGGTTCTGCCTTGGCCTTGGCGGCAGGGGCGGCTTTCGGCTTTGCCTCGGCCTTGGGCTTTGCTTCGGCCTTTGCCTTGGGCGCTGGGGCGGCCTTGGGTGCGGCGGGGGCCGGGGCTTCGGCACTGGGGGCCGATGTCATGATGGCGGGCGCGGCGATAGCTTCGGCCATCGGCGCGGGGGCCGGGTCGGCAGCGGGGGCATGGTGATGCGCCGCAGCCTCGGGTGTCGGGATGCGG
>JBDKFE010000120.1:0-11859 GCA_039798885.1 Pseudomonadota bacterium | reverse complement strand
GGAGAGGGTGGTCATGGGGGGTGTCCTTCGGGTTGATAGGGGGGATGTGGGGGTTCCAGTGGGGGGAAGGTCAAGGGGGTAAACTGCCGGATCGGAGTTTGGTACATATGCGGGACGGTTGGTCATCGCCCGTGGCCCAAAGCCACGGGCGGCGGCCGTCCCGCCCCCCCGGGGCGGCCGCACGTAGACGTGCAGCCACCCCGGCGGGACGGCCACCACCCTACCCGCGCGCCCCACGCACAACACCGCCCCAGCACCGCGCCCCAACCCCAGAGGCCCCGAGTCAAGCTCGGGGCGGGGTCATCCCCTGTGCATCCCCGCACCCTTAACCACGATCCCCCACCCCACCCTCTCCAAATTTGTATGAACACTGTGCGGTACACTTCGCGGCACAGAACCCGGTACAGCCAAAATCCCCCAACCCCCTGCCACCATTGACTTCCCCGCCGCCCCACGGCCACATCCGCACCATAGGGGAGCCAATGATGACCGCACGCACCGAAGACCTCGCCGCCCGCCTGATGCGCTACTGCGCCATCGACACCCAATCCGACGCCGACAGCCCGTCGCAACCCTCCACCGCGATCCAACTCACCCTCGCCAAACTGCTGGTAGAGGAGTTGGAACAGATCGGCGCCGCCGACATCCGCCTCACCGACTACGGCACGGTCCTCGCCACCATCCCCGCCACCGCCCCCGGCCCCACCATCGGCTTTCTCGCCCATATGGACACCGCCCCGCAGTTCAACGCGACCGGCGTCAAACCCCGCCTGATCCGTGGCTACAACGGCGGCGCGATCACCTACCCGGACAACCCGACCCTCACCCTCACCCCCGACACCTCGCCCAACCTGTTGAAAAAGCTGGGCCATGACATCGTCACCGCCTCTGGCACCACCCTGCTCGGTGCCGATGACAAGGCCGGCATCGCCATCATCCTGCATAGCGCCGAAACGCTTCTCAAAGACCCCGACATCCCGCACGGCCCCATCCGCCTTGCCTTCACCCCGGACGAAGAAATCGGTCGCGGCGTCGACAAACGCCTGCCTGCCGACCTCGGCGTCGACTGGGCCTATACCTTTGACGGCGGCGAAGCGGGCGAGATCGAATTTGAAACCTTCTCCGCCGACGGGGCCGAAATCAAAATCGAAGGCGTCTCGATCCACCCCGGCTGGGCCAAGGGGAAAATGGTCAACGCCATCCACCTTGCGGCCAAGATCATCGCCGCGCTGCCCCAGCACACGATGCTGCCCGAACTCACCGATGGCCGCGACGGCTTCATCCACGCGACCGAGATGACGGGCGGCTCCTCCGCCATGACGCTTCGCTTCATCCTGCGCGATTTCGAACGCGAAGGGCTTGCAGCCAAAGGCGAAATCCTCCGCCACGTCTGCGCCGCGATACAGGCCACCGAACCCCGGGCCACGATCACCTGCACCATCACCCCGCAATACCGCAACATGCGATACTGGCTGGAAAACGACATGCGCCCCGTCGATCTGGCCACCGCCGCCTGCCGCGACATCGGCCTTGACCCCGTCTCCGTCCCGATCCGGGGCGGCACCGACGGCTCGCGGCTTACCGAAATGGGCGTCCCCTGCCCCAACCTCTTTACGGGCATGCAGGAAATCCACGGGCCTTTGGAATGGGTCTCTGTGCAGGACATGGCGCGCGCCTCTGACCTGATGCTCGCCATCCTCCGCCGCGCGGCCCAGTGACCCACCCCTCGCCCTACGCCGCCCCCGGCTTTTACGAAAAGGCGCTGGCACAGGGCCGCCACCGCGACATCGTCGGTGGCCGCTGGGACGAAACGCCCCGGATCGTGCTGCCCTTGCTCACCCAGCACGGCCTGACCCCCGACGACCACCTTCTCGACATCGGTGCGGGCGCACTGCGCCTTGGCCGCCACCTCGTCCCCATGGTTGCGGAATACTGGGCCACCGACGCCTCGCGCGCACTGATGCTTAGGGGATGGGAAACCGAACTGGACGACCCTACCCGCCTGCGCCTGCCCCAATCCCGGCTGATCGAAGACGCAACCTTCGCCTATCCCGACACCCCCGACACTATCACCACCGCCCTCGCCTTCGCCGTGTTCACCCACCTTCCCGCCCGCAGCCTTTACGAAGCGTTAAGCAATCTCCGCCCCCGTTTCCCCCGCCTCCGCCGCGTGATCTTCACCGCCTTCCTCGCCCCCGAAGGCCATACAGGCCCCCACCGCCAGAAGGACGGCGTCGTCACCCATCCCGACCGGTTCCCGTGGCACATGACCGAAACGCAGGCGCTCCACATCGCCCAAACCGCAGGCTTCGCGGCCCAATCCCACCCCCACCGCCTGCCGCGCGGGCAAATCCTGTTCACCGCCGATCCCTTTTGAAACCCCTTGCCGGGCTTGCCCCGGGACCTCCGCCCAAGCCTCTGCCCCGAAACGGAACGAGGTCCCGGGTCAGGCCCGGGACGGGATCACCCGTCGAATCAACCGCTATCGCTAACGGAATCTTACTTGTGATCACAGATTTTCAGCGTGTGATCACAGAATGTCGATTTTTGCCCCGAAACCACGGCATACCATAGAATACCGTTTTCCCGCTTCCCATTTCCATGGCATTGCACCCGCAAAACCATAGCGATGGGACGGTTCCGATGAACATCCACGAATATCAGGCCAAGGCGCTGCTGCGCTCCTACGGCGTCCCGGTCTCGGATGGCCGCGTGGTCCTGAAGGCCGAAGAGGCAAAAGCGGCGGCGGGCGAACTCGACGGTCCGCTCTGGGTGGTCAAGGCCCAGATCCACGCCGGCGGCCGCGGCAAGGGGCATTTCAAGGAACCCGAAGCCGGCGAGAAGGGCGGCGTCCGCCTCGCCCGCTCCGTCGCCGAGGCGGACCAATTCGCCCGCCAGATGCTGGGCCGCACCCTCGTCACCATCCAGACCGGCCCCGCAGGCAAGCAGGTCAACCGCATCTACATCGAAGACGGCTCCGACATCGCGCGCGAACTTTACCTCGCCCTCCTGATCGACCGTCAGACCTCGCGCATTTCCTTCGTCGCCTCTACCGAAGGCGGCATGTCGATCGAAGACGTGGCCCATAACACCCCGGAAAAGATCATCTCTTTCTCGGTCGATCCCGCCACGGGCCTGTCCGACTTTCACGGCCGCCGCGTCGCCTTCGCGCTGAAACTCGAAGGCCAGCAGGTCAAGCAATGCGTCCAGCTGGTGAAGAACCTCTACAAACTCTTCGTCGAAAAAGACATGGAGATGCTCGAGATCAACCCGCTGGTCGTCATGACCAACGGCAACCTCAAATGCCTCGACGCCAAGATGGGCTTTGACAGCAACGCCCTCTACCGCCACCCCGACATCGCCGCCCTGCGGGATGAAACGGAAGAAGACCCCAAGGAACTCGCCGCTTCCAAGTTCGACCTGAACTACATCGCGCTGGATGGCGAAATCGGCTGCATGGTCAACGGCGCGGGCCTTGCCATGGCGACCATGGACATCATCAAGCTTTACGGTGCCGAACCCGCCAACTTCCTTGACGTGGGCGGTGGTGCCACGAAGGAAAAGGTGACCGAGGCCTTCAAGATCATCACCTCTGACCCCAACGTCAAAGGCATCCTCGTCAACATCTTCGGCGGCATCATGCGCTGCGACATCATCGCCGAAGGCGTGATCGCGGCGGTCAAGGAAGTGGGTCTCAAGGTCCCGCTCGTCGTCCGGCTTGAAGGCACCAATGTCGAACTCGGCAAGGACATCATCAACAAATCCGGTCTGAACGTGATCGCCGCCGACAACCTGTCGGATGCGGCACAGAAGATCGTGAAGGCCGTGAAGGGCTGACCCGATGCGCGGCATCCTTCCTGCATTTGTTCTTTGTGCGCTGCCCCTCTGCGGATGGGCAAACGAGTCCGATTTCCTGCGGGAAGGCATTGAAGGCTGCTACGCCACCGTCGGCGAGGACGCCACCGTGACGCATGACCTGATGTCCGAAAGCTTTGGCTGGGAAGGCGACACCGACCCCGAGATGGGCCTCGGCTTCCTCTACCCGCCGGCGGACTCGCAGGTCTTCATCACCGTCGCCCTCGACGGCAGCTTCTGCCAGGTCGAAAGCGCCACCATCGGCAGCGAGTCCGCCGCCAACCGCCTGCGCGGCGAACTGGACCGCTTTGGCGACGAACCCGAATACGGCAAAGACGACATGGGCTGCACCCGCCTCGACCTTGGTGACGGCTATGCCGTGACCATCACCTCGGGCGGGAACGACCCGACCTGCGCCTCGGACGAAAACAGCGCCCTGCGCTTCACCTACGAATGAACAGCGGGCCGGACCACCGGCCCGACCCGCGACCGACAAACCGAAGGAACGCCGAACATGGCCGTACTCGTCAACGAAAACACCCGCGTGATCTGTCAGGGCTTCACCGGCTCGCAGGGCACCTTCCATTCCGAACAGGCCATCGCCTATGGCACGAAAATGGTCGGCGGGGTCACACCGGGCAAAGGCGGCAGCACGCACCTTAACCTTCCGGTATTTGATTCCGTTCATGAAGCGAAGGCCACAACCGAAGCCAACGCCACCGTGATCTACGTCCCCCCGCCCTTCGCCGCCGATTCGATCCTCGAGGCCATCGATGCCGAGATGGAATTGATCGTCTGCATCACCGAAGGCATCCCCGTGCTGGACATGATGAAGGTCAAGCGCGCGCTCGAAGGGTCGAAGTCCCGCCTGATCGGGCCGAACTGCCCCGGCGTCATCACCCCCGGCGCCTGCAAGATCGGCATCATGCCCGGCCACATCCACAAGCGCGGGTCTGTCGGCGTCGTCTCGCGCTCTGGCACCCTGACCTATGAGGCGGTCAAGCAGACCACCGACCTCGGCCTTGGCCAATCCTCGGCGGTGGGCATCGGCGGCGACCCGATCAAGGGCACCGAACATATCGACGTGCTGGAAATGTTCCTCGCCGACCCCGAAACCCAATCGATCATCATGATTGGCGAAATCGGCGGCAGCGCCGAAGAAGAAGCCGCCCAGTTCCTCAAGGACGAGGCAAAGCGCGGCCGCGCCAAGCCTTGCGCGGGCTTCATCGCGGGCCGCACCGCCCCCCCCGGCCGCCGCATGGGCCATGCCGGCGCGATCGTTGCAGGCGGCAAGGGCGACGCAGAATCAAAGATCGAAGCGATGCGCTCCGCAGGCATCGTGGTGGCCGACAGCCCCGCGACGCTGGGCGAGGCGGTCATGAAAGCCCTCGGCAAATAAGGAGACCGGCGATGGAGGATACGACGATGGACCTGCGCGCAAAGACCGTCATCGCCTCCTTCCTCGCCCTGTTCGGGGTTCTGGCCTTCGCCGTTTGGGCCTCCCTCGGCCACGCAGAACCGAACCGCGCGCTGCACAGCGCGCTGTTTGGACAAACAGAATGATGTTTCCCACGCAAGCAGGCCGAGACGTCGGTCCGCGCGTCCCGTGAAGGGGGAGGAGTCGAAAGAATGACCGAGCACACGCCCAACGACCAGTTCCACGCCTCAAGCTTCCTGCAAGGCCACAACGCCGAATATATCGACCAGCTTCAGGCCCGCTACGCGCAGGACCCGAACGCCGTCGATGCCGCATGGGCCGAATTCTTCCGCGCCTTGGGCGACAGCGACCTCGACGCCAAGCGGCAGGCGCAAGGCCCGTCTTGGGCGCGCGCCGACTGGCCGCCCACCCCCGCCGACGACCTGACCGCCGCGCTGACCGGCGAATGGCCTGTCGCCCCGGCCAAGGAAGCCAAGGCCGCCGCCACCAAGATCGTGGAAAAGGCCGCCGAAAAGGGCGTCTCGCTCACCGACGCGCAGGTGCAGCGCGCGGTCCTCGACTCCATCCGCGCGCTGATGATCATCCGCGCCTACCGCATCCGCGGCCACCTCGTGGCCGACCTCGACCCGCTGGGGATGCGCGACCAAAAGCTCCACCCGGAACTTGACCCCGCCTCCTATGGCTTCACCGAAGCCGACCTCGACCGCCCGATCTTCATCGACAAGGTGCTGGGCCTTGAAATGGCCTCGATGCGCCAGATCATCGAGATCGTCCGCCGGACCTATTGCGGCACTTTCGCGCTGCAATACATGCACATTTCCGACCCGGAACAGGCCGCATGGCTGAAAGAACGGATCGAAGGCTACGGCAAGGAAATCGCCTTCACCCGTGAAGGCCGCCGCGCCATCCTCAACAAATTGGTCGAGGCTGAGGGTTTCGAAAAGTTCCTCCATGTCAAATACATGGGCACCAAACGCTTTGGCCTCGACGGGGGCGAGGCGCTGATCCCCGCGATGGAACAGATCATCAAGCGCGGCGGTGCGCTGGGCGTGAAGGAAATCGTCATCGGCATGCCCCACCGTGGCCGCCTGTCGGTGCTGGCCAACGTCATGGGCAAACCCTACCGCGCCATCTTCCACGAATTCCAAGGCGGTTCCTACAAGCCCGAGGATGTGGATGGTTCGGGTGACGTGAAATACCACCTTGGCGCCTCCTCTGACCGGACCTTCGACGGCAACACCGTCCACCTGTCGCTGACCGCCAACCCCTCGCACCTCGAAGCGGTGAACCCCGTCGTCCTCGGCAAGGTCCGCGCCAAGCAGGACCACTATGGCGACCAGACCAACCGCGCCTCTGTCCTGCCCATCCTGCTGCACGGGGACGCGGCCTTTGCGGGTCAGGGCGTCGTGGCGGAATGCTTCGGCCTTTCGGGCCTGCGTGGCCACCGCACGGGCGGCACGATCCATATCGTCGTGAACAACCAGATCGGCTTCACCACCGCCCCGTCCTTCAGCCGCTCTTCGCCCTATCCGACCGACATCGCCCTGATGGTCGAAGCACCGATCTTCCACGTCAACGGCGATGACCCCGAAGCCGTGGTCCACGCCGCCCGCGTCGCCACCGAATTCCGCCAGAAGTTCCACAAGGACGTGGTGCTCGACATCTTCTGTTACCGCCGCTTCGGTCACAACGAAGGCGACGAGCCGATGTTCACCAACCCGGCCATGTACACCCGCATCAAGCGGCAGAAGACCACGCTGCAACTCTACACCGAACGCCTCGTCAAAGACGGCCTCATCCCCGAGGGCGAGATCGAGGATATGAAGGCCGCCTTCCAATCGCGCCTGAACGAAGAGTTCGAAATCGGCAAGAACTTCAAACCGAACAAGGCCGACTGGCTGGATGGCCGCTGGTCCGGCCTCGACCGCGAAAAAGAGGAATACCAGCCCGGCCAGACCGCCATCAAACCCGAAACCATGAAGGATGTCGGCGCGGCCCTGACCCGCGTGCCGGATGGGTTCGACATCCACAAGACCGTCGCCCGGCAACTGGAAGCAAAGCGCCAGATGTTCGAAACCGGCAAGGGCTTTGACTGGGCCACCGCCGAAGCGCTCGCCTTCGGCAGCCTCGCCACCGAAGGTTTCCCCGTCCGCCTCTCTGGTCAGGACTGCACGCGCGGCACCTTCTCGCAGCGCCACTCGGCCTTCATCGACCAGACGACCGAGGAACGCCACTACCCCCTGAACCACATCCGCGCCGGGCAAGCCCGGTACGAGGTCATCGACTCGATGCTCTCGGAATATGCGGTCTTGGGCTTTGAATATGGCTACTCGCTGGCCGAACCCAACGCGCTGGTGATGTGGGAAGCCCAATTCGGCGACTTCGCCAATGGCGCGCAAATCATGTTCGACCAGTTCATCAACTCGGGCGAACGCAAATGGCTGCGGATGTCCGGCCTTGTGATGCTGCTGCCCCACGGCTTCGAAGGGCAGGGCCCGGAACACTCCTCCGCCCGCCTCGAACGCTTCCTCCAGCTTTCGGCAGAAGACAACTGGATCGTGGCCAACTGCTCCACCCCGGCCAACTACTTCCACATCCTGCGCCGCCAGATCCACCGCAGCTTCCGCAAGCCGCTGGTCCTGATGACGCCCAAATCGCTGCTGCGCCACCCGCTCTGCATCTCGGACGCCGAAGATTTCACGACCGGCTCCACCTTCCACCGCGTCCTCTGGGACGACGCGCAGAAGGGCCATTCCGACCTGAAACTGAAACCGGACGCCAAGATCAAGCGCGTCGTCATCTGCTCTGGCAAGGTCTATTACGACCTGCTGGCCGAACGCGACAAGCGCGGGCTGGACGACGTCTACCTTCTGCGCCTTGAACAGTTCTACCCCTTCCCGGCCATGTCCATGGTCAAGGAGTTGGAACGCTTCAAGGATGCCGACATCATCTGGTGCCAAGAAGAGCCGAAAAACCAAGGCGGCTGGACCTTCGTGGAACCCAACCTCGAATGGGTCCTCACCCGCATCGGCGCAAAGTCGAAGCGTGCGGCCTATGCGGGCCGCGCCGCCTCTGCCTCGCCTGCCACGGGCCTCGCCTCGCGGCACAAGGCCGAACAGGAGGCACTGGTGAACGAAGCCCTCGGCGGCACCGCCTGACCCCATCCCGCCCGCGCCGCCCCCGGCGCGGGCCAGACCCCAACGATAGGCGCCCAGCAAGCGGCGCGGAGGAACCGAAGATGACCGATGTTATGGTGCCCGCCCTCGGCGAAAGCGTGTCCGAGGCTACCGTCTCCACCTGGTTCAAAAAGCCCGGCGATTTCGTCAAACAGGACGAAATGCTGTGTGAACTGGAAACCGACAAGGTGTCGGTGGAAGTGCCCGCCCCCGTCTCTGGCGTACTGACCGAAATCATCGCCCCCGAAGGCGCGACCGTGGCCGCCAATGCCCGCCTCGCCATCATGACCGAAGGCGCGGCCAGCGCCGCCCCGGCCCCGAAGGCCGAGGCCGCGCCCGCCGCAGCCCCCGCCCCCGCCCCTGCCGCCAAGGATGTCGAAGACGCCCCCGCCGCAAAGAAAGCCTTGGCCGAAGCGGGCCTCACCCGTGACCAAGTGCAGGCCACGGGCCGCGATGGCCGCGTGATGAAGGAAGACGTCGCCCGCGCCGTCGCAGGTGCCGCAGGTGCCGCCGCCGCCGCCGCAGCCCCCGCCCCCGCGCCCGCCGCCATCCCCCGCGCCCCCGTCCCCGCCGACGATGCCGCGCGCGAAGAACGGGTGAAAATGACGCGCCTGCGCCAGACCATCGCCCGCCGCCTGAAGGACGCGCAGAACACCGCTGCGATGCTGACGACCTATAACGAGGTCGACATGTCCGGCATCATGGACCTCCGCAACGCCTACAAGGACGCCTTTGAAAAGAAGCACGGCGTCAAAATGGGCTTTATGTCCTTCTTCGTGACGGCCTGCTGCCACGCCCTGAAAGAAGTGCCCGAAGTCAACGCCGAAATCGACGGTCAGGACGTGGTCTACAAGAACTACGTCCACATGGGCGTCGCCGTCGGCACCCCCTCCGGCCTCGTCGTCCCCGTGGTCCGCGATGCCGACCAGATGAGCTTTGCCCAAATCGAAAAGAAGATCGCCGAACTGGGCATCCGCGCCCGCGACGGCAAACTGTCGATGGCCGAAATGCAGGGCGGCAGCTTCACCATCTCGAACGGCGGCGTCTATGGCTCGCTCATGTCCTCGCCCATCCTGAACCCGCCGCAATCGGGCATCCTCGGGATGCACAAGATCCAAGATCGCCCCGTGGTCGTGAACGGCCAGATCGTCATCCGCCCGATGATGTATCTCGCCCTCTCCTACGACCACCGCATCGTCGATGGCAAAGGCGCGGTGACCTTCCTCGTCCGCGTGAAAGAAGCGCTGGAAGACCCGCGCCGCCTGCTGATGGACCTGTAAACAAGGCCGACGCGCGCCCCGGGCTTGACCCGGGGCCTCCACCGACACAGGAGGTCCCGGGTCAAGCCCGGGACGCGATGGCAAAAGGACAAAACGCATGACCCCCGAACTCACCGCCCTCACCCTCGCAGGCCTGCTGCAAATGGTGCAGTTCATCCTCTATGCCATCCCCGCCAACATGGAGCTTGGCACCCGCTACACCTCTGGCCCCCGCGACACACCGCCCGAACGGCCCCTCTCCACCCCCACCGCCCGCCTGCAGCGCGCGCTCAACAACCATTTCGAAGGGCTGATCCTCTTCACCCTCGCCGTGGTCGTGGTCACCCTCTCGGACCAGTCCACCCCTTTCACCGCCGCCTGCGCCTTTGCCTATCTCGGCGCGCGGCTTCTCTACATCCCGGCCTATGCCTTGGGCTGGCGTCTCTGGCGCTCGGCCATCTGGGCCGTGGGCTGGTTCGCCACGCTCGGCCTCATGCTGGCCGCCCTGATCTGATCCGTAAAGGAAGAACACCATGTCAGACTTCGACGTCATCATCATCGGCGGTGGCCCCGGCGGCTATGTCTGCGCCATCCGCTGCGCGCAGCTCGGCCTGAAAACCGCCGTGGTCGAAGGCCGCGACACACTCGGCGGCACCTGCCTCAATGTCGGCTGCATCCCGTCAAAGGCCCTGCTGAACGCCACCCATCACCTGCACGAAGTGCACGAGAATTTCGAAAAGATGGGCATCATGGGCGCGAAGCCCACCGTCGATTGGGCCAAGATGCTGGGCTACAAGGATGACGTGATCGCCCAGAACACCAAGGGCATCGAATTCCTCTTCAAAAAGAACAAGGTCACATGGCTCAAGGGCTGGGGCTCCATCCCCGCCGCCGGACAGGTCAAGGTTGGCGACGAGGTCCACAGCGCCAAGCACATCGTCATCGCCACCGGATCGGAATCCGCCTCCCTCCCCGGCGTGACCGTCGATGAAAAGACCATCGTCACCTCCACCGGGGCCCTGACGCTGGACAAAATCCCCGCCAAACTCGCCGTCATCGGCGCAGGCGTCATCGGGCTCGAAATGGGCAGCGTCTACGCCCGCCTCGGGGCCGAGGTGACCGTCATCGAATATCTCGACGCCATCACCCCCGGCATGGATGCCGAAGTCGCCAAGACCTTCCAGCGCATCCTGACGAAACAGGGCCTGAAATTCATCCTCGGCGCCGCCGTGCAGGGCGTGGACAAAACCGCCACGGGCGCCACCCTGCGCTACAAACTCCGCAAGACCGACGCCGATGCGACGCTTGACGCCGACACCGTCCTCGTCGCCACAGGCCGCCGCCCCTTCACCGCAGGCCTGGGCCTCGAAGCCTTGGGCGTCGAGACGCTCCCCCGCGGTCAGGTCAAGACCGATGCCCATTTCGCCACCACCATCCCCGGCCTCTACGCCATCGGCGACGCGATCGTGGGCCCCATGCTCGCCCACAAGGCCGAAGATGAAGGCATGGCACTGGCCGAAATCCTTGCCGGCAAGGCGGGCCATGTGAATTACGGCGTCATCCCCGGCGTGATCTACACCACACCCGAAGTGGCCACCGTCGGCAAGACCGAAGAACAGCTGAAAGAGGAAGGCCGCGCCTACAAGATCGGCAAGTTCTCCTTCATGGGCAATGGCCGCGCCAAGGCCGTGTTCCAAGGCGAAGGCTTCGTCAAAATCCTCGCCGACAAGGCCACCGACCGCATCCTCGGCGCCCATATCATCGGCCCGATGGCGGGCGACCTGATCCACGAGGTCTGCGTCGCCATGGAATTCGGTGCCTCAGCCCAGGACCTCGCCCTGACCTGCCACGCCCACCCGACCTACTCTGAGGCGGTGCGCGAAGCGGCGCTGGCCTGCGGCGACGGCGCGATCCACGCCTGACGCCCGGAGACGGGGCAGACCGCAACCTGCCTCATTTTCCGTTCTTCAAATATCCTGCAGGGGGTCCGGGGGACGCAAAGTCCCCCGGTCCGACGCCATGGCAAGGCGCAAGGCTGCAAGACAGATGCAACAGGGGGGTGGGGGGGGGGGGGGGGGGGGGGGGGGGGGGGGGGGGGGGGGGGGGGGGGGGGGGGGGGGGGGGGGGGGGG
>JBDKFE010000119.1:0-13567 GCA_039798885.1 Pseudomonadota bacterium | reverse complement strand
CTGCGGATTTCGTGGAGCATGGCGAAGAGCTATCTGTCGGCGCTGTTCGGGGTGGTCTATGCCGAGGGCAAGATCGCCAGTCTGGATGATCCGGTGGTGAAATATGTGCCGGAACTGGCGGGGACGGCCTATGACGGGGCGACGGTGCGGCACATCCTGACGATGTCATCCGGGGTGAAGTTCAACGAGGATTATCTGGACTTCTGGAGCGACATCAACCGCATGGGGCGTGTGCTGGCGCTGGGCCAATCGATGGACGGCTTTGCGGCCAGTCTGAAAGAGCGCGAGGCAGAGCCGGGGGCGCGGTGGCATTACGTGTCTATTGATACGCATGTGCTGGGGATGATCATCCGGGGGGCGACGGGGGAGGATATTCCTGAGTTGCTGGAGCGGCATATCCTTGCGCCTTTGGGGATGGAGAAGGCGCCCTATTACCTGACGGATGGGTATGGGGTGAGTTTCGTGCTGGGCGGGTTGAACGTGACGACGCGGGATTACGCGCGGTTCGGGCAGATGATCGCGCAGGGCGGCCAGTGGCAGGGGCGGCAGGTCGTGCCGCGGGACTGGGTGGAGGCGTCCACGTCGCCGCAGGCCCCCGGTGGCGTGGGCTATGGGTATCAGTGGTGGATTGCCGACGGGGCCGGGCCGGGAGAGGTGAACGCGCAGGGGATATACGGGCAGTATATCTGGATCGACCGGGCGCGGGGCGTGGTGATCGCGGTCAATGCCGCCGACCGGGGGTTTGAAGACCCCGGTGTGGCGGACGGGAATATCGCGCTGTTCCGCAAGATCGCGGCGGGGCTTTAGTCCTTTTCGCGGCTGAAGAAGCCTGCAAGCGCGCGGCTGACGGTTTCGGTCACGCCGGGGCGGGGGAGGGCGTCGAAGGGAAGGGGGCGGCAGACCTCCATCGCGGCGATGCCGACGCGGGCGGTGAGCGCGCCGTTGACCATGCCTTCGCCAAAGCGGCGGGAGAGTTTGGACAGGACCCCGCCGCCTGCGACGGAACTGATGAGGTCGTCGGTCAGGGCCACGGCCCCCGTGGCGATCAGGTGGCCGAAGACGCGGCGCAAAAGGCGCAGCGAGCCGAGCGTGCCGGAGCGGCCACCGTAGATTTCGGCGATGCGGCGGATCATGCGGAGATTGGCGAAGAGGGCGGCGGCGACATCGGCCAGCGCGAGGGGGACAAGGGCGGTGACGGTGGCGACTTGGCGGGCGGCGGCCTCGACCTCGGTCCGGGCGGCGGTGTCGAGGGGGGCCATGAGTTCGGTTTCCGTCAGCCGCAGCAGGGCATCGTGGTCGAGGATGTCGGCATCGCGTTCGGCAAGGCGCGACAGGGACCACGCCATGTCGGCGCGGCCTTTGTAGAGGGTGGTGATGCGGGACTTGAGGCTGCGCGCTTCGGCAAGGGTGGTGACGGTGGTGGCGCGGGCGCGCAGGCTGTCGAGGCTGGAGAGGCGGGCGAAGGCGGCGGCCTCGCGCAGGGCCAGAAGGAGCGCGGCGAGGAGGGCCGCGCCTACGAGGATGAGGGCGGTGGTGCCAAGGAGGGTGTTGGTCGTCAAAAGCGAGGTGACGAAATCCCAGGCGGCGACCGAGAGGATGAAGGAGAAGAGCGCGCCGAAGGACCAGAGGGCGAAGCGGCCCAAGGCCGAACGGCGGCGGCGCGCGGCGGCAAGGCGCATCGCGGTCTGCATCGCGCGGCCTTCGGGCAGGGTTTCGGGGACGGGGGGCGCGAGGGAGGGGTCGGCCTGTTCGCTGCGTTCCAGAAGGAAGGGTTTGTCGGCGGTCACAGCCTGTCTCCGATCAGGAATTCCAGCGCGCGGTCAAGGCGGATATGGGGCGGGCCTTCGCCGGGGCGGCGGGCCATGCGGAGGGGCGGTTCGAAGGACATGAGGCCGAATTCGGCGTCGAGCCATTTTTCCGCGCCTTGGCGGGCGGGAGAGAGGAGGCGCGCGGGGTCGTCGGGCAGGCGACCGGGAAAGAGGGCGACGGTGCGGCCATCGGTCAGCCTGCCGCGCACGCAGTCAAGGTCGCGCCCGTCGCGGGTGACGGTTTCTTCGACCGTGGCGCGGAAGCCGGAAAGGGACATGGCGGCGGTGAGGGCGCCTGCGAAATCGGCGCGGTCTTTCGCTTCGCGCAGCATCGCTTCGGTTATGGCGGTGAGGGCGGCGTGTTGGCTGTGGTGCAGGTGGTCGGCCTTGGTCGCGGCGAAAAGGATGCGTTCGACGCGCTTGCCGCCGAGCAGTGCGGTGAGCCAGCCGTTGCGGCCAGGGCGGAAGGCAGACAGCACATCGGCCATGACGCGGCGCAGGTCTTCCAGCGCCTGCGGGCCTTGGTGGATCGCGCCAAGGACGTCGGCAAGGACGATCTGGCGGTCGATGCGGGCGAAATGGGCGCGGAAGAAGGGTTGGACGACTTGGGCTTTGTAGCCTTCGAAGCGGCGGTCCATTTCGTGCCAGAGAGAGCCGCGCGGGGCGGAGGCGGGGCGGGGGAGCGGCGCGAAGGTGAGGGCGGGGGAGCCTGCAAGGTCGCCGGGAAGGAGAAAGCGGCCCGGCGTGCAATCGGCCCATCCGGCGTGGCGGGCTTTGCCCAGATAGGCGGTGAAGAGCGCGGCGAGGGATTGGGCGCGCGGTTCGTTTAGGGTCAGCGCGCCGTCTTCGGCCCGGGCGGTGGCGAGGTAATCCGCCGCTTCGGGCCGTCTGGCCATGCGGCTGAGGACTTCGTCGGACCACTGTTCGTAGCTTTTGTCGAGAAGGGCGAGGTCAAGCAGCCATTCGCCGGGGTAGTCCACGATGTCGAGATGGACGGTGCGCGGGCCTTGGAGCGAGGACAACCAACCGTCGGGGCGCAGGCGGAAAGAAAGGCGCAGTTCCGAGACGGCGCGGGTGGAGGCGGGCCAGCGCGGGGCGTCGCCCGTCAGCGCGGCGAGGTGGCCTTCGACATCGAAGCGGGGAAGGGTGAGGTCGGGTTGGGGCTGGAGCCAGACGGACTCGATCCGGCCCGCCGCATGGGCGGAGAGTTGCGGCATCCGGCCCCGGTCGAGGAGGTTGGCGACAAGCCCTGTGATGAAGACGGTTTTCCCCGCGCGCGACAGGCCCGTGACGCCAAGGCGGATAACGGGTTCGAAGAGGGCTTCGCTGACCGAGGCGGCGGCGCCTTCGAGGCTGCGGGTGATCCCGTCGGTGAGGGCAGAGAGGGCCACGGCGTTTTCCTTTGGCTTCGCTGCGAAGATAGGCATTCGATTTGTGAATGTGTAGTGCGGTGGACAGGTGGCGCGGCTTGGGCTAACCCGCGCCTATGCCACGTTATGCGCTTCTGATCGATTATGACGGCGGGCCGTTCAATGGCTGGCAGCGGCAGGCTGCCGGGCAGCCTTCGGTGCAGGCGGCGGTGGAGGCGGCCTTGGCGCGGCTGGAACCGGGGGAGCATACGATCGCGGCGGCGGGGCGGACGGATGCCGGGGTGCATGCGACGGGGCAGGTGGCGCATTGCGACATGGGGCGGGAGTGGGACCCGTTCCGTCTGTCAGAGGCGCTGAACTTCCATCTGAAGCCCGCCCCGGTGGCGGTGCTGCGGGCGGCGCGGGTGGACGACGAGTTCCACGCGCGGTTCAGCGCGGTGGAGCGGCGGTATCTGTTCCGCCTGATCGCGCGGCGGGCACCGCTGACGCATGACCGGGGGCTGGCGTGGCAGGTGTCGCATCGGCTGGATCTGGACGCGATGCGGGCGGGGGCAGCGCATCTGGTGGGGCTGCATGATTTCACGACGTTCCGGTCCACGATGTGTCAGGCGAAAAGCCCGGTGAAGACGCTGGACGAGATTTCCATCGACGAGGTGTCGGTGGCGGGGGGTGTGGAGTATCGCTTTACGCTCAGGGCGCGGAGTTTCCTGCACAATCAGGTGCGGTCCATCGTGGGCACGCTGGAGCGGGTGGGGGCGGGAAGCTGGTCGCCCGAGGATGTGCGGGCGGCGCTGGAGGCGCGGGACCGGGCGGCCTGTGGTCCGGTCTGCCCGCCACAGGGGCTGTATCTGACGGGGGTGGGGTATCCGGTGGATCCATTCCCTGTGGCGTGACGGGGGGAAGGTTTTTCTGGCGAAAAACCTTCGGGGCGATCCTTCTGCGAAGGATCGATGCTTTGCCTGTCGGGGGAAGGGGATCCTTCGCAGAAGGATCGTTGGCCACGATTTTCGCAGGAAAATCGTGCCTAGCGGAACTTGTCCAATAGCTTCTGCATCGCGCTGCGGGGGTCATCCTGGGCGGGTGCGGCAGGTTTCTCCGGCTTCGTTTCGGCCTTCGCATCGGCCCTGTCCGACGACCGGGGGGGCGCGGTCCGCAGCGCGACGGCGTTCATGAAGCGCGCGCCGTCGCCATCGGCCAGTGCCGCCGCTCCGTCCGAAATGCCGCGCAGCAGGTCGTCGAGCCAGTCCTGATCGGCCGTGGCGAAATCGTGCAGCACATAGGCCGCCACCGCATCCTTGTGGCCGGGATGGCCGATGCCAAGGCGGATGCGGGCGTAGGCGTCGGTGTTCAGGTGCTGGTGGATCGAGCGCAGGCCGTTATGTCCTGCATGGCCCCCGCCCTGCTTGACCCGGCACTTGCCGGGGGCGAGGTCCAACTCGTCATGGAAGACGGTGATGTCGGCAGGGGTGAGCTTGTAGAAATCCATCGCCGCGCGGACGCTTTCGCCTGAGAGGTTCATGAAGGTCGCGGGTTTGAGCAAGAGCACCTTGCCCGCGCCGAGGCGGCCTTCGGCGATTTCGCCCTTGAAGGCGTGTTTCCATGGGGAAAAGCCGTGGTCGGCGGCGATGCGGTCCAGCGCCATGAAGCCGATGTTGTGGCGGTTGCCCGCGTATTTCGCCCCCGGATTGCCGAGACCCACGAAGAGTTTCATGGCCGCACCTTCCCTGTTCCGCGCAAGGGACCATTGCCGCAGGCGGGCGGGCCGTGCAAGCCTTGGCCGCAGGTCAGGGAGGGTGGCGTTGCGGTACGCGGTGGTTTGTTCGGTGAAGGATGAGGGGCCGTTCCTTGTGGAATGGGTGTGCTGGCAGCGGTTGATGGGGTTCACCGACATCGTCGTCGTCACCAATGACTGCACCGACCGGTCCCCCGCGCTGCTGGAGGCGTTGCAGGCGGCGGGTTGGGTGACGCATCTGCGCCGGGACGTGCCGGACGGGCGCAACATCACGGCGACCAAGCTGGCGGCGGCGAAGGATGTGCCGCAGGTGGCGGGGGCGGATTGGGTGATGGTCGCGGATGTGGACGAATTCCTTGTGATCCATGCGGGCGCGGGGCGGCTGGTCGATCTGCTGGCCGTGCCGGGGCGGCCGTTTCTGGGCATGTCGATCCCGTGGCGCGTCTTCGGCACGTCGGGGCGGGTGGCATGGGAGGACGGGCTGACCCACCGCCAATGCCTGCGTGCGGGCGTGCCGGGGGGGCGGTTGTCAGGTTGGGTCAAGTCCATCCACCGCAGGCCCGACTGGTTCGCGCGGCTGGGCGAGCATTCGCCCAAGAAGCTGAAGCTGCGGCGGGCAAAGCAGTGGGGCAGCGCGGGGATGATCTGGGTGAATCCGGCGGGACAAGAGGTGCCGGGCTGGATGCCGGACGGCGACAGCCTACGCATCCTGCCGGACGATCTGCGCGGGTGGGAGGTGGCGCAGGTCAACCATTACATGCTGCGGTCGGTGGAGAGTTTTTCGTTGAAGCGCGGGACGCTGTCGCCGGTGGCGGGGCGGGACCGCTATACCGATGCCTATTACGACAAGGCCGAGCAGAACGCGGTCGAGGACCTGAGCGCGCTGCGCCATGCGGCGGCGTTCGACGCGATCCATGCCGAGGCGATGGCCCTGCCCGAGGTGCGGCGCCTGCACCACCTGTGCTGTGCGGATTACGTGCGGCGGCTGGCGGCCAAGGCGGGGCGGGTGGCCGGGGAGGACCCGCGTCTGGCGCATCATCTGGCGCAGGCGGAATAGGAAAGGGCGCGCCCGGTTGCCCGGACGCGCCCTGTGTTCACCGATCCCGAAGGATCACTCCGACGCGGCGAGGCCGGTGGGAGCGGCGATGTTCGCGATCACGAAGTTGCGCGCGATCGTGGCCTTGGCACCGTTCGGCAGGTCCACATCGTTGATGTGGATCACGTCGCCGATCTGCTTGCCCGTCAGGTCCACGGTGATGTGGTCCGGGATGTCCCCGGCCACGACTTCCAGTTCCACTTCCGGACGGACGACCGTCAGGGTGCCGCCGCGCTTGAGGCCAGGCGAGGCTTCGTGGTTGATGAAGGTCACGTGGATGAAGAGGTTGATGCGCGACTCGTCGTGGATGCGCATGAAGTCGACATGGGTGGGAAGGTCCTTCACCACATCGCGCTGCACGCCGCGGCAGATCACGTGCACTTCCTCGCCGCCTTCGACCTTGAGGTTGAAGAGGGTCTGCAGGAAGCGGCCCTGACGCAGGCGCTTGAGCAGGTAGTTGTAGTTCAGGTTGATCGGCGTCGGCTCTTTGCCGTCGCCATAGATGATGCCGGGTACGTTGCCTTCACGACGGGCTTGACGGGCGGCCCCCTTGCCTGTCCCCGTCCGTACCACAGCCAGAAGATCGGGGATCTCGCGAGCCATAGTCAGTCTCCAATGATGTAAGTCCGCCGCCCTCCAAGGGTGTGCGACGCGACCGGGGGGCTATAGCCGCGATTCGGCTGGAAGGGAAGCGGGAATCCTAAGGAAAGCGGGGTCGGTTGCGGGCGGGTGGCGGTCGGTGCTGGGCTTGCCGGGGGGGCGGGGGCGGGCTAGCTGGAACAGGCAGGAGACATCCCCCATGACCATCGCCTCGACCCTTGCCACGGCACGCGCGCCGATTGCCGCCTTCGCCGCGATGGGGGTGCTGTGGGGGACATTCGCCGCCGTGCTGCCGGACCTGAAGGCGCAGTTGGGCGTGACAGAGGCGGAGCTGGGGCTGGTCATCCTGCCCACGCCGCTGGCGGCCGTGACGGCGATGCTGCTGGCACCGCTGATCGGGGCGATGCTGGGGCGGGTGGCGCTGCCTGTCGCCACGCTGCTGATGGCGGCGGCCTTTGCGCTGCCGGGACAGGCGCATCTGGTCTGGGTCTTTCCGCTGGCCATGATGTGCTGCGGGGGGGCGACGGGGCTGACCGACGTGCTGATGAATGCCCGCGTGTCGGCGCTAGAGAATGACCGGGGCCTGCATCTGATGAACCTGTGCCATGCGGCCTATAGTTTCGGCTATGCGGGGGGCGCGATTTCCACGGGGTTCATGCGGGGGGCCGGGTGGTCGCCGGATTGGGTGATGGGGGTCTGCGCTGCACTGGCGGGGGTGATGGCGCTGGCGACGTTTGAACGCGACGGGACGATCCATGGGCTGAGAAAGCCCAAGGACGGGACGGCGGGGCATCTGGGGCTGATCCCGGTGATCGGGGGGGGCATCGTGCTGATCGCCTTCCTGACCGAGAATGCGGCAGAGAACTGGTCGGCGCTGCATATCGAAAAGACCTTGGGCGGGCGACCGGAAGAGGGCGCGATGGGGCCTGCCGTGCTGGCGCTGACCATGGGCTTTGCGCGGTTGGCGGGGCAGGGGATCGTGCAGCGGGTCGATCCGTTCCGGCTGCTGATGGGGGGCGCGGTGCTGTCGGCCTGCGGGGCGCTGGTGGCGGCGATGGCGACCACACCCGCGATGGCCTATGCGGGGTTCATCGTGATGGGGATCGGGTCTTCGGTGATCGCGCCCACGGCATTTTCCATGGTCGGTCGGCTGGCAGAGCCAGAGGCGCGGGCGCGGGCGGTGGCGCGGGCGACGCTGTTTGGCTATTTCGGCTATTTCTTCGGGCCGCCGACGCTGGGCTTTCTGGCCGGGGCCTTTGGCCTGCGCTTCGCCTTTGTCTTTGCCGCCGCGATGCTGCTGGCGGTGCTGATCCTTGCACCCATGATGGCGCGGCAGCGGCGGGCCTTGGCCTGACGGCTGCCCCATTTTCCGTTTTCAAATATCCTCTGGGGGTCCGGGGGGCGAAGCGCCCCCGGGGGGTGGTCAAAGGCGCGGCGCTTACAGGTAGTCGCCTTCGAAATCCTTGGGGATCAGCAGGTTGTGGTGGCCGAGGTTCGCCACCGACTTCTCGCCGCACAGCGCCATGGTGATGTCAAGCTCCTTGCGGATCACTTCCAGCGCCGCCGTCACGCCCGCCTCGCCCATCGCACCGAGGCCGTGGATATAGGCGCGGCCGATGAAGGTGCCCTTGGCGCCGAGTGCCATGGCCTTGAGCACGTCCTGACCGGAGCGGATGCCGCTGTCGAGGAAGACTTCGGTTCGGTCGCCCACGGCGCGGACGATGCGGGGGAGCATTCGGATCGACGAGAGCGCGCCGTCGAGTTGGCGGCCGCCGTGGTTTGATACGATGATGGCATCGGCACCGAAATCGGCGGCGGCGCGGGCGTCGTCTTCGTCGAGGATGCCTTTCAGGATCAGCTTGCCGCCCCATTTGTCGCGGATGCGGGCGATTTTCTTCCAGTCAAGCTGTGGGTCGAACTGTTCGTTGGTCCAGCTCATCAGGCTAGAGAGGTCGCCCACGCCTTTGGCATGGCCCACGATGTTGCGGAAGGTGCGGCGTTGGGTGCCGAGCATTTCCAGCGACCATTGCGGGCGGATCGCCATGTCGAGGATGTTTTTCAGCGTCAGGCGCGGCGGTGCCGACAGGCCGTTCTTGAGGTCCTTGTGGCGCTGGCCGAGGATCTGGAGGTCCAGCGTCAGCACCAGCGCCGAACAGCCGGCCTTGCGGGCGCGTTCGATGGCGTTGTCGACGAATTCTTCGTCCTTCATGACGTAGAGTTGGAACCAGAAGGGTTTCTTGCTGTGTTCCGCGATGTCTTCGATCGAGCAGATGGACATGGTGGAGAGGGTGAAGGGCAGGCCGAACTTTTCGGCGGCGCGGGCGGCCTTGATCTCTCCATCCGCCCTTTGCATGCCGGTCATGCCGACGGGGGCGAGGGCGACGGGCATGGCCACTTTCTCGCCGATCATGGTGCTGTCGGTGCGGCGGCCCAGCATGTCGACCGCGACCTTCTGGCGAAGGCGGAGGCGGGCGAAGTCTGACGTGTTTTCGCGGAAGGTCTGTTCGGTGTAGCTGCCGCTTTCGCAGTAGTCGAAGAACATCTTGGGCGTGCGGCGCTTGTGGAGGCGCTTGAGGTCGTCGATGCAGGTGATGACGGGCATTGCGGACTCCGGGCGGCGGGATTGGTTGGGTTTGCTTACCAATGGGGGGGCGACGGGGCAAGGGTTGTGGCGGGCGGTGCGGTGTCGGACCATGTGGTGCGAGGCTGGCATGGGGATTGCAGGCGAGAGGGGTGTTCTGACCCCGAGGTGTGCCAATGACCGACCCGCTGCGTCCTGTTCTTGCGCTGATTGCTGCCGTTTCCGCCGCGCATCATTCGGCGCAGCGTCTGTTGGAGGCGCGGTTGCCCAAGGGGGTGAGCGGGGCGCAATTCGCCGTGCTGGACCGGTTGGCGCGGCTGGGCGAGGGGCAGACGCCGATCTCGGTCGCGCAGGCCTTTGGCTGGCCGAAGACGAGCGTGTCGCACACGGTCGCGGTGATGGAAGCGCGGGGTCTGGTGCGGCTGGAGCCCAATCCGCGCGATGGGCGGTCGAAATGCCTGTGGCTGACGCCCAAGGGGCGGGCGCTGGCGGCGCTGGGCCGCGCGGCGGTGGAGGGCGATCTGGCGCAGGTCGCGGCACTCGCCGACGAGGCAGAGGTGGCGCGGCTTGCGGCGGACCTGCTGTCGCTGGCGGCGCGGCTGTCGGATCAGCGGCGGTTCCCGAACGCGGCGTGAGGGGCGGGTTCAGCGTGCGGTGCGGATGCCGGGAAAGACCGAGGTGATCCAGTCAAGCTGCGTGGACACGCGGCTGAGGCCGGAGATGGAGCCGTAGACGGAATCGTCGCCCCATGTGTTGGTCGCCGCGATGGCCCAGCCTTGCCGCGTTTCGATCCAAGCCGCGCCGCCGCTGTCGCCGCTGCCGAGGATGCCTTCCATCGGGTCGAGCGGCAGCGCCTCGCCCATCACCGAGGCGTCGCCTGCTTCGCTGTCGAAATCGATGATCAGGCAGTTGGTGCCGTTTTCGCCGTCCACCTCGTCCACGATGTTGCGGGCGGCGGCGGGGGTTTCGCCGTCGAAGTCATAGTAGTCATCGGCTTCGCCCGATGATCCGATGCCGCGTGATCCGTAGCCGGTGATGGTGAGGACACGCCCCAATTCGTCGCGCCCGCTGTAGAGAAGTGGTTGGGGGCCCGCATCGGTGACCGGGGCGTCGAGGATGACGATGGCCATGTCGTAGCCCGAGGTCGTGTCGTCGTCGGGGTCGTAGCCGGGATGGATGTAGAGGTCGACCGCGTCATAGGCCGTGCCTTCGCGCGACCAGTAGGTCCAGGCGGACGCATCCTCTCCTGCGCCGAAATTGTGCGCGGCGGTGAGCAGGTAGCCATGGTCCTGATCGTTGCCGATCCATGTGGCGGACCCGCCGTAGCTGCTGCCGTCATGCAGGCCGAAGATCGCGGCGAATTGCGGTTCCATCGCCAGTGCCACATGGGCGGCGAAGCCGTCCGCCGGGGAAGCGTCGCTGCCGCCGTTTTCTTCCCATGTGCTGTCGAGGATCACCACCGCGCCCGAAGGCAGGGGCATCAGGGCGAGGAAGAGGGCGGCGGCGGCGGCGGCGGTGTGGGGCTGGCACATTCAGGAAACCGGACAATGACTAAGGAAACAGGGGGCCCAAGGAAGGGTCAGGCAGAGTGGGCCCCGGCGGCGAGGGTAGAGACGAAGGTCAGCACTTCGGACACGGGCTTGCCCGCGCCGATGTCCTTGACGATGGCGGAGCCCACGACGCAGCCATCGGCGACCGAGGCGATGGCGCGGGCGCTTTCGGGGGTGTTGATGCCGAAGCCCACGATCACCGGCAGGTCGGTCGCGGCCTTGATGCGGGCGACTTCGGGGCCGACATCGGTGGCCTGTGCCGCCGCCGCGCCGGTGATGCCGGTGATGGAGACGTAATAGACGAAGCCCGAGGTGTTCTGCAGCACCTTGGGCAGGCGCTTGGCATCCGTCGTGGGGGTGGCGAGGCGGATGAAGTTGAGGCCCGCCTTCTGGGCGGGGATGCAAAGCTCGTCATCTTCTTCGGGGGGCAGGTCCACGACGATGAGTCCGTCGATGCCAGCCTCTTTCGCGTCGGCGAGGAAGCGGTCCACGCCGCGGGAATAGATCGGGTTGTAGTAGCCCATGAGGACGATCGGCGTGCTGTCGTCGCCCTTGCGGAAGGCGCGCGCCATGTCGAGGACGTCATCCATCGTCATGCCCTTGTCGAGCGCGCGCTGACCCGCAAGCTGGATCGTGGGGCCGTCGGCCATGGGATCGGTGAAGGGCAGGCCGAGTTCGATGATGTCCACGCCCGCAGCCGGAAGGCCCTGCATGACGGCGAGAGAGGTCGCGGCATCGGGGTCGCCGCCCATGATGTAGCTGACGAAGGCCTTTTTGCCTTCGGCCCGCAGGCGCGCGAAGGTGGCGTCGATTCTGGTCATTGGCTGGCCCCGTCCCCTGTGTCCCTTGGCGGCGGTTTTGCAGGAGGCGGGGGGAAAGATCAATGGGCGGTTGGCTGCGGGGCGGGCGGCGGGAGCGGGGGTTTCACACCCCCGCCGCCATCGGTCGGGGCGACCGATGGCTTCCCCCGTGGGATATTTGGGGACGGAAAATGAAGGGCGCGCGCGCTGGGTCTTTGCTGTGGTGCCGGAGGGGTGGCGCGGATGGGGCGGGTGGCGTGGTCGCGGAACTTGATAAGGGCGGGGCATCAAACTAGAAGCGGCCCGTCAGACAGGGAGAGCGGGACGATGGGTTTCAAGATGGGGATCGTGGGTCTGCCGAATGTCGGCAAGTCGACCCTGTTCAATGCGTTGACGCGGACGGCGGCGGCGCAGGCAGCCAATTTCCCCTTTTGCACCATCGAGCCGAATGTGGGCGAGGTGGCGGTGCCGGATGCGCGGCTGGACAAGCTGGCGGCGATAGCCAGTTCCAAGCAGATCATCCCGACGCGGATGACCTTTGTCGATATCGCGGGTCTGGTGCGCGGGGCGTCGAAGGGGGAAGGGCTGGGGAACCAGTTCCTTGCCAATATCCGCGAATGCGATGCCATCGCCCATGTGCTGCGCTGTTTCGAAGATGGGGATATCACCCATGTGGAGGGGCGGATCGACCCCGTGGCGGATGCCGAAACGATCGAGACGGAGCTGATGCTGGCGGACCTTGAGTCGATCGAGCGGCGGCGGGCGAACCTTGCGCGCAAGCTGAAGGGTGGGGACAAGGAGTCGCTGGATCAGGATCGCCTGCTGGCGGCGGCGCAGGCGGCGCTGGAGGCGGGCAAGCCCGCGCGGACCGTGGCGGTGGCGGCCGATGACCAGAGGGCGTGGCGGTTGCTGCAACTGCTGACGGCCAAGCCTGTGCTTTACGTCTGCAATGTCGAGGAGGCGAAGGCCGCGACCGGCAACAGCCAGTCCGACCGCGTGACCGAGATGGCGCGCGCGCAAGGGGCGGCGACGGTGGTGATCTCGGCCCGGATCGAGGAGGAATTGGCGCAGTTGCCCGAGGATGAGGCGGCGATGTTCCTTGAGGAGATGGGGCTGCAAGAGGCGGGCTTGGACCGGCTGATCCGGGCGGGATATGAGCTGCTGGGGTTGCAGACCTACTTCACCGTGGGGCCGAAGGAGGCGCGGGCTTGGACGATTGCCAAGGGCACGCTGGCGCCGCAGGCGGCGGGGGTGATCCACGGGGATTTCGAGAAGGGCTTCATCCGGGCCGAAACGATTGCCTATGACGACTACATCGCCGGAAATGGCGAGGCGGGGGCCAAGGAGGCGGGCAAGTTCCGCGTCGAGGGCAAAACCTATGAGGTCAAGGACGGGGACGTGCTGCACTTCCTGTTCAACGGCTGAAGCGGCGGGCCGGGATGCGGCGCTGCTGTCGATGGGGGTCAGCTTTCCGCTTGCCCCTCTGCGCGCCCATCGCTAAACGGGTCGGCGGAGACGTGGCCGAGTGGTCGAAGGCACACCCCTGCTAAGGGTGCAGACGGGGAACCGTCTCGAGGGTTCGAATCCCTTCGTCTCCGCCACAATCCTCCTGTAATTCATTGAAAAGTAGTGCGATTATTGGCGTTCGGCCTTTTCAGTGTGCCGATCCGTATACCGCCTTGCCTCTGATCGTTTGGTGAGTGGCGCCGTGTAACGCAGTGATACGGCTCAGAACCGATGGCAAATCAGTCTATGCGAACTCCCAAGGCGTCGCTGACTTTGCCGCGAAGTTGTCGCTCCACCGGCCTTTCGACGTCAGCCAAGTCGTAACTTAGGGTAGGTGATCGTTCGATCACCGCGAGGGGGCAAAATACCCTACTACAACAGAAGGCGTTTTGGATCTGGTCGACTAGGTTTCGGATCGGGCCGGTCAGCACCAGCATTGTCTCCGAGATGTCCCTTGCGTTGTCACCCGAGGCGTGACGAAGTTCAAACCGAAATCGCACGTCGCGGTCGGGTGCGGTGCCGCA
>JBDKFE010000118.1:0-51556 GCA_039798885.1 Pseudomonadota bacterium | reverse complement strand
AGGAAATCCACGTCCGGGGTGCGGTTTAGGACGGCCTCGGTCATTTCGCGGCCCTTCAAGAGGGCGGATCCGCCGGAATAGTATTCGCGGTCGGCGAGGGTGAGACCGGCTTTCTGCAGCGCCTCTTCGAAACCGTCGAGCCTTTTGCGGGCGCGGTGGTCGTAGGGCATCATCGTGCCGCAAAAGGCGATGCGGCGGTAACCTGCGGCGATGATCGCTTCGGCCATCTGGCGGCCTGCGCGGCGGTGCGAGATGCCGACGGCGCTGTCCACCGCCTCGCCGTCGACATCCATGATTTCAACGATCGGGATGCCCGCCTGTGCCAGCATGGCGCGCGACGCTTCGGTGTGTTCCAGCCCCGCGACGATCATGCCGGAGGGGCGCCATGACAGCATTTCGTAGATCACTGTCTCTTCGCGTTCGGGCGAGTAGTTGGTGACGCCGACGACGGGTTGCAGGCCCGTATCCTCTAACGTGTCAGAGATGCCGGTCAGCACCTCGGGGAAGACCATGTTGGACAGCGAGGGGATCACCACGCCCACAAGGTTCACGCGCTGCGAGGCGAGCGCGCCTGCGATCTTGTTCGGGACATAGCCCAAGGCGCGCGCGGCTTCGAGCACGCGTTCACGGGTCGCGTCGGACACGTCACCCCGGTTCCGTAGCACGCGGCTGACCGTCATCTCGCTGACGCCCGAAGCTTCGGACACATCGCGGAGGGTAAGGGTGCGCCGGGGGTCGAAGCCGGGGGGTTTGGTCACGGGATTGGTCCTGCCTGCGGGTCTTGATCCATTGTTAGTCGCAAACATTCCGCTTGTCCAAGGCGGGATGATGGGGTAATGTTACCGCTAACAGCCGAAGTGCTGAGACATATCCTGCGCGTCCTGCAAGCTCTCAACCCAGACGCAACGGACCCGGAGGGGGGAGTGGTGGGCCAAAAATTCACTTCCCCCTTTTTCTTTTCCTGACCCCGGCACGGTTGCACGGCTTGGCGTTTTCGCGCATCAAGGCGGCGTGCGGTCCCGTAGCTCAACGGATAGAGCGTCCCCCTCCTAAGGGGAAGGTTGCAGGTTCAAGTCCTGCCGGGATCGCCAGCGTTCCGACATCGCGACAGAAAGGGGTGGCCCCGTCAGGCGGGGCCAAGCCAGGGATCAGAAATCCAGATTCTCGACGTTTAGCGCGTTCTGCTGGATGAATTCGCGGCGGGGTTCGACGACGTCGCCCATCAGTTTCGTGAAGATGTCGTCGGCTT
The DNA here is from genome assembly GCA_039798885.1 of Pseudomonadota bacterium. Lineage (GTDB taxonomy): Bacteria > Pseudomonadota > Alphaproteobacteria > Rhodobacterales > Rhodobacteraceae > Paragemmobacter. The sequence continues at coordinate 50,307 of JBDKFE010000118.1, read as the reverse complement.
CGGCCAGATCGTCCACCTTGACCTGCAAGAGCGTGCGCGCGTCCGGGTCCAGCGTGGTTTCCCAAAGCTGTTCGGGGTTCATCTCGCCCAGACCCTTGTAGCGTTGCAGGGACAGGCCCTTTTCGCCCTCGGCAAGGATGGATTTCAGCAGATCGGTGGGGCCGTGGACCATCTGTTCGCGGTCCTTGCGGATAAGCCGTGCCGGATCGCGGTAGTATTCGCGCTGTGGGCCAGAGATGGAAGAGAGCTTGCGCGCCTCACCAGACCGCAGGACGGCACCGTCGAGGGTGCGGAGTTCCTCTACCCCGCGCAGGATGCGCGAGAGGCGGATGCCGTGGTCTTGGGTGATGCGGCCGGTCCAGCCCTTTTCATATTCGGCGGCCACGAGGTCGAGGCGGCGCGCGACCTGATCGGCGACGGCCTGCAGGTCGGCATCGGCGCGGCCGGGGTCGAAGGCACCGGCGATGGCGGCCTGTTCAAGGATGTTGCGCGGGTAATGGGTGGGGAAGGCATCCAGCACGCGGCGGAAGCTGCGCGCGCCTTCGACGACGCGGGCAAGATCGGCCCCCGCGATTTCCTGACCGTCGTTCAGGCGCAGGACCGCGCCTTCGATGCCCATTTCCACGAGGTAGTCTTCGAGGGCGGCTTGGTCCTTCAGATAAACTTCGGACTTGCCGCGCGAGACTTTGTAAAGCGGGGGTTGGGCGATGTAGAGGTAGCCGCCTTCGATCAGTTCCGGCATCTGGCGGAAGAAGAAGGTCAGCAAGAGCGTGCGGATATGCGCGCCGTCCACATCGGCGTCGGTCATGATGACGATCTTGTGGTAGCGCAGTTTCTTGATGTCGAATTCGTCGCGCCCGATGCCAGTGCCCAGCGCGGTGATGAGGGTGCCGATTTCCTGCGATGACAGCATGCGGTCGAAGCGGGCGCGTTCGACGTTCAGGATCTTGCCGCGCAGGGGCAGCACCGCCTGATTGGCACGGGAACGGCCCTGTTTGGCAGAGCCGCCGGCGGAGTCACCTTCGACGAGGAAGAGTTCGGATTTGGCGGGATCGCGTTCCTGACAGTCGGCCAGTTTGCCGGGCAGCGAAGCCACGTCCAGCGCGGTTTTGCGGCGAGTCAGTTCGCGCGCCTTGCGGGCCGCTTCGCGGGCCAGCGCCGCCTCGATGATCTTGCCGACGATGATCTTGGCGGGGCCGGGGTTTTCTTCGAACCATTCGGCGAGTTTCTCGTTCACGAGGTTTTCGACGGCGGGGCGGACTTCGGAGGAGACGAGCTTGTCCTTGGTCTGGCTGGAAAACTTCGGGTCCGGCACTTTGACCGAGAGGACGCAGGTCAGGCCTTCGCGGGCGTCATCGCCGGTGAAATCGACCTTTTCCTTTTTCGCGATGCCAGAGGATTGGGCATAGGCGTTGATCGTGCGGGTCAGCGCGCCACGGAAACCGGCGAGGTGGGTGCCACCGTCGCGCTGGGGGATGTTGTTGGTGAAGGGAAGGACGGCCTCGTGGTAGCTGTCGTTCCACCACATCGCGACTTCGACGCCGATGCCGTTCTTTTCGCCCACCATATAGATGGGTTCGGGCATCACCGACTGCTTGGAGCGGTCGAGGTATTTGACGAATTCCTTGACGCCGCCTTCATAGAAAAGCTCGGTATGCAGCGGTTCGGCAGGGCGTTCATCTTCGATGATGATACGGACGCCAGAGTTCAGGAAGGCCAGTTCCCGAAGGCGGGTTTCAAGAACCTTGAAGCTGTAGTCGAGGTTGGAGAAGGTGCCGTCCGGGCGGTTGGTCTTTGCGCTTGCAAGGAAGCGCACTTCGGTGCCGCGCATTCCCGGGGCGGGGCCGACTTCATGGACGTGGACGGTGCAATCGCCATCCTCGAACCGGGCGCGATATTCGGTGTCGTTGCGCCAGACCGTGAGTTCCAGCCATTCCGACAGGGCGTTGACGACCGAGACGCCCACGCCATGCAGGCCGCCCGAGACTTTGTAGGCGTTGCCGCTGTCGTCGGTGTTGTTGAATTTGCCGCCCGCGTGAAGCTGGGTCATGATGACTTCGGCCGCCGAGACGCCCTCTTCGGCGTGGATGTCGACGGGGATGCCGCGACCGTTGTCACGGACGGAAACAGAGCTGTCGGCGTGGATTTTCACGGTGACGGCGGTGGCGTGTCCAGCCAAGGCTTCGTCGATGCCGTTGTCGACGACTTCGTAGACCATGTGGTGCAGGCCCGACCCATCGTCGGTGTCGCCGATATACATGCCGGGGCGTTTGCGAACAGCCTCCAACCCTTTGAGAACCTTGATGGAATCAGCGCCGTATTCGGCGGCTTTCTTCGCGGCTTCGGCCATGCGTCGGGCATCCCTTGAATTGCCCGCGATTTATAGCGGGTGGGGTGGGGAATGTCACGCCTTGGGCACAAGATATTGCGGTCAGGTGAAGGGGATGACGAGGCCGACAAGGATGAGGAGGATGCCCGACCCGATGTTCAGGCGGCGGACGGCGGCGGGACTGGACAGCAGCCGGCGCGCACGGTCGAGGAACCATGCAAGGCCAAGGTTGCCAACCATCGGGACGAAGGCCGAGATGCAGATGATGGCGATGATGTCGGGGGTTCGCAGGGTGCCAAGGTCAAAGAAACCGGGCAGCGCGCCCATGTAAAAGAGGATGGCCTTGGGGTTGCCGATGACGGCAGCGACGCCGACCGAAAAGCCCGCCCAAAGGCCCGGTTTGGTAAGGCGGCTGTCGGCATTCATCGTGGCCGCCGGTTTGCGGATCAGCATAACGCCCATGGCGATGAAGATCACCGACGCCACCCAGCGCAGGATGGACAGGTAGTCGCCATAGGCGCTGTGAATCCAAGACAGGCCAAGGATCGCCATAAGCGGCCAGATAAGGTCGCCCAGCGCGACACCCACGGCGAGCGGCCAAGCCCCCGCCATGCCGCCTGACAGCGCACGCGCGGTCAGCGCGACCCAGACGGGGCCGGGAACGGCCCAAAGCGCGGCCATGCCGCCTGCGTAGAGGAGAAGATCGTAAAGAGAGACGGTCATTTCGGATCAGGCAGGGTGAGGGTGCCATCCGGACCGAGCGGCCAGAAGGGGTTCATGGCAACTTCCCAGACATGGCCATCGGGATCGGCCCAATAGCCGGAATAGCCACCCCAGAACACCTTTTCCGGCGCCTTGAGTGCGGTTCCACCTGCGGCAAGGGCGGCGGCGAAGGCGGCGTCCACGTCACCTTCCGTCGCGAAGTTCTGGGCGAGGGTAACGGCACCGGTGCCAAGGGGCGCGTCGGGGCGGCCTTGGTCCTTGGCGAGGTCTGCCCTGGGGAACAGGGCAAGGGCCTGACCGTGGAGTTGGTAGAAGGCGATGCCCGGCTGGCTTTCGCCATGTTCCTGCCAGCCGAGGCGGGCGTAGAAGGCGCGGGCGGCGGGCAGGTCGCGGACGCCAAGCGTGACAAGGGTGATGCGCTGGGGCGTCATATTTCGCTGACCTTGGAGAGGCCGCCCTCTTCGGCGACGGTGATGTTCTGCGCCCGGTTGCCCAGACTGTCAAACAGGCCGGGTTCCGTGCCGGTCATCAGCGCCTGCGCGCCCAGCGCACAGATTTCGTCATAAAGCGCGGCGCGGCGGTTCTGGTCCAGATGGGCTGCGACTTCATCCAGCAGCAGGATGGGGGGTGAGCCGAGGTCCTGCGCCAGCGCGCGGGCGTTGGCAAGGATGAGCGAGATGAGAAGGGCCTTCTGTTCGCCGGTCGAGCACTGGTCGGCGGGGATGCCCTTTGCGGTGTAGATGGCGGCAAGGTCGGCGCGGTGGGGGCCTGTGAGCGTGCGCCCGGCAGCCATGTCGCGGCGTCGGTTGGCGGCGAGTGCGGGGGCGAGGTCGTCGGGGATGTCCTCTCCCTCTGGCCCGATCAGGGACAGGTCGGCGGCGGGGAAGGCGGTTTCGGCCCCCGCCTGCGCGGCGGCGATACGCGACAGGGCGTGGTGGCGGTTGGCGGTGATCTGGGACGCGGCTTCGGCCATCTGCGCCTCTAGCGCGGTGTACCAGTGGGCGTCCTGCACCATGTCCTTGAGCAGGCGGTTGCGGTCGCGCATGGCCTTTTCGTAGGCGAGCGTCACTTCGGCATGGTCGGGGGCGAAGCTCATGGTCAGGCGGTCGAGAAAGCGACGGCGGCCTTCGGCGGACTCGATCCAAAGGCGGTCCATGGCGGGGACCAGCCAAAGGACCCGCAGGATCCGGGCAAGGGCGGTCTGCGGGGCAGATTTGCCGTCAATGCGCACCTGACGGGGGTCGGCACCTTCGGCGAAGGTTTCAAGGTCGTGGAAGGGCGCGGTGGTTTCGGCGCGGACCTTCCAGCCCAGGGATTCGGGTTTGCGGGCCAGTTCATCGGCAGCCGCGCGACGCAGGCCACGGCCGGGAGAGAGGAGGGAGACAGCTTCGAGGATGTTGGTCTTGCCTGCCCCGTTCGGGCCGGAAATGGCAACCGGCCGCCCATCCAACTCTAGCCGCGCGGCGCGATGGCTGCGGAAGTGCGATAGGGTGAGGGTGGAGAGGGTTAGGGCCATTGCCACCCGATAGCGTCAAGAAGCGCCACAAACAAGAAAGCCCCGCACGAGGCGGGGCTTGTCTGCATCGGGTCACAGCTTGGACTCACTGGCGGGCCCGATGGCCCCGAAGGGTCTTGAAACGGATGGTCACCCAGAGCCGCAACGCATCAGAGATGCTTTGTCAGACATGTTTCGTCAAGTGTGACAAAGCAAGGCCTTCCAGAATGCACTTCTGGATTCGTTCCAGACTTTCCGTTGAAATGGTGTCATTCTGATAAACGCGACGCCCATCTGCGCCACGCGCGATCTGGAAAAGGTCGGCCCGGTGAAAACCGACTGCATAGATCATGTCGCCCTTTACCCAGCATGATTTGCGCGACCATCGCGGCGGGAGTTCAAGACCAATCTCGATTTCGCAATGCCAAGGCATGACGGGTTCGGGAGGCGTTGTGCTGAGTGGGACAACGGTCATCAGGTTTGGTCGGGACTTGAACCCTTTTGAGACCACGACACAGGGCCGCGGCTTCACCATTTCAGGTTCCTTGAAGGATTTGTCGAACCTTACCAACACAAGCGCACCCTGTTTCGGGTGGTACAATAGACCCATCCCGAACCCTTAAACGCGCATCGGCATCACGACATAGACCGCGCTGGTGTCGTTCCCCTCGCGCATCAGGGTGGGGTCGCCGGCGGAGTTGAAGAGGAAGACGGCGTTCTCGCGGTCAACCTGGCTGGCGATTTCCAGCAGGTATTTGGCGTTGAAGCCGATTTCCAGCCGTTCGTCAGCATAGGCAACGGCAAGCTCTTCCTCGGCCGCGCCGGAATCGGGGGCGTTGACAGAGAGGATCAGGCGATCCTCGTCGAGGCTGAGCTTCACGGCGCGGGAGCGTTCGGAGGAAACGGTGGCGACGCGGTCGACGGCCTTGGCAAATTCAGAGGCGTCCACCTCTAGACGGCGGGTGTTGCCGGTGGGGATGACGCGGGTGTAGTCGGGGAAGGTGCCGTCGATGACCTTTGAGGTCAGCGTGATCGCCGGAGTGGCAAAGCGGACCTTGGTTTCCGAGACGGAGACGGCGATGGAGGCATCGTCTTCGTCGAGGAGTTTGCGCAGTTCGCCCACCGTTTTGCGGGGCACGATCACGCCAGCCATACCCTGTGCGCCTTCGGGCAGGGGGGCGTCGATGCGGGCGAGGCGGTGGCCATCGGTGGCGACGCAGCGCAGGACGGGGCCGTTTTCGCCCGTGGCGGTGTGCATGTAGACGCCGTTCAGGTAATACCTTGTTTCTTCGGTCGAAATCGCGAATTTCGCCTTGTCGAACAGGCGGCGGAGGTCCGCAGCCTTGGCCGAGAAGTTGGTCGTGTATTCCGACGAGGCCATCACGGGGAAGTCCTCTTTCGGCAGCGTGGCGAGGCTGAAGGTAGAGCGTCCGGCGGTGATGGTCAGACGGCCCGAGGCGCCGTCTTCGGACAGGTTCACCAGCGCCCCATCGGGCAGTTTGCGCACAATTTCATGCAGCATGACGGCAGATACGGTGGTCGCGCCTGCGCGTTCCACCATAGCTGGGGCGCGGTCGACCACTTCGATATCCAGATCGGTGGCGCGGAAACTGACCTGCGCGCCGTCCGCTTCGATCAGGACGTTGGCGAGGATCGGGATGGTGTTGCGGCGTTCCACGACGGATTGCGCCTGAGCCAGCGCCTTGAGCAGTGTGCCGCGTTCGATCGAGAGTTTCATGGTGACCATCCCTTGCTCTTGCCCCGTCCGGGGAAGCAGAAATTAGCCGTTTTCAGGCGGTTCACAAGCGGTTTGGCGCATCGGCAGGGCGCGTTGCGGCGGTTTTGTCGATCCGGCAACAGCGGGGATGCGGGGCTTTTCGACTGTGCCGGAAAGCGTACCGGATTCTGTGCCGCAAACTGTACATACGCACGGCACATTTACGCCTTCCCGACGAATCGTCGGGAAGGCCAAGCTTCGGTCTGCCGCGATCAGCCCTGAAGCAGGCGGCGAAGCATCTGGAGATCGTCGTTGAGTTGGCTGTCGGTCGCCATCAGCTCTTCGATCTTGCGGACGCCGTGCATGATGGTGGTGTGGTCGCGCCCCCCGAAGCGGCGGCCGATTTCGGGCAGGCTGCGGGGTGTCAACTGCTTGGCCAGATACATGGCGATCTGGCGCGGGCGGGCGATGGTGCGGACGCGCTTGGGTCCGATCATGTCGGACAGGCGGATGTTGTAATGCTCGGCGACCTTGCGCTGGATTTCCTCGATCGTGAGTTTGCGGTCAGAGGCGCGCAGGATGTCGGCAAGGCAGTCTTGCGCCAGTTCCAGCGTGATCTCGCGGCCCACGAGGGAGGCGAAGGCAAACAGGCGGGTGAGCGCGCCTTCAAGGACGCGGACATTCGTGGTGATGCGATGGGCGAGGAATTCAAGCACGCCGTCCGCGAGGACGAGGCCCTTGTACTGCGCGCGGTAGAGTTCAACCTTTTGCTGCAGGATGCCGAGGCGGAGTTCGTAATCGGTCGGGTGAAGGTCCACGACAAGGCCGCATTGCAGGCGGGACTTGATGCGTTCTTCAAGATCCTTGATTTCGCCCGGCGCGCGGTCGGCAGAAATGACGATCTGCTTGTTCTGGTCCACCAGCGCGTTGAAGGTGTGGAAGAATTCTTCCTGCGTGGAGTCCTTGCCCGCTATGAATTGCACGTCATCGACCATCAGGACATCGACAGAGCGGAAGATTTCCTTGAAGTCCATGATCTGGCGTTCGCGAAGCGCCTGCACGAAGCGGTACATGAACTGTTCGGCCGACAGGTATAGGACGCGCAGATGCGGTTGGCGCGACTGCAGTTCATGCGCGATGGCGTGCATGAGGTGCGTCTTGCCGAGGCCCACCCCACCATAAAGGAAAAGCGGGTTGAAGGTGACGGGGCCACCTTCGGCCACGCGGCGGGCGGCGGCATGGGCGAGTTCGTTGGGCTTGCCCACGACAAAGGTGTCGAAGGTGAAGCGCGCGTCCAGCGGGGCACCGGGCATATCATCCGCGTCGGCGGAACGGGTCGTGGCACGGGGACGTGCCGGGGCTGGGGCTGCAACGGCACGGGCCACGGGCGCGGTGGCCGGGGCAGCGGGGCGGTTGGCCACGGAGAATTCGACGCGGTCCACCTGCGCACCCGCCGTGTTCAACTGCGCGCGGATGTGGTCAGAGAAGTTGCGCGACACCCAATCGCCGAAAAAGGACGTCGGAACCTCGAAACGGGCGACGCCGTTACGCAGGTCGAAGAACTTCAACGGTTCGATCCAGGTGACGTAGTTGTTGCGCCCTACCCTCTTGATGAGTTCCTCGCGGACCAAACCCCAAGTCTCGTTCGTCATTCTTTCCGACCCGTCCGGCGGCATGCTTCTGAACCTGTGTCAGGCCCGGCACACCTGTTGTTGTTGCAACGGCTTTTGCCGCGGCTATCGCCCATGCGCCGTGTGGTTCAGGACATGGATGCGGCGGCGCGCAGGACGCGGGAAACGGTCACACCAAACATCCCCTTCGCCGGGGTACCACAAAACCGTTCCCGGCCCGTCGGACCGTAACGCCAGAAAAGGCACCCACCAGATTCGCATCCGGCCAGTTCCTTCGCCGACAGTTTTCTGCACACGAGGTGCAGACGCACAACCATTTGAACCGCAAATGGAATTTCGACGATGTAGCTTTCGCTTGGCAGCCTGGCGTACCGTCGGGTTCCATCCGCGATTCCGTCATGTCCCCCAAGACGAGAGTGAATCGCAGGGTGACGCTAGCAAGGCGTGCATCGGCGGCGCAACCGAACTTCAAGCTTGACATACGGATGGCTGATGCGAATCCGGCCGACCTTGCAATCGGGCAACGCAAGCCTGCGGAAATGCAGAACCGGGCAGTTCAGGACGCGGCAAAAAGGTCACGGAAAATGAAAACGGGGCGCGCCGTATTGGCACGCCCCGCAAGAGATTCGGTGATCCGATGGATCAGGACGCCGGGGTCGCGAGGGCCTTCACGCGGGCGGCGAGGCGCGACAGTTTGCGCGACACGGTGTTGGCGTGGAGGATGCCCTTGGTCACGCCACGGTCCAGTTCCGGCTGGGCAGCGCGCAGGGCGGCGAGCGCGGCTTCGGCATTGCCCGAGGCAATCGCTTCTTCGACCTTGCGGACGAAGGTCCGGATGCGCGAGCGGCGGGCCTTGTTCACTTCATAGCGGGCTTCGGACTGGCGCGCGCGCTTTTTGGACTGGGCAGTGTTTGCCATGGGTTTTGGTATCCTGTGGGTCGTCGTTGCGTTTCGGTTGCACGAAAGACCCAAGGCTCCGCCCCCTGTCGGGACGGACTTGATTCTTGCCTAAGCGGGCCCACGCGCATGTGACGGCGGGCTATAGGGCAAGTGCAGGGGAAAGGAAAGCAGGAAAATAAGGGGTCAGCGGTCGCGGAACTGGGCTTCACGCTTTTGCAGGAAGGCGGCCATGCCTTCCTTTTGATCTTCGGTCGCGAAGGCCGCGTTGAACATGCGGCGTTCGAAGAGGATGCCTTCGCGCAGCGTCGTCTCGAAAGACCGGTTGACGGATTCCTTCACCAGCATGGCGGCGAGGGCCGATTTTTCGGCGATCTTGGCGGCGGATTTGAGGGCTTCGGTGATCAGGTCCTTGGCGGGGACGATGCGCGAGACGAGGCCGCAGCGTTCGGCCTCGGCGGCATCCATGAAGCGGCCTGTCAGGTTCATGTCCATCGCCTTCGCCTTGCCGACGGCGCGGGTCAGGCGCTGGGTGCCGCCCATGCCCGCGACGATGCCGAGGTTGATTTCGGGCTGGCCGAATTTGGCGGTATCAGCGGCGATGATGAAGTCGCACATCATGGCCAGTTCGCAGCCCCCGCCAAGGCAGTAGCCCGACACGGCCGCGATCAGCGGTTTGCGGGTGCGGGCGATGCTGTCGGCTTCGGGTGCGAAGAGATCGTCGAAGAAGACGTCGGTGAAGGTCTTTTCGGCCATCTCTTTGACGTCGGCCCCGGCGGCGAAGGCCTTTTCAGAACCGGTCACGACGATGCAGCGCACCTTGTCGTTGCGGTCGGCGGCGGCGATGGCTTGCGCGAGTTCCTGCATGAGCTTGGCGTTCAGCGCATTCAGCGCCTCGGGCCGGTTGAGGCGGATGAGGGCGGTGTAATCCTCGATCTCGACGATCAGGGTTTCATAGGCCATCGGTGCCTCCGGTTTCTGGCTGGCGTGACTCCTAGCAGTAACGCAGGGGTTATCAAGGGTTGTTAGGGGACGTCACCGTTGGCAGGTGGGGCAGTAGAAGGAGGACCGGCCCGATTGCACGATGCGGCGGATGATCGAGGAACAGCCGGGGGTGCGGCAGGGGTCGCCTTCGCGTCCATAGACCTGAAAGCTGTGCTGGAAGTAGCCGAGTTCGCCGTCAGCCTGGCGGTAGTCGCGCAAGCTGGAGCCGCCTGCGGTGATGGCTTCGGACAGGACGTCGCGGATGAGGGGGACAAGCGCGGCGGCGCGGGTTTCGCTGATGCGGCCTGCCTTGCGGGCGGGGTGGATGCCGGCGCGGTAGAGGGTTTCGCAGACGTAGATGTTGCCCAGCCCCGCGACGATGTGCTGGTCGAGGAGGGCGGATTTGATCGGCGTGTTGCGGTCCTTGAGGCGGGCGGCGAGGTAGGGGCCGGAGAAGGCGTTGCCCAAGGGTTCGGGGCCGAGTTGGGCGAGAAGCGGGTGGGTTTCGGCGGTGGCGGTGGGCATGAGGTCCATCGCGCCGAAGCGGCGGGCGTCGTTGAAGGTGATGCGCGTGCCGTCTTGCATGTCGAGGACCACATGGTCGTGCTTTTCCGGCGCGGGGTGGTGGTGGTGCCATTCGCCCAGCGTTTCGCGCGCATCGGGCGTGGAGATGAGCATCCGCCCCGACATTCCCAGATGGATGAGGAGCGTCTCGTCGGTGGAGAGGTCGGCGAGGATGTATTTCGACCGCCGCCGCAGGGTCAGCACCCGCGCTCCGGTCAGCCGTTCGGCCATGCGGGGCGGGAAGGGCCAGCGCAGATCGGGGCGGTTCACCAGCGCGCGGGTGATGATGCGTCCTTCCATCGCGGGGAGAAGGCCGCGGCGGACGGTTTCGACCTCGGGCAGTTCGGGCATGGGACTCTCGGGCAAGGGGACATGTGGGCGCATTGCAGCGCCTAGGATCGGCCCTATAAGGAGTTGCACACAAAGGAAACGGCAAGACCCCCATGACCGACGATCCGCAAGGCACCACGCATTTCGGCTTTCAGACCGTGCCGGAGGCCGAAAAGGCCGGGATGGTGCATGGCGTCTTTACCCGTGTGGCGAGCCGCTATGACATCATGAACGACCTGATGTCGGGTGGCGTGCACCGTCTTTGGAAGGACGCGATGATGGACTGGCTGGCCCCGCGCCCCGGTCAGCGTCTGCTGGATGTGGCGGGAGGGACGGGGGATATCGCCTTTCGGTTCCTAAAGCGCGCGCCGGGTGCTTCGGCGGTGGTGCTGGACATGACGGAGTCCATGCTGGTGGCGGGCCGTCAGCGGGCGGATGCGGAGCGGCAGGCAGAGCGGCTGGACTGGGTGGTGGGCGATGCGATGGCGCTGCCGTTCCCGGCCAATGTCTTTGACGTCTACACGATCAGTTTCGGCATCCGGAACGTGACGCGGGTGCAGGATGCCTTGAACGAAGCGTATCGGGTGCTGAAACCGGGCGGGCGGCTGATGGTGCTGGAGTTCAGCCATATTCCCAACGATCTGATGCAAAAGGTCTATGATGCCTATTCCTTTAACGTGATCCCTGTGATGGGGCAGATCGTGGCGAAGGATCGGGACAGTTATCAGTATCTGGTCGAATCGATCCGCAAGTTCCCGGATCAAGAGACGTTTGTAGGCATGATCCGAAAGGCGGGGTTCGGGCAGGTGAAGTATCGCAACCTGTCGATGGGCATCGCGGCGCTGCATTCGGGCTGGAAGCTTTAATGCGCGGACCGCACAACATCTGGCGCCTGATCCGCACGGGCGCGACGCTGGAGCGCACCGGGGCCATGGCCGTGGTGCTAGAGGCGTTCCGGGCGCCGCCGTCCATCCGCATCGCGGCGCGGCTGCTGGGTTGGCCGTTCAAATGGCTGGGGCTGCGGGGGGACCCTGCCCTGCCACCCGCCACGCGGGCGCTGACGGCGCTGGGGCCGGCCTATATCAAATTCGGGCAGATCCTTTCCACGCGGCCCGACATCGTGGGCGAAGAACTGTCGGAGCAGTTGAAATACCTGCAGGACCAGTTGCCGCCCTTCCCGCGCGACGTCGCGATGAAGATGATCGAGGCAGAGCTGGAAGTGCCCGTCATGCAGGTCTTTTCCGAATTCTCGGAGCCTGTCGCTGCGGCCTCTATCGCGCAGGTGCATCGGGCGCGGTTGGCCGATACCGGCGAGGAAGTGGCGGTCAAGGTGTTGCGGCCCGGGATAGAACGGGCCTTCCGCAAGGATATCGATGCCTTCTACCTGATCGCGCGGACGATCGAGATCGTGGCACCGCAGACGCGGCGGTTGCGGCCGATGGATGTGATTGCCCATTTCGAGGGCGTGGTGATGGGCGAGCTGGACCTGCGGCTGGAATCGTCGGCCGCCGCCGAGTTCGCGGCGAATACGGAGAAGGACGAAGGCTTCCGCGTGCCAAAGCCCGTGTGGTTCCTGTCAGGCAAGACGGTGATGACGCTGGGCTGGGCGGAAGGCATCGGGATGAACGACAACGCCGCAATCGATGCGGCGGGGCTGGACCGCAAGGTACTGGGCGCGCGCGTGCTGTCGCTGTTCCTGAACCATGCGCTGCGGGACGGGTTCTTCCACGCCGACATGCATCAGGGGAACCTGAAGGTGGGCACGGATGGGGCGATCATCGCCTATGATTTCGGGATCATGGGGCGGATCGACGAATATACCCGCCGTGTCTATGCGGAAATCCTGATGGGGTTCATCCGCAAGGATTACCGCCGTGTGGCAGAGGTGCATTTCGAGGCGGGCTATGTGCCTGCCGACCGGGATATCGACGAATTCGCGCGGGCGCTGCGGGCGGTGGGCGAGCCGATCTTCGGCATGGATGCGAGCCGGATTTCGATGGCGCGGCTGCTGGCCTATCTGTTCGAGGTGACGGAGCGGTTCGGGATGCAGACGCGGACCGAGTTGATCTTGTTGCAGCGGACGATGGTGGTGGTGGAAGGCGTGGCGCGGTCGCTGGATTCGCATATCAACATCTGGCAGGTCGCGCGGCCGGTGGTGGAAAGCTACATCGCCAAGAATGTGGGGCCTGCGGCGCTGTTGCGGGATCTGGCCCTGACCGCGCGCGTCCTGTCGCGCTTTGGCCCGCGCTTGCCGCGGATGGTGGAGGCGGCGCTGATCGCGCAGGCCGACCCGCCAAAGCCCTTGGCACCGCCGCGGCGGCGGTCGAGGTGGTATCTGATCCCGCTGGGGGTTCTGGTCTTTGCGGCGGGCGTGGGGTTGGGGTCGCTGCTTTAGGGCGTGCCCCGTTCGATCCGCAGGGCGGTGGCGTAGTCGGCATGGCCGCGTGCGGCCTTCCACGCGCAATGGGCCATGATGCGCCAGCGGTAGAGGGGAAGAAGCGCCCGCGTGCGGTCTGCGACGGTCTGGTCGGGATAGGCGTTCAGCAAGGCATCGGCCCAGCCCGAAGGGGCGTTTGTGCCGGTATAGAGCCACATCATGGCAGGCGAGAGCAGGGTGGCAAGGTCTTCTGCCGGGTCGCCCATGCCGGGGCATTGCCAGTCGATGAGGAGCGGTCCCTGTGCCGTGGCGAGGATGTTGCCAAGGACGGGGTCGGCATGGACGGGGCGCGACGGAACCGGCGGAAGGTGCGGGTCTGCGGGGGGTGGGGGCAGATCGGGGGGCGCAAAGGTCGCGGCATGGGCGAGGATGGCCGTGCTGCCGTTGGGCAGGGGGCGAAAGAGGTCTGCAGGAACCGAAGCAACGTGCAGGCGATGCAGCAGGCGGGCCAGCGGGGAGGGGTCTGCCTTTGGGGACCATGTGTCGCCGGGGTGGTGGTCATAAAGCACCCAGTCTGACCCTGCGGCGCGCAGCCGGGGGGCAAGTCCCAGCGGGGCGAGATGGGTGAGGGCGCGCGCTTCGGCCAAGGGATCGTTGGGGAAGAGCGGGGATGCGGCGGCAGGGTCGAAACGTTTGAGCACAACGGGGCCGATGCGCCAAAGCCGGTTGCTGCGACCACCGGGCAGGGGATGCCACGCCTTTCCCGTGTGACCGAGTCGGGCGAGGGCGGCTTCGGCGGTGTCTGGGATCCGGTCCGGCATGGCGGCGGACCCTAGCGCCGACTGCCGGAGGTGCAAGATGGTTCAGCGGCGCATCAGGGCTTGCGCAGGGCGGTCACCTCACTCGCCGGGACGTCGACCCCGCCTTTGAGCCGCAGGATGATGCCATCGGTGCCGCGCCGTGCCTCGGTTATGGGGGCGTAGGATTGGACGGGGGTCGTGGTGATCACCTGACCGTCCCTCTGGCTTTCGAGGGTGAGGGTGTAGGTCCCTTCGCGCAGCGGCTTGCCCGTGGCGTCGCCGCCAAGCCAGCGGTAGGTGCCTTCCGCGAGGGGAACGGTTTCGCGGGAAACGACATTGCCGCCACGATCCTTCACGACAAGGACTGCGGTGTCGGCCCTTTTGTCCGGGGCGATCTGCAAGGTGACGGGGGTGCCGTCGAAATGGACGGCGGCCTTGGTCAGCGCCTCTTGCCCGACCCAGCCGGAAAGCTGCGCCATTCCCAGAAGGTCGAAGCGGTCGTTGAGCGATTTGAGATGCGCGTTCGTGGCCACCTGCTGTTCCACGGTCGAAAAGGCGGCCAGCTGGGCCGCATAGTCAGACGCGTTGATCGGATCGAGCGGGTCCTGATAGCGCATCTGCGTGGTCAACATGCGCAGGTAGGTGTTGTAATCCGATAGCGGGGCCTTCGGCGGACTGTTCGTGGTCGTGGTCGTTGGCGTGTTCGGGCGGGGTGTGGGTGCGGAAAGGGTATTCATCGGTCTGATCCTTCAAAGGCGGAGGTCGAGCGCGCCGTTCAGGGGCGCGGGGGGTGGCAGCGGGGCGAAGCAGGCGGTCCGGTCACCTGCCTCTGGGCGGGGTCGGGCGGGCGGTGCCGGGTTGTCGGGGGAACCATCGCCTGCGCCGCTGCCTGCGAAACTGAGCGTGGTGCCCGCGAAACCGCCTTGCCGCAGGTCGCCAAGCAGATCGTCGGCATGTTTGCGCAACAGGTCCAAGGTTGCGGGCTGATCCACGATGAGGTGGATGTGCAGCCCCTCTGCTGTGCGGGACAGGTGGAACTGCAATTTGCCCAGTTCTTCCGGTCGCAACTGAAGCGTGATGGTCCCATCCTCGGCCCGGGCAGAGACGGCGTGCAGGTCTTCGGCCAACTGTGCGGCGAAGGGATTGGCCGATGGCGGGGCGGGCGGGGCGGTCTGCGCCGGAAGCGGGGCGTTGGACGACGGGGGAATGGCAGCATCGCCCTGAATTGTCGGGGGAGCGTCCGTTTTCGGCTGCGGGAACGGATCGGTTCCGGCGAGAGGGGATGCGGCTGGTGGGGAAGGGCGCTGATCCGGCTGCGGGACGGTCGGGTCGGGCGCTGCACGCGCCGTGGCGGCGCGGTCTGGGTCATCGGGTTGGGACGGCAACGCGTCGTCCGGCAGCGCGGAACGGGTGTCCAGCCCGCCGCCGGGTCCCGGATGGGGTGCCCATGTGACAGGCGAGCGGGTTTCTGGTTCGGGCAGGTCGGACGGTGCGTCGTTTGGAAAGGCAGCCGCAGGAGGGGCACCGTTTGGGCGCGCGGGGTCATGGCCATTCGGACGAAGGGGCAGGTCCGGCAGGGTCTGCGGCGCTGCATCGTCGGCGATTGCGGGGGTTGGCGCCGCTTCGGCGGACCGTGCCGGATCGGCCACGGCCTGCATCGGCGCGGACTGCATCAGCACGGACTGCATAGGCCCGGACTGCATCGGTGCGACACAACCCGTCGCTTCGGCAGAGATGGTCGCCGTGAGGGGCGCAGACCGTAGCGGAGCGAAGACAGGGGCCGAAAGAATGGGCGGCAGCGCATCCACAGCCGATTCGGCAGAGGGCGGCAGGGCGTCATGGCTGATGCTTTCGGCCTGCTCAACTTCGGGCGGTTCGGGGCGTTCCACGCCGACATGGCCCCCCGGCGGTTCCTGTACGGGGGCGGCGGAGAGTTCGGTCAGTTCCGCCAGTACCAGCAGGAACGCCGCCTCTGCCGAGGATGGCGGCGGAACCGGGCGCTGCGACGTGTCTGGCGCGGAGGGAACGGATAGGGCGACCGCTGGAAGCATGAACCTGCCTTTCGACTTCTGCCGTGGCTTCAGGATCGGGCAAGGAGATTACCGAATCTTTACCGCCATCCATCCATGCTGACCGAGGATCACCAGAAGGAGGATCGCCATGCAGGGCGCAACACTTGCGATACCGTCGACCACAGCGGACCGGAGGACCGACCTTTTCCGGAAGGCGCAGGAACTGGAGACGGCCTTTCTGTCCGAGATGCTTCGACATGCGGGACTTTCCAAGGGAATGGAGGGTGTGGCCGGTGGCGGCACCGGGGAGGAACAGTTCGCCTCGTTCCTGCGCGAAGCGCAGGCGCAGGCGATGGTGAAGGGCGGCGGCATCGGTCTGGCCGAACGGCTGTTCGAAAGCCTTGCCCGGAGGGCCGGGGCATGACCGGCGGACGCATCGCGCATCTGCTAGAGGAGATGGCAGACGATATCCGGGCGGCCCGACTCGGCCGGCTGGAAGAGATCGCACCGGAACTGGAAGCCGCGCTGCCGGACCTTGCCGCGATGGACCGCGAGGGTCTGGCAGCCATCGGTCGGCAGGCGGACGATACGCTTCGCCTCTTGTCGGCGATGATGGAGGGTGTGCGGTCGGCGCGGCGGCGACTGGCGGAGATCGGGGCGGCAGAGCGTGCGCTGACCTATGCCGCAGACGGCACGAAAACCGGACTTGCCGGGCCGCGACCGGGTCAGCGGGTCTAGGATCGGTAGAATTGCGCGCAACTGCCCCGAGCGCGGAAGGAAAGACTTAACCGCTGGGTGATTTGCTTGGCCTGCGTCTCGTCACGGGATGGCGCGGCTGGCGACACCTGCCGCACGGATAGAAGCCTTTGACGGTAACGGTGCCAAAGGCACCTGAGTAAAGGAATTGAAAATGACGTCGATCCTGACCAACAACAGTGCCATGGTCGCGCTTCAGACCATGAAGACGATCAACAGCGGTCTCGCCAAGGTGCAGACCGAGATTTCCACCGGCAAGGCCGTGGGCAACGCCAAGGACAATGCCTCGTTCTGGGCGATCTCGAAGGTGATGGAGGCGGATGTCCAGGGGTTCACCAGCATCTCGCAGAGCCTGTCGCTGGGTTCATCGACGGTGAAGGTGGCCCGTCAGGCCGCCGAATCGGTCACGTCCCTGCTGACCAAGATGAAGGACCAGATCGTCGCGGCGCAGGCCGACGGGGCGGATGGCAACAAGCTGCAGGCCAGCGTCGATGCCCTGCGCGATCAGGTCCGCACGGTGGTCAGTTCCGCCCAGCTGAACGGCGTGAACCTTGTCGACGGATCGCGGACACAGATGAACGTCCTGTCCTCGCTGGACCGCGGCACGGCGGGGGTTGTCGCATCGAACATCGCGGTCAATGCGCAGGACCTTTCCATCGGCGACTATCAGGCGAACGATGTCTTCTCGGCCTCGACGGGGGGCACGATTTCGAACGATGGCGACAACTTCGTTCTGGCGCTGGACGCGGGCGGCGGCACGGACGACATCACGATTGCCGATGGCGCGAATGCCTGGGCGGCCGGTGACCGGATCACGTTGCGCATCGGCGAGAAGACGGCGAGCTATACGGTGCAGGAGGCCGATATCGACAGCGGCAACAACAGCATCCCCGACCTGATTGCCGTCGGCCTGAAACAGGCGATCGACTCGCTGGGGATCGACGGTTTGACGGTCGACTACGACAGCGCGAACGCGGGTCAGCTGAGCTTTACCAACGCTGGGACCAGCGACCTGACGGTCAGTGGCCAGTATCGGAATGCCGGTTCCGGCGGGCTGGGCGCGCTGTCGACGATCGACGTGTCGACCTCGGCAGGGGCGACGCAGGCGCTGGCGTCGATCGAAACGCTGCTTGATACCGCGATCGATTCGGCAGCGGCCTTCGGTTCGTCGGAAAGCCAGATCGAGACACAGAAAGAGTTCGTGTCGAAACTGACCGATGCGATGAAGTCGGGGATCGGCACACTCGTCGATGCCAACATGGAAGAAGCCTCGGCCCGTCTGCAGGCCCTGCAGGTTCAGCAGCAGTTGACGACGCAGGCCCTGTCCATCGCGAACCAGCAGCCGCAGAACCTGCTGTCCCTGTTCCGCTAAGTCGAGAATGGCAGGATGGGGGCCGATGAGGCGGCCCCCATCCCGCGCAGCCCCACGCGGAGATCACGATGAACGTCGAACGACTGGCAAGGCGGGCCTATGCGCGCCCGGATACGGACCTGCGCGACCTGCGCGGCATGGAATACGATCTTCTGGCGGACTGCACCAAGGCCCTGAAGGCAGCAACGGCCGGCGAGGGATGGAACTATCCCGCGCTTGCCGCAGCGGTGGAGCGGAACCTGCGGCTGTGGACCATCTTTGCGGCCGATGTCGCGAATCCCGACAATTCCCTGACGCAGGACCTGAGGGGGCGGCTTTTCTACCTGTACGAATTCACCGCGCTGCACAGCCGATCTGTCCTTGATGGAGCTGGGTCGGTCGATGTCCTGATCGACATCAACATGGCGGTGATGCGCGGACTGCGCGGAGGTGCGGCATGAGCGGGCTTGTGCTGAAGCTCGGTCCCCATGAAAGGGTGCTGATCAACGGTGCGGTGATCGAGAACGGGGACAAGCGATCACGCCTGTCGGTCATGACACCTGGCGCGCATATCCTGCGGCTGCGCGACGCGATCCGGCCCGGTGAGGCGGACACTCCGGTCCGGCGACTGTGCTACATGGCCCAGTTGGTGCTTTCCGGTGATGCCGAAGCCACAGACATGAAAATGGGCCTGCTGAGGGGAATCGAACAGTTAAGCCAAGTCCTTATGGACCATGACAGCCGCACCCTTTTGGCGCAGGCGTCGCGCGCGGTTCTGGACGGGCAGCATTACGCCGTGCTGAAGGCGCTGCGCAGCCTGCTGCCGCGTGAGGAGCGGCTGCTCGCCACGGCCCCGAAATGAGTTTCGAGCCGGTCGTTCCACTGTCCGGCCTTGCCGGCTGGACGCTGCTGA
This sequence comes from Pseudomonadota bacterium, assembly GCA_039798885.1. GTDB lineage: Bacteria > Pseudomonadota > Alphaproteobacteria > Rhodobacterales > Rhodobacteraceae > Paragemmobacter. The sequence goes on along the minus strand of JBDKFE010000118.1, from coordinate 31,428 downwards.
AGCGGACGGAAGCGGCGCAAAGCGCGACGTTCCAGCGGCGTCCCGACATTGCAAGGGACGAAGCCTATTTCCGCGAGAAGATCGGATCGGTCACAACGGCGGCCCAGCTCGTTTCCGACCGGCGGCTGCTGCGTGTCTCGCTCGAGGCATTCGGGCTGGAAGGGGATCTTCGGGCAGGGGCCTTTATCCGCAAGGTGCTGGAGGGCGGGACGGATTCTGGGCGGGCCTTGGCCAGACGGCTGGCCGACCCGGCCTATGCGCGCTTTGCTGCCGCATTCGGCTTTGGGAATGCGTCTGGGGCAAAGACGGCGACGCCCGGATTTGCCGACGGCATCCTGCGCGACTGGAAAGCGCGGCGGTTCGAGGCCGCAATCGGCACCCGCGACAACACGATGCGGCTTGCCCTGAACGCGAGACGGGAACTGGCCATAATCGCAGAAGGCGGCGGGACTGAACGAACAAAGTGGTTCAAGATTCTTGGCAGCAAACCCTTGCGGGCGGTCGTCCAAGGCGGGCTGGGCCTACCGCCATCCATTGCCACGCTGGACATTGACCGGCAGGTGGTGGAACTGGACCGACGTATCACAACCGTGTTCGGCACGGGCGGTGTCAGCCAGTTGCGCGACAGCGCAAAGGTCGAGACGCTGATCCGCCGCTATCTGACGTTGGCCGATACCCCCGCACGCCCGGGGCAAAGTGCCGCCCTGAGCCTGCTGCAATCGAGCAGGCTGAACCTGCGGTTCTAGATCGTTGCAGCAGATGCTGTGGAACGGTACCGACAGCAACCTTCGCTAACCGGAAAGGATCTGGGCCAGTCGGGCAAAGGCACCGTCGGAACCATCAGGAGAGGGTTCGGCAAGAAAGGCGTCAAGCTTCGGAAACAACCTGATTGCGCGGTCGGTGACCGGGTCCGAACCCGCCGCATAAAGCCCGGACTGAACCATCAGCTCTGCCTTGTCCCAAGCCGAAAGCATCTGGCGCGCTTCGGCAATCAATGCGTTTTCTTCATCGGTGGCGCAGGACGGCAGGCTGCGGGAAACGGAGCGCAGCAAGTCGATCGCCGGAAAGCGCCCCCGTTCCGCAACACGCCGGTCGAGGACGACATGGCCATCCAGCACACCGCGCAGAATGTCGGCAACCGGTTCATCCATATCAGACCCGGCCACAAGAACCGAGAAGACCGCCGTGATGTCGCCCATTCCCGGCTCTCCGGGGCCGGCCCGTTCCGCAAGCGACATGATCGCATGGGCCAGCGAAGGCGGCCATCCGCGCAGTGTCGCCCCCTCTCCTCCCGCAGCAGATACTTCGCGATGGGCTTCGGCAAAGCGGGTGACACTGTCGCACAGGAACAGGACCTGCGCGCCCTGATCACGAAAATGCTCGGCCGCCGCCATGGCGGACATGGCGCAGCGCCGACGCAGCAGGGGGGACTGGTCCGACGTGGCCGCGACGATCACGCTGCGGGCAAGACCCTTGGCACCAAGGACATCTTCGGCAAAGGCCCGCACCTCGCGCCCGCGTTCACCGACAAGGGCGAGTACGGTGACATCGGCCCGGACATTCCGGGCCAAAGCACCAAGCAATGTGGACTTTCCCACCCCTGATCCTGCGAAAAGGCCGATCCGCTGCCCCGACACCAGCGGCAGCAGCGTGTCGAAGACGGCGGCCCCGGTCGCGAGGCGCCCGCCAAGCCGCCGCCGCACCGCCGCCCGTGGCGGCGCCACCCGCAGCGGGCGCGGCTGTCCGGCGGCCAGCAGGGGCCGCCCATCCAGCGGCAAACCATCCGGATCGACGATTCGCCCGATCCAATGATCCCCCGGCGCTATGGTCGCAGAACCGACCAACGCCACAGGATCGCCGATCGCGACCCCATCCGTCGGCCCATCCGGCAGGACGGTCAAACCATCCGCAGAGAGAACCAGAACCTCTCCCTTTCCGGACCGTAGCGAGACGCGATCCCCTTGGGCCGCAATATCCGACAGGCCCGCGACACGCAGCGTGGCGGGACCGACCTCGACCACGCGACCGATGCGGTTCGCGGTCCGGATGCCGGACAGACGGGATAGCAGGGGTTCGAACATCGCTTTTCTCCGCTCTTCAATGGTTCCTTAGCGAATCGGCCTTAATCCCTGGTGAAGCAGATCAAGGGAGAAGCCCGAGATGTTTGAAAAACTGGAACTGACGCGCATGGCGCAGGCCCTTGCATCCCATTCGGGGGCACGGCTGGGCACCGTGGCGCAGAACATCGCCCATGCCGACACGCCCGGATACCGCGCGCGCGACCTGCCCGATTTCGGCGCGGCCTACGCGGCGTGGGACGACCCGGCCAGTCACCGCCCGCGCGCTCTGCCCGGGGCGACCGATCCGAACGGGAACAGCGTCCGCTTGCAGGACCAGATGACCACGATGGCCCGCATCCGGCAGGATCACGACATGGCGCTTGCGATACAGCGCAGCACGTCATCGGTGCTGCGGGCTGCCCTTGGCCGGGGTGGTGCGTGATGGTCGATATTGTCACGGCACTCACCGCCGCCTCTTCGGGGATGGAGGCGCAGTCCATGCGACTGCGCCACGTTTCCGAAAACATCGCCAATGCCGACACGCCCGGCTACCAGCGCAAGGTACCGGTCTTTCGCGACACCGGAGAGGCCGTTGCGCTGGGCCCCGTGACCCTTGACCGGCGACCGGTGGAACGGGTCTTCGATCCGGGTCACCCGCTGGCGGATGAGACCGGCTATCACGAAGGATCCAACGTCGATCTGGTGATCGAGCTGGCCGACGCGCGCGAAGCGCAGCAAGGGTATGAGGCGAATCTTAGGGTGTTCGACCAGGCGCGGCAGATGTCGCAATCGCTGCTGGACATGATCCGGAGGTGATGGCGATGCAGATCACACCGGGCCAGATCGGCACCATCCCCCTCGGCAGCCGGACCATATCCGCAGAGGCCGAACCGCAACCCTCTTTCGCGGCAATCGCGGCAGAGTTCGAACGCCGACTGCGCGCGGGCGAGGCCGTCGCGCGCGATGCCATGCTGGGACGGGCGGACCCGCACGCCCTGATCGAGGCCTTGTCCAGCACCCAGACGGCGGTCGAGACCGTGGCCGCCGTCCGCGACCGTGTCGTCGAGGCCTATCAGGAAATCCTGAGGATGCCGGTATGAGCGACAGTCTGCTTTACGCGACGATGCAAGCGGGGCTGTGGACGGCCGTGCAGCTTTCGGCACCGCTTCTGGGCGTGGCGCTGATTGCCGGTCTTGTGATCGGTCTGATGCAGGCCCTGACCAGCGTGCAAGAGGCGACACTGACCTTTGTTCCGAAACTGGCGGCGATGCTGGCCGTGTTCTGGCTGACCATGGGCTTCATGACCACCAAGCTTGCGGATTTCTTTCACGCGTCGGTTCTGCCGGCGATTGCGGGGGTATGATCCATGGAGGGATCAGGTTTCGTGACCCTGACGCGTCAGGTCGGACTGATGCGCGAAATGCAGGTCGTGGCCAACAACATCGCCAACAGCGCGACCGCCGGTTTCCGGCGGGAAGGTGTGATCTTTTCCGAATTCATCCGTCGGTCGGGCACGGTGCCTTCTGTGTCGATGGCCCAAGCCTCGGCCCGGCTGGTGGACCCATCCGAGGGCGGGCTGACCCGGACGGGGGGACCTTTCGACTTCGCGATACGGGGGGAAGGTTTCTTCCTGATCGAAACCGGGCAGGGACCCCGGCTCACTCGATCCGGCGCGTTCACCCCCGGGCCCGACGGAACGCTGCGCAATCCGGACGGGCATGCGCTGCTGGACGGCGCAGGCACGCCGGTCGTCGTGCCGCCGGGCACCCGGCACGTGCTGCTGGGCGTGGACGGAACCCTGTCGGGTGACGGCCTTCCCCTTGGGCAGATCGGACTTTGGGGCGCGGAGGACCCACTTTCGCTGCGCCATGAAGGCGGAACGCTATTCGCAGCGGATGGGGTCGTCCCGGTCATGGGCGCGTCCTTCGTGCAAGGTGCTCTCGAAGACAGCAACGTCGACCCGATCATCGAGGTCGCCCGCATGGTCGAGGTACAGCGCGCCTATGAAATGGGTCAGGCCTTTTTGGATCGCGAGGATGAACGGCTGCGCGGAATGATCCGCACCATCGGGGGCTGAAGATGAAGGCTTTGCAGATCGCGGCGACCGGGATGGCCGCCCAGCAGATGCGGGTGGATGTCATTTCGAACAACCTGTCGAACATGTCCACCACCGGTTACAATGCCCGCCGAGCCGAATTCGCAGACCTGCCCTATGAACAGGTCGCGCGCCCCGGCACCGTTACGGCAGAAGATGGGACCGTGCTGCCCACCGGTGTGCAGATCGGTCTGGGTGTCCGGGCGGCAGCGGTGTCGATGATCCTGGCGCAAGGGTCTTTGGCGGCAACCGGCGGCGACCTAGACCTTGCCATCGAAGGGCGCGGGATGCTGGAGGTCACGCTGCCTTCGGGCGCTACGGCCTATACGCGTGACGGATCGCTGAAGCGCAATGCGGAAGGGTCCATCGTCACGTCCGAGGGCCACCTTGTCAGCCCCGGCGTCACCATTCCACCCGAGGCGCGCAGCCTGTCGATCAACGCGGCGGGAGAGGTCTGGGCCTATTTCGCGGACCGCACGGAACCGGAACTTCTGGGTCAGCTGACCTTGGCCGGATTTGCCAATGAAAAGGGGCTCGAGGCGATCGGTGCGAACCTGTTTCTGGAGACAGCCGCATCCGGACCCCCGTTGCCGGGGGTACCCGGCGTGGATGGGCTTGGAACCCTGCGGCAGGGCTATCTGGAGGAAAGCTCTGTCGATTCGGTGCGCGAGGTGACGGAACTCATCAAGGCGCAGCGGGGATACGAACTGAACTCGAAGGTGCTGACGGCGGCAGATCAGATGCTGTCCGCCACCGTGCAGGTGCGATGATGCGATGGCTGGCGTTCCTGCTCTGGCCCGCCATGGCACAGGCCGAAAGCGTGGTGACGACCCGCACGATCGAGGCGCGGACAACCCTGTCGGCCGAAGACGTGACGACCGTGGCGGCAGAAATTCCCGGTGCGGTCACGCATCCGAAGGACGCCGTTGGAAAACAGGCGCGGCACAGGATCGAACCCGGACGACCGGTGTTGGAGGCGGACCTTCTTTTGCCGATGGCCGTGGGGCGGAACCAGCGCGTCATGATGCGCTTCCTTGCGGGGGGATTGCTGATCACCGCCGAGGGCCGCGCGCTCGATCAAGGCGCGGTCGGTGCGGTCGTTCGTGTGATGTCGCTGTCCTCTCGTGCCATCGTTCCGGCCCGTGTCGCGCAAGACGGCACCGTCGTGGTGGAGGGGCAGGTATGCGCTGGCTGCTGATGACGGCTGCCCTGATGGGATGTGCGCGGATGGAGCAGGTCGGGCGCGCGCCGGGCTTTTCGCCGCTGGAAGGATCGAACCAGCATCACGCGATGTATTCGGCACCGCTGCCCGAATCCACCGATCCCGCTGGACCGACCGCGCCATCTTCGCTGTGGAGTTCCGAGCGAGGTGCCCTGTTTGGAGATCGGCGCGCGGCGCAGCGGGGCGATATCCTGACAGTGGTGATCGAAATCGACGACAGCGCCCGCATCACCAACACCACCGACCGCAGCCGCGAAGGGCAAGAGACCATGGGTATACCGTCGCTTCTTGGCCTGCCCCAACGGCTGGACGAGTCCCTGCCCGACGGCGCAACGATGGCCGAGGCGGCAGAGACCAACGCCCGGTCGAGCTATGAGGGCAGCGGATCAGTCAGCCGAAATGAGGCCCTAACCTTGCGCCTTGCAGCGACCGTGGTGGAAGAGCTTCCCAACGGCGTGCTGCGGATCGAAGGGCAACAGGAGGTGCGCGTGAACTTCGAACTGCGCGAACTGGTGCTGACCGGGTATGTCCGGCCGGTCGACATCTCGCGCCGGAACGAGATCACTTACGACAAGATTGCGGGGGCCCGCATTTCCTATGGCGGTCGCGGCCAGATCAGCGACGTGCAGCAACCGCGCTATGGCCAGCAGGTTGCCGATATCCTGCTTCCGTTCTGATCATGCTGCGTCTGGCAATCCCGATCCTTCTGGCAATCCTTGACGTGGCAGGTGGTGCTGCGGCGGGGTACATGATGCGCCCGGCGGACACCGACACCGGCGACGAAGCCGAGGTTGCGTCGGAGTCCGGCGATGAAGTTCCATTGGAACCTGCGGAATATGTCCGCCTGACGAACCAGTTCATCGTACCTGTCCTGCGGGATGGGAAGGTGATCAGCATCGTCGTTCTGTCTTTGGGACTGGAGGTCGAGCCGGGATCAGAGAACACGGTCTATTCCCACGAACCAAAGCTGCGCGATGTCTTCCTGCAGGTTCTGTTCAGCCACGCCAATACTGGCGGCTTTGAAGGGGCCTTCACCGATGCCGCCAACATGATGGTCGTCCGCACGGCCTTGCGCGAAGCGGCGGCCTCGGTCCTGCCGGATCTTGTGCGCGACGTGCTGATCAACGACATCACGCGTCAGGATGGCTGATCCGGCCGACGATTGATGCTTTGCAGGACGCGGCTTCGGGCAAAGGACCGGGCGGCCGTATCGCGGATCTGTTCCTGATGCGCCACCTGTATCCTGAGTTCAGCTTCGAGCCGCCGCTTTCGGGTCGCCGCCCATACCTCATGCAGGAGTTGCACGCGCTGAAGCGAGATATCCTCCGACTCAACAGGCGACGGCGCGAGGGTGGAGAGCCTTTGCCGCGTGGCCTCGACCGCTGCCCGTGCTAAGGCGAGGCGCGCCAAGTCGGCCTGATGCACAAGTTCGGCCAGGCGGACCAGGCGGGCAAGCCGTGGATCACGACCACCGGTCATCTGCGCCCCCTTGCCTTGCGGCGCATCGCTTCGGCAAAACGGATGGCGGCAGCGACGGGCCGATAGTGTTCGGGATGGATTGGATCGCCGATCTCGACCGTCGCGAAGATCGCGCGCGCTGTGGGCGGGTCGAGGTGGATGGGAATACCGTGTTCCGCTGCCATGCCCCGGATGCGCGCGGCAACGGCGTCAGTCCCCTTGGCAAGGCAGATGGGTGGTCGGCCGCTGCCACGTTTCCAGACAAGCGCCACGGCATAATGCGTCGGGTTCACGATGACGACATCGGCCTTTGGAACGTCGGCCATCATCCGGTTCAGCGCAATCTCTTGCCCGCGCTGGCGGCGTTCCGCCCGGGCATGTGGATCGCCTTCGGTTTCGCGGTGCTCGTCGACCAGTTCCTGATGAGACATGCGGTGGCGTTGCCGATGCAGGCGGATCTGCCAGAGAAGATCAGCCAGTCCCAGTATCAGCCCGATGACAAGGCAGACGATCAGGAGATCGAGGAGAAGACGCAGGATGAACAGGATGAAGGGGCCGTGACCAAGCTGGATCGACCCGAGCATCGCTCCGACCCGGTCTGACACCAGCCAGGCAACGGCCAGTGACACGAGGACCAGCTTGCAGGTGCCCTTGAGAAACTCGGCCAATCCTTCCGGACCGAAGCGCCGTCCTGCCCCTGCGATCGGGTCGATCCGCGACAGTTTGGGGATGAGGTTGGACGGCGTCAGGATCAACCCCCGCTGGGCCAGAAGGAAGGCGATAACGGGGATGGCAGGAAGACCCAACAGCGGCAGAAGGGGCAGGATGGTCCGCGTCGAAACGGCTAAAGGAAGCTGCATTTCCGGATGTTCGAGGAAGGCGCGCGCCGCTTCGCCTGACTCGCGCAGGGCGGCAGGTCCGATCGTCGCAAAGGCGAGGACAAAACCAGCAAGCGCCACGGCCGAAGTCAGGTCATGGGAGCGGGCGATCTGACCTTTGGCCCGCGCGTCATCCAGCCGTTTCTGGGTCGGATCATGCGCCTTTTCGCTGTCATCCTGTTCAGCCATTCAGCCCGCTCGGAACGGGTCGGCCATCACCTCGGCGAAGGCGGCCAGCCAGACGGACAGGATCAGCGGGACCGAAAGCGCCGCAAGGAGCAGCGCCCCCCAGGCAAGGGCGGGTGCGCCGACGAAGGACAGGATGAGTTGCGGCATCGCGCGGTTCACGATGCCAAGGGCAAGGGTCCAAACCAGACTGGCCGCCACGAAGGGTGCAGCGAGCGTGAAGGCAAGCGACATGGCCCGTCCCACCTGCGCGACGCCCCAACCCGCGACGGCAGAAGCGTCGGGAATCCGGCCTGCCGGCAGCAGATCGTAGGAAAGCAGGAAAAGCTCGACCAGGCGGAGATGGAGGTCGGCACTGATCGCTAGGGCCAGCGCGCCGAGGGTCATCAACGTGCCAAGGGCGGGCAAAGGTTCGGCCCCGGCCACCGGAAAGAGTTGCGACAGTGACGCGGATTGGGCGGCAATGCTGGCGGCGGTCTGCAGGGCGAGGATCATCAGCCGCAGGGACAATCCGATCAACAGACCGCACAGGGTTTCGCCCAAAGCCGGAAGCAGAAGGCCACTACCCACATGGCGATCCGCCACCAGTGGGGCGATGATTGCGGTGAAGGCCAGCGCCGCAACAAGCCGGAAACGGCGCGGGATCGATTGCTCGCCAAAGGCGGGTAGCGTGGCCAGAGCTGCGGCCACACGCAGGAAGGTCAGCGTTGCCGCGCGCAGGTTGCCGTTCACCTGATCGACCGCAAGGGTGAGGAGGTCGGTCATGCCGCGACCTGACCAACGATGGCCGGCTGCGCACCGGTCCCCACCTCGTCATAGGAGAGAACGGGGTTGGGGATGCCCTTTGCCGCCAAAACCGTCCGCAGAAAGCGGCGGCGTCGGGCAGAGGTCACGAGAGATACGTTCCGTCCGCCGTCGGGCAGACGAGACAGCCTGTCCGCCACGCCCTGGGCAAGGCGGGAAAAGAGATCGGGGGGAAGCGCAACATCAGCGGGGCCGGATGGGCCGTCCATCTGATATTGGGTGAAGATCTTCTCCCAATCGGGGGCGAGTTGCAGCAGGCCCAGCATCCCATCTTCGCGCCGCAGTTCGGCGGTGATCTGGAAGCCAAGGCGAAGGCGGACATGTTCGCAGATAGCCTCGGCCGTCGGGAGGCCGCGCGCTTCGGCGATGGATTCAAGGATGAGGGGCAGGTTCCGGATAGAGACCCGTTCGTCCAGAAGCAGCCGGAGCGTCGAGAGCAGCGTTTCGGTCGGAACACGGTCGGGGATCATTTCGTCCAGCAGTCGGCGGTTCATCTGCGCACGCGTCGGGTCGGACACGTTCGCGAATTCGTCGAGCAGTCGCCGCAGGCCACGCAATGAAAGCAGCCGCGACAGGTTGCTTCGAATGATCTCAAGCAGGTGGGTGGACAACACTTCGGCCGGGGTGACGGTGGTGAGGCCCGCGATGGCAGCGGCGTCCTGATCTTCGGGGGCGATCCAGCGGGACGGCGCGCCGAAGACGGGTTCGCGGACATCCATGCCGGGCGGGGCAGGAATGCCGTCCGAGAGGAGGACGAGGATGCGATCCGGCAGCAGCCGATCACGGGCCATTTCGACCCCCTGAATGCGGATACGGTAATGGCCTGTGGGCAGCGCAGGTTCGTCCGTCAGTCTGATTTCGGGCAGGATGAAACCGAAGGTCGTGGCGATGTGGTTGCGCATGCTTCCGACGCGACGATCCAGCCCGGTTGCAGGATCAAGCGCCATCGCGACGAGGTCCGACGAAAACTCCACATGGATTTCGTCGAAGTCCAGCATGTCGCCCATCGGCCTTGGGCGCGCGGGTTCCTGCGGGGCAGTCACGGGCGACCCATCCTCGACCCTGTGCGCGTTACGCCATGCGGCGTAGCCCAGCCCGGCAGCGCCCAGCAGGAAGGGCACGAATGGCAGACCGGGAACGAGGGCAAAGGCGACCAGAAGACCCGCCACGGTGGCAAGTGCGGCGGGATAACGACCAAGCTGCTGAAAGAACGAGACGTCCGCCGCGCCAGTCGCGCCGCCCCGCGCCATGAGAAGGGCGGCGGCAACCGAGATGATGACGGCCGGGATCTGCGTGACGAGGCCATCACCCACAGTCAGGATGGCATAGGTTTCAAAGGCTTCGTCCATCGGCAGGCCATGGACGAAGATACCCACGCCAAGGCCGACAAAGAGGTTCAGCAGCGTGATGATCAGGCCCGCGACGGCATCGCCCTTGACGAATTTCGACGCCCCGTCGAGGGAGCCGAAAAAGGTCGTCTCTGCAAGTTCGCGTTCGCGCCTGATCTTGGCTTCGGCGTGGTCTATGGCCCCGGCCGCCACATCGGCATCAATTGCAAGCTGGCGCCCCGGCAAGCCATCGAGGGCAAAGCGGGCACCGACTTCGGCCATGCGCCCGGCGCCCTTGGTGATGACGATGAAGTTCACGATCAGGATCACGCAGAAGATCACGAGCCCGAGGATGAGGTCGCCGCCCATGACGAATTCAGCGAAGGCCTCGATCACGTGTCCTGCGGCATCGGTGCCGGTGTGCCCCTGAGAGATGATGAGTTTGGTCGAGGCGACGTTCAGGGCCAGTCGCAGCAGGAGCGATGCCAAAAGGATCGTCGGAAAAGCCGAGAAATCCAGCGGCCTTTCGATGAAAAGCGCGACAGTCAGCATCAGGATCGCGAGGGCGAAGGAAAGCGCCAGCCCGATGTCGAGAAGCCATGCCGGAACGGGCAGGACCATCATGGCAATCACGGCCATAAGCGCGATGGCCAGAAGCACCGTTGTCGGGATGGGACGGAGCGGCGGCATCACGGACCACCCACAAGCGGTGCCCGTCCCGGCAGCCGCGGGACGACAGACCCGGCCGTTGCCGGATCGCCCGAGACCAAAAGCGGGAATTCGTTTTGTCGGACCGCGAAGGAAGCGCCCTGCGCGGCGGCGTCACCATCGGCCATGGCCGAAGCCACCCGCGCCAGATAGTCGGCCCCGCGATCAGCATCACGGGAGTGGTAGGCGGCGACGGCATCGGACCAGTTTCCGTAGGTACCGTAGAGGTCCAGCAGGAACCCCGCCGCGTACCGTGCGTTGGTTTCAGGATCAAACATGGCTTCGACCGACGGGAAAGCCGCGCCATGCCAATGGGTGTTGATCTGGAAGCAGCCAACATCCGGATAGCTGCCACCGTCGAGGGCACGCCGGGCGGCCGCTTCGGCCTGCGCGCGGTCGGGATACCAACTGCCAGCCCCGTCCACGTTCACAGTCCAGGGCCATGCCGTGCCGGAATGGCGCGTTTCGACGAGTGTCATGGCCTGCAGCAGCACCTGCGGAACCCCGGTGGTCCGTGCAGCCCGTTCTGCGGCGTCGCGGCAAAGATCGGCAGCGTCGTCGGCCATCGCACCTGCCGGGACCAGAATCAGGCAGCAGAGAAGGATGGAACTGCGTTGGTCGGGCATCAACCCAAAGCTCCGTTCTGGATAGCGGTCGGGTGGCAGTGTCGCGCGGAAAGGTTGCTTTTCCGTTCACGGGGTCAGGGTGAAGCGACGTTGCGAAGCAGGGAATCCAGGGCCGCGCGGGTGCTTGCGCTCTGCTCGGCCAGCGTTCTGGCGCGGGTCAGAGGCGGCAGGTCTTCCCCGGTTCCATCCGGCAAGGCGGCAACGGCCGACTGCCATACTTCGGGCGCGTCATCGGGCAGGCGCTGCCAGTCCCGTGCGCGAAGCGCGCTGCGGAGAGGGTCGGGCGGCAGCGCGGTCAAAGGCAGCGGGCCCGCGATGCCGGACCATCGGCGCGCCTCCTCAGGGAAACCGAGTGCGGCAAGGCGGCCAGAGATGATGGTCCTGCTTTCCGGTCGCGCATCATCGGGTGACGCGCCGATCGCGTGGAGCAGCAGCGCCTCATCTGCGGCAGAGCCCAGAAGACGCCACAGGTCGGGCAGGACAGAGGGCATCGACGCGGCCTCGGCGAAGGCCGAAGAAAAATCGCCGCTAAGCGCCGAGGCGAGGATCACGGCGCGCTGCAGCGTCGGTTCAGAGAATGTTCCGGCGCTTTCTGTGCGGTAGGCTGCAAGTGACGGCAAGATGTCCGGTGCGATGGGACGCGCCTCGGCCGCATGTAGATCGATCAGCGCGACCAGTGCCGCTGCTTGATCAGGGCCGGGATCGGACAGGATCGTCTGCAATCGATCCTCGGCCAAGGTCCTGCCGCCGGAAAGAAGGGCAAGCCGCGCAGACAGTATTGCCGTGCGGTCATCTGGCGGGCCGGGCAGGCGAAGGATCGCATCGGCGACGGTCGTTGCCGAGGGAATGTCGTCTGCGGCCAGAAAAGCCTCAGCCAAGGTTGGTCCAAGATGACGCCTAAGGTGCGGCGGCAGCGCCGAGAAGGCGCGCAGCGCGGCAGCGCGGTTCAGGGCAGCCGGCAGGCGCGGCGGGTCAGACAGCGCGGCCCAGAGGGCCGCAGGGTTGTCGCAGGCCGCAAGGTCGGGAAACGGGCCAGAGGGATCAGTCAAACCGTCGATCATGCGCGCAACGCTGCGGAGCAGAGGATCATCCGCCCCGCCCAGCGGATGGAGCGTCAGGAGTTGTAAGGCTTCGGCCCCGAAGCCAAGATGAAGGTGCATCCGGACCGATTTCCGCACGGCCTCAGGATCAGCGATGTCGAACTCGCCCAGGATCGAGGCCGATGACTCGGCCAACTGGATCGGGGCGGGGCGCCCGTCGCCCCAGGTTTCGATCGCCAGACTGTCGTCCGGCGGGCAGGTTTCGCCAAGCTCTGTCAGAGACGTTTCATCCCGCAGGCCTGACCGCGTGGCCAGCGGATCACCGACGCGCATGTTTTCCGGAACTGACGTGCTGCGCCCGTTGTCATCTGCGGGCGGGGGAAGCTTTTCTGCAGGTTCGATCATGCCATCTGCGGCTGCCCGGCTGAGTTCAAGCAAGAGTGTCGCGCGGAGGTCTTCCGAGTCGAGGGAAAGGGCGGGCAGGGGTTCCGCCCGGGCCGTCGGACCTGACTTTTCGTTGCGCTGGTTCAGCCATTCTGCCGTCCAGTCCAAAGCCTCCGGCAGGCCGAACCGCGGATTTGGGCGCGGCGCCGGTAGATTTTCAGCGACGTCTCGAAGTGGGGGGAGGCGTTCGCCGGACGGGGCGCGTTCGAAGGTCGATCCCGCAGGGGGCGCGCCATCGCGGATATCGATCACCAGCATGTCAGAGCGGAATTCGAATGGAATGGCGTGACAGGCGCAGGCGACCATGATGGACAACTCGCCCGCAGTGCCGGACTGCAGGTCAGAGATCCGGTCGCGGTCGATCCGGGCATAGGCGCGGGACAGGTCGAAGCGCTGATCTGTTCCCGACAGGGTCAGGACATAGCCGCGCGGGCTGCGCTGCAGCTGCCAGTCGCCGCCGGGTGGGATGGGCATGACCAGCCGTGTGAAACTGCCATGTTCGCCGCTGCCCACGCGGAGTGTCTGGGCATGGGCCGGCAAGGCCCCGATCAGCGCCAGCAGGACCAGAAGGCGGAGCAGCATCACGCGGCCTCGGCCTTCAGGGCGCGGAGGGCTACTTCGAGATCGCTGAAACCGGGGCGCAGGGGCGAGGGCGTGTTCTGGCGCCCCACTTCAATGCAGAGCGAGGGCGGATGATTGTGCAGGCTTGCCACCAGCACTTCGCGGATCAGGCGGTAGAACTGCGCCTCTTCCTCTGCCACGGCTTTCAGTCTGGCTGCAAAGGGGCCTACGATTCCATAGGCGAGGAACACCCCTAGGAAAGTGCCGACAAGGGCACCCCCGATCATCTTGCCAAGGATTTCGGGCGGCTGGTCGATCGATGCCATCGTCTTGATGACGCCGAGAACGGCTGCGACGATGCCGAGTGCGGGCAGGGCATCGGCGGTGGATTGCAGGGCATGGCTGGGATGCTGCGCGTGGTGCAGGGCGGCCTCCATCCGCTTGTCCAGAACCTCTTCGACCTGATGGGGGTCGTCGTAGTTCATGGTCCGCGCACGCAGCGTGTCGCAAATCAGTTCTCGGGCCGTCACATCGTCGCGGATGCGCGGGTAACGACCGAAAATCGCTGAATCCTCTGGCTTTTCGGTGTGTTCTTCCAGCGCAACCGGATTCTCGCGCGCGAGGCGCAGGAGTTCGAACAGAAGGCAGAGCAGATCGCGGTAGTCGGCGGCCTGCCACTTTGCGCCTTTGAACACCTTTGGGATATCATGCATCGTGTGCTTGGCGACCGCCTTGTCATTCGACAGCAGGAAGGCCCCGACCGCAGCCCCGCCGATCATGGCCATTTCGAAGGGCAGCGCCTTGAGGATGATTCCCAACTTTCCCCCGGCGGCCATGTATCCGCCAAAGACCATGACGATGATGACGACGATCCCGATGATGCCAAGCACGTGCGTTGCCTCATTCCGTGGGGGCCATCGCGTTGCGGCCCGCGATGGTTGCGCTGATTGCGAAGGCGGTTTCAGGATCCATGCCCGCCATGACCTGTGCGGCCGCCTCCGGTCGCATACGGCCAAGGAAGCCGGCCGCGAAATCCGAAGGCATTGCAGAAAAGAGCGCCGCAGCTTCGGCCGGCTTCATGGCTTCGTAGACGGCGGTTAGCCGCGCGAGATCCTCTTCTGCGGCCCCGTCGGATACGGCGACGAGGTTCTTTATCTTTGCCTCGGCCTGTTCGAGTTCGCGAAGGCGCGCGGCAATGGCCGTTTCGGCCAGATCGAGGGCGGCTAGCCTTTCTTCGAGCGCGGCCTCACGTTGGGCAAGCAACCCGTCGCGTTCCTGCAAGGCTTCGACCACGGCAAGCGGCGATTCGGTGCATTGTGCTGCCGTTCCGACGGCCTCTGTCCCCTCGGGCGCGCGGGCGAGGGCCGTGCCGACGCCGAATCCCACCCGCAACGCCCCGGACGCAGCAAGCAGAATGGCAAGAATGGTCAGCGAGGTGCGCGGGATAGCGGGACGGAACCTCATTCGGCATACTCCACCGTCCGCCTTCTGCGCGTGACCCGGCGCGATTTGGGCGGATCGGACGCCGTCTCGTCGGGCAGGTCATGCAGCGTAGCCACCAGAAGGTCGAGCCGTTCGGCAGACGCCTCGGCCCGCTGGACGAGGGTGGTGAGTTCGGCGGAGGAACCGTTCGCCACGGCCCGCGCCTTGTCCAGCGAGCGGGTCATTTCGTCCACCTGCGCGGACAGCACCGCGATCGCGCCGCCCATCCCGCTTTCCAGAGCGTTGAACCGTTGAAGACGACGCGACAGGACGTGGCAATAGATGGCCGCGCCAAAAGCGCCCGCGCCGAGAAGGATGTCCGACAGCAGATCCAGCATGGGAACCCTCACTGCATGATGAATTCGGTGACCAGAAGGTCGCGGACCCTGCCTTCGCCCGTGACGATCTGAATCCGGCGGAGCAGCTGCGAACGGATGCGCATCAGCGCGCCGGGTTCTTCGAAGCGGACCGGTTCGACGGCACGCATGTAAGAGTTCATCACATCGAGGATCCGGGGCATGAGCTGCGCAACCTCGGCGGAATGGATCGAGTCCACCTCAATCTGCGAGGTAAAGCGAAGCTGGCGCATTCCCGACGATCCGGGAATGGAAACGACCACGGGATCGACGGGTACGAAGGCGATGTCCGGGAGGGGACCAGCCTCTGGCGCGGTCGTCGAATCGGAGCCCGCAAGAACACCTGACCATGTGACAAAGAAGGCACCGCCTGCCCCAAGCAGCGCCAGAACCGCCCCAAGGATCAGGGGCATCTTGCCCATCGGCCGTTTGCCGGTCGGCAGTTCGGCAGTCGTTGCGTCGGCCATGCTGGCACCTCCTTGCGAACGGTTTGAACTTAGCCGGTGCTCCCTAACCGATTGTTAAGTCGTGACGGGCAGACTGCGGGTCGGAAACAGAAGTTTCGGGGGAACCGTGCAGAACGTCTTGCAAGTCTGGTCCACGCTGGACCTGCGCCGCCGCATCGTGGTCGCGGGCGCAACCTTGGCCATGTTCGTGACGATTCTGGTGATGTCGCGGCTGGCTTCGGCCCCGACGATGGCGCTGCTCTATTCAGGGTTGGAACCTGCCGCAGCCGGGGCCGTGGTCGCGGAACTCGAAGCGCGCGGCGTCCCACATGATGTGCGCGGCGAGGCGATCTTCGTTCCAGAGGGTGAACGCGATTCCCTGCGCCTTGCACTGGCGGCCGAAGGCATACCGGCACAGGGCGGCATGGGGTACGAACTGCTCGATTCGCTGGACGGGTTCGGCACCACCACGCAGATGTTCGACGCGGCATGGGGCCGCGCCGTCGAAGGCGAACTGGCGCGCACGATTCTGGCAAATCCACAGATTCGCGCGGCCCGCGTGCATGTGGCGCGCGGGCAAGACCGACCCTTCGCCCCTGTATCCGACCCGAGTGCGAGCGTCTTTGTCACGACGGTCGGCGGAATTTCCGCCGATCAGGCGCGTGCATTGCGCCATCTGGTGGCGGCTGCCGTGACCGGGCTTCGCCCCGACCGGGTGGAGATCGTCGACTCCGTCACCGGGCTTGTCCCGCTGGAGGGCAATGGTGCGATTGGGGCAGGCAGCGCGGACCGGGCCGAACAGATACGCCAGAACGTCGAGCGACTGCTGGAGGCCCGCGTGGGACAGGGACGCGCCGTGGTCGAGGTGTCTTTGGATGTCGTGACCGAAAGCGAGTCGCTGACCGAACGGACGGTCGATCCGCAGAGCAGGGTCGCCGTCAGCACGGAAAGCACGAACGCCAGTGGTTCGGAATCCGAAAACGGAGGCGAGGCCACGATCGCGTCGAACTTGCCGGACGGCGATGCCGGGGCGGATGCCGGTCCGCAGAGCCAGTCGCAGGAAAGCCGCGAGCGCGTGACCTATGACGTCAGCGAGACCCGGCGCGAGGTGACGCGGCAACCCGGCGACATCCGCCGGCTTGCCGTCGCGGTGATCGTGGATGGAGAGCGGGTGACGGCAGAGGACGGTACCGAAATCTGGCAGCCGCGGCCCGAAGAGGAACTCGCTGCGCTGCGCGAGCTGGTGGCGGCGGCGGCCGGTATCGATGAGGCGCGGGGCGACGTGCTGACGCTGAAGTCCTTGGAACTTGCCCCCATGGCGGAGCTGGGATCAGAGGCGCAATCCGGCTGGCCTTTGGACCTAACGCGCCTTGCCGGGATCGGGCTGCTGGCACTGGCGCTTGTCGCCTTGGGACTGTTCGTCTTGCGGCCCGCCTTGCGTGGCGCGGCAGAGCGGACTGCGGTCCCCCTGCCGCTGCCATCCGGTCGTGAAGTGACAAATGACGGGCGCGCACTGACCGGCGAGATACAGGAAGATATGCCGATGCCCGCCTTTGCCCGGACCATCGCCCCGCTGGACGAACTCGACGTCCCACCTGAAGACCCGGTGGACCGTTTGCGGAGGCTGATTTCCGAACGGCAGGACGAATCGATCGAAATCCTGCGGTCTTGGATGGATGCCGAAGGGGGGCGGGCCTGATGTCGCCGTTGAAACTGCCGGATTTCGCAACGGTTGCCGGTGATCCGGGGACACCGCCAATCCCGGCGGACGAGGAAGCACGTCTTGCCGCCTATGAAGAGGGCTATACCGCCGGGTGGGAGGATGCCTCGTCTGCCCAAGCCGAGGCACAGGCAGAGGTTGCGACAGCCGTGGCGCAACATCTGCAGACGCTAAGCTTCGGCTATCAGGATGCGCGACGCCATGTGCTGCTTTCGCTGCAGCCATTGCTTCTGCACGCGACCGAGGTGCTTCTTCCCGAGGTGGCAAAGCAGACCCTTCCCACCATCGTGGCAGAGGCCCTGCTGCCGCTGGCCCAGACGCTGGCCGAGGCACCCGTGCGGTTGCGCATCGCGCCTTCCGCGCGACCGGACGTCGAACGCCACCTCGCCGGTCTGGGTGGAATGACCGTCATGCTGGTAGAGGATGCAGGTCTTTCTGGGGGGCAGGTCTTCATCGAAAGCGCGACGACAGAGACGCAGATCGATCTGGATGCCGCCACGGCGGCCGTGACGCAAGCCGTCCGCGACTTCCTTGAATTGCAGAGGACAGAGCATGATGCTGACTGACAATCCCTTCACACAGGTGCCGATCGAGGTGACCGTTTCAGTCGGCAAGGCACGCCCATTGGTGCGTGACCTTCTGAAGCTGGAGAGGGATACGGTTCTGGTGCTGGATCGGCGTGTCGACGATCCGGTGGAACTGTTCATTGGCGACCGGCTGATCGCGCGGGGCGAACTGCACGAGGCAGAGGATGGTTCGGGTGCCTTGTCCGTTCGGCTGACCGAGGTCGCATCCCCGGGATCGGCCCTGTGACGCGCGGGTTGCCCGTCGTCGTCCTGCTGGCCGTGCTGGGGTCGGCGCTGCCGGCGGTTGGGCAGGATCTGACGATCGATCTGGGCGAGGGTCCGCTTCTGTCGACGCGGACGATTCAGCTGTTCCTCCTGATCTCGGTCATCAGCATCGCGCCGGGGCTGGCCGTCATGATCACCTGCTTTCCGTTCATCGTCACGGTCCTTGCCATCCTGCGGAACGCCATCGGTCTGCAACAATCGCCACCCAACATGCTGCTCGTCAGCCTTGCCCTTTTCCTAAGCTGGTTCGTGATGGAACCGGTGTTCATGGAAGCATGGGCCGTCGGGATCGAGCCGCTGAACCGGGGCGAGATGGACGCGGCCGAAGCTCTTGCTGCGGGGATGGAGCCGTTTCGATCGTTCATGGCCTCTCGGCTGGACCCAGAGACCTTTGAAACGCTCCGCGCCCTGCGCCCGGACATGCCTGAAGGCCCGATACGCGAGGCATCGCTTGGCGTTCTGATCCCCTCTTTCATGCTGTCGGAACTGAGCAGGGCGTTCCAGATCGGATTTGTGATCTTTCTGCCTTTTCTGATCATCGAACTCGTTGTCGCGGCGGTGCTTATGGCGATGGGCATGATGATGGTGCCACCCACCATCGTATCCTTGCCCTTCAAGCTGGCCTTCTTTGTGGTCGTCGACGGCTGGGCGCTGGTCGCCGCCGCGCTTGTCCGGGGCTATGGGTGACCGATGGCGTGGGTCAGTTGACCACGAATTCCGCGTGCAATGCGCCTGCTGCGTTGATCGCCTTGAGGATGTCGATCATGTCATGCGGCGCCACACCCAAAGCGTTCAGGCCGGAGACGACTTCGGACAGGCTTGTCCCGCCAGTCACTTCGGCAAGGCCCGTGCCGGGGGCCCCTTCGATTTCTGCGGTGGTCCGGGGGACGAGGATCGTTTCGCCGTCCGAAAAGGGGTTCGGCTGGCTGACGATCGGTGTTTCCGTCACGCGCAGGGTCAACCCGCCCTGTGCGACGGCCACGGGGCTGATCCGGACATCCTGTCCCATCACGATTGTTCCGGAGCGCTGATCCACCACCACACGGGCGCGCGCTTCGGGCTGGACGGGCAGGGATTCCAGCCTGCCGATCGCATGGGCAGGCGAGGACATTCCCGTCGCATCAAGGTTCACGACCACCGTTCCGGCATCGGTCATCGCCGCAACCGACCGCCCGAATTCCGCGTTGATCGCCGCTTCGATCCGCCCGGCTGTCGTGAAGTCCGGTGACCGCAGAGCAAGGCGGAGGGTGGACAGACCGGCGAAGTCGAACGCGACCTCGCGTTCGACACGCGCACCGCCCGGAATCGTGCCAGAGGTCGGAACACCCTGAATCACGCGCGCCGCCTCTCCTTCGGCCGAGATGCCGCCTGCGATCAGACCTCCTTGTGCGACGGCATAGATCTCTCCATCCGCGCCGTTTAGTGGTGTCATCACCAATGTCCCGCCGCGAAGGCTGGTCGCGTCGCCGATGGCCGAGACGGAGACGTCGATCCTTGATCCCGCGCGGGCAAAGGCCGGCAGGGTTGCCGTCACGAAGACCGCCGCGACGTTGCGCGGACGGAACTCCTCGCCCGCGACGTTGGCGCCTAGACGTTCGAGGAGGTTGGACATGATCTCTTCGGTGAAGGGCGCATTGCGAAGCCCGTCGCCCGTGCCGTTCAGTCCGACAACAAGGCCGTAGCCCACAAGATCGTTGCCACGGACACCGTCCACTTCGACCAAGTCTTTGATGCGGATCGGTTCCGCCATGGCCGGGAAGGCCGTGCAGAGCAGGAGGCCAAGCAGACGCATCATCGCATATAGCCCGTCAAGCTGAGGGAGGAGAGGCGCGCGGTCAGGGCGTAGAGAGCCTTGAGACGGGTTTCCGATTCGGTCAGGCGGGATGAGGTTTCGTACATGTCGACGGAGAGAAGATCGTTCCGCGCCCGTTGCAGCGCCGAATTTTCGGCGGAAAGCCGGGTGGCCGCATCCTCGATCCTTGATTGGGACAGGCCAAGCCTTGCCGAAACCTCGCCACGCGGTGGAACGGCGGAGAGGAGCGATTCCGCCGACAGGCGGGCGAGTTCGCCTTGACCGGCCGGAGTTGTGGCGAAGCGACCCTCGGTCAGGAGGGCACCCAGGATAAGCCCCTTGAACGTTTGGCGCAGCCCGGGGTCAAGGGCTGTGACGTCAAGCGCGATGCGCTTGCCATCGCCGATTGGAACGGAAACCCCATCCGCGTTGCCAAGCCCAGCCACCGCAGCGAAGCCTGCGGGATCAGAGAGCCAGTCGTCCAGCATCCTTGCAATGTCGGCCGGGGACTGGGCTGTTGCAGTCGCGGCGCTGGCCGCGGCAAGGATGTCCCCAGCCGGGGCGAGGGCCGGTCCATCCGTTGCGGTTCCGGCAAAGATGCTTTGGCCCATGCTGCGCTGGTTCAAGGACGCGACCGTCGACTCGAGCGCGGCGAGGGACTGCCGTCCGACCGCCAGAAGGCCCGGCATCAAGACGCTCTGCGACGCGGAGAGGAGCGTGTCTGCCACCTTGGCGGTAACACTGTCGATCTGACCGAGTGCCGTCTGCATGGCCTCTGCCCGGATTCGGGCCGTGGCCAACCCGGCCTCTTGCGCATCGATCCGGTTCAAGGTTGACTGGATCGCCGAAAGCCGGGCCGTGTGCCCGCCAAGGTGACGACCGGGATCGCTGGTCTGGCCAGTGGACAGGTCTGCGGTGGCGGCATCGATGGTGCTGCGCGTGGCCGTGATCGATTGGCGCAGCAGCAGGGTCTGGGCCAGATCGCCGAGGGAAATCGCCGTCATCCTTACCTCATCAGTAGAAAATCAAGCATGTCGCGGATGGCTTGCAGAACCTTCGCGTTGGCGGCGTAGGTCTGTTCGATCACAAGCAGGCCCTGCATTTCGGCATCGGTATCGACACCACCCTGCGCAAGCTGCTGCGCAAAGACACCCGCACGCCCAGCAGCGGCGGCGGACTCCTTTTCGGATCGGACACGGTGGGCGGTCACAGTTTCCGCAAGGCGTGCCGCCGCGGTCTGCGGCGAACCCGGTTCCTGCGAGACTGCATCGTGAAGCGCAGAGAGGAGCGTCGAGTCCCCGGGGGCCCCGGCGGTGGCAGCACCAAGGCCAGACCGCAGACGCCAGAGGTCACCGGCTGTATCCGGATCGACGGCAGAATTGAGCGTCAGGCGCGACGAGAGGCCTGCGATGCTGCCGGGGTCGATGGGTGCGCCACGGTCTGTCAAAAGTCCCGCCGCACCCGCAGGACGCGTGGCATCGGCCAAGGCCAGCCGTTGTGCAAGATCGGCGGCAAGGGCATCCAGCGCAGCCTGCGTCACGGGGGCAACATCGTCGCGCAAGGCAAAGGCGGCCGAGAGTGTCCCACCCGACAGCGGGCCGCCGTCTTGCATGGGTATGGCGCGGCCGTCCATCATCAGTTGGCCGGGGACAGGACCGGTGGCCGTCAGGATCGGCGTGCGGGTGAAGGACAGGCGCACCGGCGCACCGTCGAGCAGGACGGCACCACCCGACGTGACGAGGCGGGTGCGCCCATCCGAACCGGTCGATTCGCGCAGGGGAAGGATCGCGGCGAGCCCGTCGATCGATGCCTGACGCTGGTCGCGCAAGGCTGACGTGTCGCGCCCGGCCGAGGTCCAAATGGTGATCTGACGATCGAGGGAGGCGACGCGGGAAAGCCCAGCGTTCAAAGCGTCGACATCGGCGGCAATCCGGGCGTCCGCCTCTGATCGCATGGACTGGATCCGGTCCGATGCGGCGGCGAAGCCAGAGGCAAGGTTGCGGAGCGAGTCGGCAAGTTCGGCCAACCGCGTCGTGGAGGAGGGGTCGCCCGTGGCGGCGACCAGTGCCCCATCCAACCGGTCGATGGACGCAACCAGCCCATGCGCCGAACCCGCCTTGGCGAAGCCGTCCTCAAGCCGGTTGATCTGGCGCGCAAGATAGTCGCTGCCAGCGGCCGCTGCCCGGGCAACGCGTGTTTCGGTCAGCAGGGCGGCGTCCACATGGCGTTCCGTTGCCAATGCGCGCACCCCGCTGCCCGATGGGGCGGATGTGGTGGAAAGGCTACGGCGGGCGTAACCTTCGGTTTCGGCGTTGGCGACGTTGTTCGATACGGTTTCGGACCGGCGCGCAGTGACGGCAAGGCCCGAAGCAGCGGCATGGAAGGCGGCGGCGAGGGACATGGCTTATCGCTTGATGTTGGCGGTTTCCTGCATCATCTCGTCGACCGTGGTGATGACCTTGGCGTTCGACGTATAGGCGCGCTGCGTCTGGATGAGCGCGGTGAGTTCCGCCGCCGTGTCCGTGGCCGACCCTTCACGGCTGTAACCCGCAATCGTTCCGGTCGGACCCGTGCCAGGCGGCCAAAGAAGGAACGGGCCGGAGTCGTTCGTCACAGAGAAGGCCTGACGCCCAGCGGCGGCAAGCCCGTTCTGGTTCGGCACGGCCACGAGCGGGATCTGATAGAGCTTGCGGGTGAAGCCGGTGTCATAGGAGGCTATGAGGAATCCGGCTTTGTCCACCTCTAGTCCCGTGAAGGAGCCGGGGGGTGAGCCGTTGCGTTCGACACCGATGATGGAGAACTGCGTGTCAAGTTGCGTCAGCCCGGCCGGTTGACCGATGCGGCCAAGGGAAAGGGAGATCGTCCCGCCGGCGACCGTGACAGGGATGGTTCCGGTGGCGGCGTTGTAGGCGCCGCCGGTGACCATGGTGACCGAAGCGAGCGTGCCGCCGGTCGCCGCACCTGTGGCGAAGGTCACGTTATAGGTGCCCACGACCGCGTTGTTCTGGGCGGAATCGCGGATCGTCAGCGTCCAGGCATTGGACGCCCCGTTCGCCGGAACCGTCGGGGTGAAGGCGAGCGTCAGTTTTTCGGAATTGCCGAGATTTCCGAAGTATTCGGCGGTCAGACTGTAGGGTTCGCCATTGGCCCCTGCGGTGGTTGCGCGCGAGGGAAGGTTCGCCGCGACAGAGATGGTCGTCGTCGGGTTGGCAGCGCGCTGAGTCGCCTCGATCCGGATGGGGACGAGGTCGGACGCGGTATCGCGCGGGTAGTTCGGGATGCTGCCATCGCTATTGGCAGGCCAGCCCAGAAGGACAAGGCCGTTGTCCGTGGTGATGTATCCTTCGGCATCGCGTCGGAAGGCGCCGGTGGGTGTGAGGAGCAACGACGGGTTCCCCCCCGTCGCGTCGCCATAGTCGCGGACGGGCAAGAGCCCGCCGCCGGTCACGGCGAGGTCGAGCGGATTGGAGGTTCCGACGAGGGCACCGCCGGTATCGACCAGCCGGGTCGTCGTGGCCTTTACACCACCGGCGGTGTATCGGGCGGACCCGCTGCCGATCACGAGCGCGTCGAAATCCGTGTCAGCCCGCCGATAGCCAAAAGTGGACGCATTGGCGATGTTGTCCGAGATCGAGGCCAGTCGCGTGGCATTCGCACTAAGGCCCGATACCCCGGCGTTGAGCGACGACGTGATCGACATAATCCAGCTCCTTCTGCAGCGTGACGCGTGGTGACGTCACCCTAGAAGAAGGGAAGTTAAGGCGAGCCTAACGTCGGTACCCAGGTCATTCGACATTTCGTCGAAGTAGAACAATCTCTAGCCTGTTGTTGCGCGGTGCGGTCGGATCGGCCGTGGCGGGGCGCCGGTCGGCATAGCCTGTCACCCTGTGCAAGCGCATCGCGTCCAGCCCCGCCAGAACAAGCATCTGGCGCATGGTTTCGGCCCGTGCCGTGGATTTGTCCCAGACCGGATCGTTCCGCAAGGTGATGGGGTGGGCGCGAACATGACCCGAAACAGCCACCCGGTTCCGTGCCAAAGCCGCGACTTCGGCCACGATGCGTGCAAGTTCGTAGAGGATCGGTTCGGCATCTGACGACTCTCCGGCAAAGAGGGAGGCTTCAGGCGTGTCGAAGAGTTCGATCACCAGCCCTTCGTCGGACAGACGCGTGACGATATGGCGAAGCAGACGGTCAGAGACCATGCTTTCCCCCGACAATGCGGCGAGTTGCGCTTCGGCCTCGCGCAGGGCGGCATCTTCGTCCTCGTCGGCACCGGGTTGCGGGTCGGCAGGAGAGAGGGTCTGCATATCCGTTCTGGTGGGCGCCCCGGTGCCCATCTGATCATTGATGTCCGGCGCGGTGACGGTTTCCCCGCTGAACAGGCCCGATCCGCCCCCGCTGACACGATCCACGGGAATCGTCGGGTCGAAGTAGTTCGCCAAACCCTTCCGCTGCCGTTCCGTCGTCGCGCCGAGTAGCCACATCAAAAGGAAGAATGCCATCATCGCGGTGACGAAATCGGCATAGGCGACTTTCCACGCCCCGCCGTGATGGCCGCCACCGTTGATGTACTTCTTCCGTTTGATGAGGATCGGCGCAGCGTTCCCTTGCGCTGCCATGACCGATGGTCCCACACTGTTTCACACCCGGGGCCAGTATCGCCTAGGATGGTTTAGGTCTGGCTAAAGCCTTGGCTTTTAGGCGTTTCGCCCACGCGGCGGCAGAACCGGGCGCACCAACGGGTCTTTGCGGCAGTCTCGTACAAGACTGCCGCGACGGGTATATGCGGAAACGCACGGATTTTGTGGTACGCGGGTGACAATTCCGCAGCAATCAGTCCGCAGAGGATTTCGCCCAGAGGTTGAGATCCTTTTCTTCGCTGATGCGATCGATTTCGGCCAGTTCGTCAGCCGTGAAATCGAGATTTGCGATGGCCCCCGCGCAATCGATCACCTGTTCAGGCTTGGACGCGCCGATCAGGGCCGTGGTGATGCCGCCGTTCCGCAGCACCCATGCAAGCGACATCTGCGCCAGCGTCTGGCCGCGCTTTTGCGCCAACGCGTCAAGCGCCCGGACCGAGGCGAGTGCCCGGTCGGTAATCGTCGCGGGGTCGAGCGATTTGCCCTGCGACGCGCGACTGCCCTGCGGGATGCCGTTCAGGTACTTCTTGGTCAGAATTCCCTGTGCGAGCGGCGTGAAGGCGATGGAGCCTAGGCCAAGTTCGGCCAGAGTGTCCTTTAGCCCATCGGTTTCGACCCAGCGGTTCAGGATGTTGTAGCTGGGCTGGTGGATGACAAAGGGGGTCTTGAGTTCTTTGAGGATCGCATAAGCCTCGCGCGTGCGCTGGCTGTTGTAGCTGGAGATGCCGACATAGAGCGCGCGGCCAGAGCGGACGATGTGGTCCAGCGCGAGCATGGTTTCTTCGAGCGGGGTGTCGGGGTCGAATCGATGGGAGTAGAAGATGTCGACGTATTCCAGCCCCATCCGTTTCAGCGACTGGTCGCAGGAGGCGATGAGGTATTTGCGGCTTCCCCATTCGCCATAGGGGCCGTCCCACATGTGATAGCCCGCCTTGGAGCTGATGATCAGTTCGTCACGGTGGTTGGCGAAATCGGTTTTCAGAATCTCGCCAAAGGCTTCCTCGGCGCTGCCGGCGGGGGGGCCGTAGTTGTTGGCAAGGTCGAAATGCGTGATGCCAAGGTCGAAGGCCGTCTGGCAGATCGCGCGCTTGGTGTCATGGGGCGTGTCGTGGCCGAAGTTGTGCCAGAGGCCAAGCGAGATGGCGGGCAGCATCAGGCCGGAACTGCCGCAGCGACGGTAGATCATCTTGGAATAGCGGTCGGCGGCGGGGGTGTAGGGCATGGTGTCCTCCGTCATGGAAAGCGGCGATGCGTGGTGGCACCGCCGCTTGGGTCTGGGTGTAGCTGATCAGATCAGATGAAGCGGTTCCAGAGGTTTTCCAGCCGTTCCTGCCGCCCGGATTTCGGTTCGGGGTTCAGGCCCTTGGACGTGACCACGGCGGCGGCATCTTCCAGCGAGCCGGTCAGCAGCGCCTTCGCCTCGGGCTTTTCCCAACCGGCGTAGCGGTCGGCGCGGGCCTTTTCCAGCGCGCCGTCGGAGAGCAGCGCGGCAGCGGCCTTGAGCGCGCGGGCGCAGGTATCCATGCCACCCACATGGGCGAGGATCAGGTCTTCCGGGTCAAGGCTCTGACGGCGGATCTTGGCGTCGAAGTTGGTGCCGCCAGTGGTGTAGCCGCCCGCGCGCAGGATTTCGTAGAAGGCCAGCGCCTTTTCCGCGTGGTTGTTCGGGAACTGGTCGGTGTCCCAACCGGACTGGTAATCGTTCCGGTTCATGTCGATGGAGCCGAAGATGCCAAGCGATGCGGCGAGGGCGATTTCATGTTCGAAGCTGTGGCCCGCAAGGATCGCGTGGCCCTGTTCGATGTTCACCTTCACCTCTTTCTCAAGCCCAAACTGGACGAGGAAGCCATAGACCGTGGCGACGTCGTAGTCGTACTGGTGCTTGGACGGTTCCTGCGGTTTCGGTTCGATCAGGATCGTGCCCTTGAAGCCGATCTTGTGCTTGTATTCGACCACCTGTTGCAGGAAGCGACCGGCATGTTCACGTTCGGCCTTCAGGTCGGTGTTGAGCAGCGTCTCGTACCCTTCGCGCCCACCCCAGAGGACGTAATTCGCCCCGCCCAGTTTATGCGTGGCGTCCATGTTCGCCTTTACCGTCGCGGCGGCATAGGCGTAGACCTCCGGATCGGGGTTTGTCGCAGCACCCGACATCCAGCGGCGGTGGCTGAACATGTTGGCCGTGCCCCAGAGGAGTTGCGTCTTGTGCGACGCCTGCTTCTGGCCAAGGTAATCGACGATCTCGTCCAGATTACGCTTGGACTCGGCAAAGGTCGCGCCTTCGGGGCGGACATCGGCGTCGTGGAAGCAGTAGAAGGGGGCGTTCAGGATATCGAACATCTCGAACGCGACATCGGCCTTGAGTTTCGCCAGCGCCATCGTGTCGCCGAACCACGGGCGGTCGAAGGTCTGGCCACCGAAGGGGTCGCCGCCGGGCCATGCGAAGCTGTGCCAATAGGCGACGGCAAAGCGCATGTGGTCTTCCATCCGCTTGCCGAGAAGGATTTCGTCCGGGTTGTAGTGCCGGAAGGCGAATTCGTTGGTCGAGGACGGCCCCTCGTACTTGATCTGGGGGATGCCCTTGAAGAAGTCGGTCATTTCAGTCCTCGGATGGCGGATTGCGCGGCGCGATAGCGGGCATGGCCCGCGTCGAAGGCAGAGGTGAGCGCGCGGTCGGGATCGACCGTGCGGGCGATGGGGGGTAGCGTGGCAATCTCTGCCCCTGCCCCAGTCGCGGCCATGAGGGCGAGTCGGGCCGCCCCGAAGGCCCCGCCAAAATCGCCCGCGACAGGCAGGTGGACGGGGATGTCCAGCGCCGTGGCGATGGCCTTGAGCCAGTAGTCGGAGCGCGAGCCACCGCCGACGGCGAGCAGGCGTTCGATCCGCGTCCCCGTGGCAGCCAGCGCGTCACGGCTGTCGCGGATGGCGAAGGTGACGCCTTCCAGCACAGCCCGGGTGGCGGCGGCGCGGTCGGTCGCGTGTTCTAGGCCAAGGAAGGCCCCGCGGATCGCGGCATCGTTGAGTGGCGTGCGTTCGCCACCGAGATACGGCAGGAACAGGGTCTTGGACGGTGCCTTCAGGTCGCTTAGGCCCGCCGTCAGGTTGGCCGCGCTGTCGCCGACAAGCCCCGCATACCAGTTCAGCGCATCGGTCGCGGCAAGGATCACGCCCATCTGGTGCCATGTGTTCGGCAGGGCGTGGCAGAAGGTGTGCACCGCCGTTTCCGGGGCGGGCTGGTAGCCGTCATTTGCCGCGAACAGCACGCCAGAGGTGCCGAGCGACACGAAGGCATCGCCTGCCTTCACCACACCCACGCCCACGCCAGAGGCCGCGTTGTCGCCGCCACCACCCGCAATGACCACGCCCTTGGGAAGACCCCAACGGGAGGAAAGCGCGTCGCGCAGGTGGCCCGACACTTCGGACCCTTCGACCAGACGGGGCATGTGCGCGCGGGTCAGGCCAGTCGCGGAAAGGCAGTCGTCGGACCAGTCACGCTTGCCAGTATCCAACCAACTTGTGCCTGCGGCATCGGACATTTCGGCCACATGTTCGCCGGTCAGCCAAAGGCGCAGGTAATCCTTGGGCAGCAGAACCCGCGCGACCTTTTCCCAGATGCGGGGTTCGTGGCGTTTCACCCAGACCAGTTTCGGCGCGGTGAAGCCGGGAAAGACGATGTTGCCCGTCACGCGGCGGAACATCGGATCGCCGTCAAGTTCGGCAGCCTCTTCATGGCTGCGGGTGTCGTTCCACAGGATGCAGGGGCGCAGCACCTCGTCGGCGTGGTCCAAAAGGGTCGCCCCATGCATCTGGCCCGACAGGCCGATGGCGCGGACCTTGGACAGGCCATGCGCCGATAGCGCATCCATCACCGACTCGGCGGCAGCGATCCAATCGTCGGCGGATTGTTCGGACCACCCTTCATGCGGGCGCGAAACGACGAGGGGGGCACTGGCTTCGGCCAGCACCCCCTGCGCGTCGTCGATCAGCACACCCTTGAGTCCGGACGTGCCGAGATCGAGTCCGATATACATCACGCAGCCTTTGCCGGTTTCTTCCCGAGGATGATCATCGAGAGGATGTCGTCATCGGTGACTTCATTGACATTGACTGTACCGACAAGCTGACCGTTCTTCATGACCGAGGCGCGGTCGCAAAGCTTCATGACGTTGTGGATGTCATGTTCGATCAGGAAGATGCCCAGACCCTGACGCTTTAGCTCTTCGATCAGTTCTGCCACCATCTGCGTCTCGTGCGGGCCGAGGGCGGCGGTGGGTTCGTCCATGATCAGGATCTTGGCGTTGAAATAGACCGCCCGCGCGATGGCCACCGACTGGCGCTGACCACCCGAGAGGGCCGAGACGGGGACGTTGAACTTGCGGAAGTTGGGGTTGAGCCGCGCCATGATCTTGCGCGTCTCGGCCTCCATCTTCGTTTCGTCCACGAAGCCCAGCGTGTTCACGATCTCGCGCCCGAGGAAGAGGTTCGAGGCGGCGTCGAGGTTATCGGCCAGAGCGAGGGTTTGGTAGATCGTCTCGATATTTTGGGCGCGGGCGTCGCGGGGGTTGTTGATCTCCACCCTTTCGCCATTGATGAAAATGTCGCCCGCATCGGGTTTGTAGGCGCCGGAAAGGCACTTGATCAGCGTGGATTTGCCCGCACCGTTGTGGCCCAGAAGGCCCACGACTTCGCCGGGATAGAGGTCGACCGTCACATGATCGACCGCCTTGATCCCGCCAAAGGAGATAGAGATGTCGCGCATCTCGACGAGGGGGGTGCCGCGATTGGGATTGGTCATGGTGAAGTCCCCCCTTATTTGATGCGCTTGCGGTAAACGATGTCGAGCCAGACGGCCACGACAAGGGCGATGCCGATGACGATCCGCTGGTAGGAGCCGTCGCCGAAGCCGATCAGCACC
Organism: Pseudomonadota bacterium; assembly: GCA_039798885.1. GTDB lineage: Bacteria > Pseudomonadota > Alphaproteobacteria > Rhodobacterales > Rhodobacteraceae > Paragemmobacter. Next base: position 1,819 of record JBDKFE010000118.1, on the reverse strand, counting down.
ATGCCCGTCTGAAGCGAGGTCAGGATCAGTGCGCCGATGATGGCCCCGTAGATCGTGCCCACGCCCCCGGCCAGCGAGGTGCCACCGACGACGGCGGCAGCGATGACGTAAAGCTCGTCAAGGTTGCCCATCGCGTTGGTGGCCGAGTTCTGGCGGGCCGAGCCGATGACGGCGGCGATGCCGGCCAGTGCGCCCATCAGGGTGAAGATCTTCACCGTCATGGCGCGGGTGTTGATGCCCGACAGGGTGGCCGCTTCGGGGTTGCCGCCGATGGCAAAGACGTAGCGGCCAAAGCGGGTGCGGGTCATCAGGATCGTCATCAGGATGGCAACGACGATCATGATCAGCACCGGATAGGCGAAGCCATGGCCGAAAGAGGCGCAGACATCGGTGTAGATCGTGTCATTGTCCTGCGCGCAGGTCGGGAGTTCCTGACCGACCTGTTCGTAGTACTTCTGGATGTTCCCGCGCGGCCAGATGTACGAGTTGAACAGCGCCGTGGTACCGAGGATGGCCGAGATGATCACCCCGCCCACGAACCACTCTGCCCAGACGGGTCGCAGCGGGAAGCCGTGCAGCTTGCGCGACTTGCGGCCGTTCAGGACGGCCCAGACGACGAGGAGGCTGGCGATGCCGCCGAAGATCCAGCTTCCTGTCGGACCCAGAGCGCCGAAGGAGCCGCCGCCGATCAGCGCGAAGGTTTCATCGAGCGGGGCGATGGTCTTGCCGCCCGCCACGAGGAAGGCCGCGCCGCGCCAGACCAGCAGGCCGCCCAGCGTGACGATGAAGGAGGGGATGCCCATATAGGCGATCATGCCGCCCTGAAGCGCGCCGATCAGCGCACCCATCAGGATGCCGAAGATCACGGTGATGATCCAGATGGACGGATGGCCGAGGCCCATCGCAGGGGTCAGCCATTCGACCTGCAGCAGGCCCATATACATGCCGACCATGCCCATGATGGACCCGACCGACAGGTCGATGTTGCGGGTGATGATGACGAGCACCATCCCCGTCGCCATGATGCCGATATAGGCCGTCTGGACCGACAGGTTCCAAAGGTTGCGCGGGGTGAGGAAGCCGTTTGCATCGACCTGCGCCGCGCCGAGAAGCAGCGAGGGACGATCAAGGATGAGGACAGAATAGGCCTCGAATGCGAACCAGATCAGCAGAAGCGCGCCGATCATGCCCAGCAGGCGCGGATCGATCTCCGTCGCGCGCAGGAAACGGGCGAAACCGCCTTCCTGGGGTGCATGGGTCGTCGGGTTTTGGGGTGTGTCGGTCATATCCTCATCCAGCCTAAGTGAGGGGTCGGGCAATGACGGAAGGGCCGCGCGCAGCGGCACGCAGGCAGGTCGTCAGGGTGGCGCTTTGCCACAAAGCCCGGAAAGAGAACCGGCGCCGCCCTTGGGCGGCGCCGGATGGTCAGCCTAGATCACTGGCAAGCAGCGACGTCGGGCAGAGCGCCTTCGCAGGCCTGCTCTTTGGTGATGTGGCCCGCGTCGATCGCCAGGTTCAGCGTTTCCTTGGTGATCGGGGTCGGGTTCAGAAGGATCGCGTTCATTTCAACGCCCTTCTCGCCGCCCGAAAACTTGGTCGCGCCGGGGATCGAGTCCAGAGCCGCCCCGTCAGCCAGAGCCGAGGCGATTTCGCCAGCAGCCTTGCCGAGGTCACGCGCGTTCTTCCACACCGAAACGGTCTGGGTGCCGCGAGCGACGCGGTTGATGGCGGCGAGGTCGCCGTCCTGACCGCCGAGCGGAACGTTCAGGCCCTGAGCAGCCAGAGCGGCAGCAGCGCCACCGGCCATGCCGTCGTTCTG
>JBDKFE010000117.1:0-4251 GCA_039798885.1 Pseudomonadota bacterium | reverse complement strand
GTGGTGCAGAAGGCGAACAGCTTCTGGAACACCCCTTGGAAGTCATAGCCCGCATAGCCCGCGCGCACCTCGCCATCCAGCTCTGCCAGACGGTGCAGCACCCAGCGCTCCAGCTCCGGCATCTGCTCCACCGGAACCCGCTCCGCCTCGTCAAACCCGGCAAGGTTGCCCATCAGAAAGCGCATCGTGTTCCGCAAACGACGATAGCTGTCGGCCACCCCTTTCAGGATTTCCTTCCCGATCCGCAGATCGACCGTGTAGTCCGACTGCGCCACCCACAGCCGCAGGATATCCGCGCCATATTCGCCAATGACTTCCTGCGGCGCGACGGTATTGCCAAGCGATTTGGACATCTTCATGCCCTTCTCGTCCAGCGTGAACCCATGCGTCACCACGCCCCGATAAGGCGCGCGCCCCTTCGTCCCGCAGGCCTGCAACATCGACGAATGGAACCAGCCGCGATGCTGGTCCGTGCCCTCAAGATACAGATCCGCGATGCCGTCCGCCGTCCCGTCCTTGCGATCCCGCAGCACGAAGGCATGGGTGGACCCGGAATCGAACCACACATCCAGCACGTCAAAGACCTGCTCATAGGCGGCAGGATCGACGATCCCGGCCAGAACCTTTTCCTTGAAGCCGGGCACGTACCAGACATCCGCCCCCTCTGCCTCAAAGGCCGCCTTGATCCGCGCATTCACCTCGGCGTTCCGCAGCAGGAAGTCCGCATCCATGGGCTGCGCGCCCTTCTTGACGAAACAGGTCAGCGGCACACCCCATGCCCGCTGACGGCTCAGCACCCAATCCGGCCGCGCCTCGATCATCGAATACAGCCGGTTCCGCCCCGTGGCCGGCGTCCACTCCACCAGCTTGTCGATAGAGGTCAGCGCCCGTTCCCGGATCGTGTCGCCATACTGACCCTTCCCATCCTCCAGCTTCCGGTCGATGGACACGAACCACTGCGGCGTGTTGCGATAGATCACAGGCGCCTTCGACCGCCACGAATGCGGATAGGAATGCCGCAGCTTCGCCTTGGCAAACAGCGTCCCGGTCCCCGCCAGCGCCTTGATGATGGACACGTTCGCAGGCCCCTCCTTCCCGTCGGGAAGGATGATGTGCTGCCCGCCAAACAGCGGCAGATTGGCCCGATACGAACCATCCGGTTCGACATTATACGTCATCGGCAGGCCGAACTTCAGCCCGACCTGATAGTCGTCATCCCCATGGCTCGGCGCGGTATGCACAAAGCCCGTTCCCGCATCATCCGTCACATGCTCGCCCGGCAGCAGCGGGACATCATAATCCCACTCGCCCGCGCCGCCCTCGATCCCCCGGAACGGATGCGCGCAGACCAGCTTGCCCAGATCCTCTGCCGACACATCACACAGCCGCCGCACAAAGTCCGGCCCGCCCAACTTCGCCTGCCCGAACGCCGCCTCGGCCAACTTGTCCGCCAGCAACACCCGATGCCCGATGGTCGCGCTGCTTTCCTCCGGCCTCCCGATGATCTCATAAAGCCCGTACGAGATGTCGGGCCCGAAACAGATCGCCCGGTTCTGCGGGATGGTCCAAGGCGTCGTGGTCCAGATCACCACATCCGTGGGCGTCTTGGTGAAGATCGCATCCCCCGCCGTATGGACCCGGAACCGCACCCAGACCTGATGGCTGGTATGGTCGTGATACTCCACCTCCGCCTCGGCCAGCGCCGTCTTTTCGACGGGCGACCACATCACGGGCTTCGACCCCTGATAGAGCGAGCCGTTCATCAGGAAGGTCATGAACTCATCCGCGATCACGGCTTCGGCGTGGTAATCCATCGTCAGATAGGGGTCCGCCCAATTCCCCGTCACGCCCAGACGCTTGAACTCCTCGCGCTGGATGTCGATCCAGCCTTCCGCGAACTTCCGGCATTCCTGACGAAAGGCGACCACATCCACATCGTCCTTGTTCAGACCCTTCGCCCGATACTGTTCTTCGATCTTCCACTCGATCGGCAGCCCGTGGCAGTCCCAGCCCGGCACATAGCGCGCATCCTTGCCCAGCATCTGCTGCGACCGCACGATGAAATCCTTCAGCACCTTGTTCAGCGCGTGCCCGATATGCAGATGACCGTTCGCATAGGGCGGGCCGTCATGCAGCGTAAACGGCGCGCGCCCCGTCTTTTCCCGCAGGCGGTCATAGACCCCGATCCGCTCCCACCGCTGCAGCCATTCCGGCTCGCGCTGCGGCAGGCCCGCCCGCATGGGGAATTCGGTTTCGGGCAGAAAGACGGTCGAACGGTAGTCGGGCGTAGCGGTATCGGCGCACATCAGCGGCGGTCCTCTGGCGAAGGCTTGGATAGGGGCGGCGCTTCCCGCACCGCAACGGCAACAGCAGGCACTCCCGGCGGCTGGATCAGCGCGCCGGGCCCATAATTCGCCCGCGTATCGCAAAAAGGCATCTCATGGCGCGCGTTATAGTCGCCCCGCCCGCCTTGGTCCAGCCTGCCGAAACGGCCCTCCCCCCACGCGCCCGCATCCCCGCCCGGCGGTTCAACCCCGCCAGCGAAAGCCCCGCCGCATGGCACGAAAACACAAGTACCCCCCCGACAGCCCCGCCATATCGCCCAGAAACACCGTGGCCACCGCCCCCCACGCCCCATCGAATTGCGATGCAACAGCCACTGGACAGCCCCGCCCCAAGCGATAGCTTGCCCCCTGCATCGAAAGGATCACGCCATGAAGGAAGCCTCGGTCAACGTCCTCGGCCAACCGCTTGAGGATTGCTCGCGCGCCCCGCTCACCGGGTTCTTCCGCAATGGCTGCTGCGACACGGGGCCGATGGATACGGGCCTGCACACCGTCTGCGCGCTCATGACCGACGAATTCCTCGCCCTGTCCAAATATCTGGGGAACGACCTCTCCACCCCTCGCCCGGAATACGGCTTTGCGGGATTGAAGGCGGGCGATCAATGGTGCCTCTGCGCCGCCCGCTTCTATCAGGCGCACGAAGAAGGCGCGGCCCCCAAGGTGCGCCTCGCGGCCACCCATATCCGCACGCTGGACATCGTGCCGCTGTCGATCCTGAAACACTACGCGGTGGACCTGCCCGCCGGGCAGGACCCCACGCCCTAGATCACGCCGCCGATTTCGGCCGGATCTGCTCTGACACGTCATCCCGCATCAGATCATCGATGAACAACGACAAAAGCTGGGGCCGCCCGCTCACCCCCGCCTTGCGGTAGATGGCATTGGTCTGCGCCTTCACGGTGCCCTCCGACGTCGTCCGCAGCGTGGCGATCTCGGACGTGGACATGCCCTTGATGGCAAACAGCGCCACATCCCGCTCCGCTGGTGTCAGCGCCCATTCCTTGAACCGCTCTTCCAGCAGGTCCATGAACGCCCCCGACGCGCGCCGCAACTTCTCGCGCGCTTCGTTCCGCTCCCGCATCGCGCGATGCAGCATCAACGCGCCCAGCACCAGGCCAAGCACAAGGCCCAGCGCCGCGCCGATCTCCATCAGTTCGCGGAATTCCCACGGAATGGGCGTGGTCCGAATGCCCAGGACCGACGTTACAATATCACTGACGAAGAACACGGCGCAGAGGGTCTGAACGACCAGAACCCCCGCAATGACCCAGTTCCTGTTCACGCCCTGCCCTGCCTTGACTGTCTTCCCGGAACCTTATTCCGAGTCGTCGCCGTTATCGCCGCCGCCCGAACCACTGTCACTGCCACTGCCACTGCCACCGCGGCCAGAGCCGGAGCTTCCGCCGTTATCATCATCGTCATCGCGATCATCGTCAGCGTCGTCACCATCGTCACCGCGACCGCGCGAACGCACAAGCCCGCTGTCCGATCCATCCTGACGAATAAGCCAAATAGCGCGCAGTATTTCGCCGTTGTTCGGATTGATCACGATCTCGCGTGTGCCTTGGGGCCCGGTCGCCACGATCTTCGTGCGGCCAAGCCAAGTGCGCTCGGTCACGATCTCGGTAAATCCCTGCGACCGCAACTCCGCCACCATGGAATCATCATAGCCTTCGGCATGGGCGGACGTCGCCGCGACCAAGCCGGCAAATACCAAGCTGATTACCTTTCGTGCCATCTTGCCTACCCCTTTCAAGGGCCGCGCACCGGTAAGAATCCGATGCGTGCTTATCTTACGCCGAACGCGCCCCGGCAAGGCCGGGGCGCGACATTTTAAAGGCAGCTTGATCAGACCCAGATCAGTTGTCGCTGCTGCCGCCCGAACCGCTGTTGCTGTCCGAACCGC
>JBDKFE010000116.1:0-8845 GCA_039798885.1 Pseudomonadota bacterium | reverse complement strand
CGTTGCGTTGGAAGGCGCGGATGGCGGCCATGGTTTTTGGCCCGATCTTGCCATCGGCCCCGCCCGCGTCAAAGCCTGCGGCGGTGAGGCGTTCCTGCAATTCGCGGTTCTCGGCGGCGGTCAGCGCGCGGTCCTCGCGCGGCCATGCGGCGCGGAAAGGGCCGTCCCCGGCAAGGCGGTCTGACAGGTGGCCGATGGCGATGACATAGGCATCGGCGGCGTTGTAGCGTTCGATGGCGCGGAAATTGGCTTGGATCAGAAGGGCCGGCCCCCGTGCCCCTGCGGGCATCAGGAGGGCGGCGGCACCGTGGTCGGGCAGGGGCCTGCCATCGGCGCGGCGCACCCCCAGCGCGGCCCAGTCGGCGCAGTCTATGCGGTTCCCCTTGCCCGCCAGCCCATAGTCGAAGCCATCGGGCAGCGTGACCTCCATCCCCCATGGCACGCCCGGCTGCCAGCCGGATTTCGCCAGATAGGCGGCGGTGGAGGCCAGCGCGTCGGTCGGGTCGTCCGACCAGATGTCGCGCCGCCCGTCGCCGTCGAAATCCACCGCGAAGGCGTGAAAGCTGGAGGGCATGAACTGGGTATGGCCCATCGCCCCCGCCCAACTGCCGGTGAAATTGCCGGGGCGGACGTCGCCGCGTTGCAGGATTTTCAGCGCGTCGATCAGTTGCGCCTCGAAGAAGCGCCCGCGACGGCCGTCATAGGCAAGGGTCGCCAGCGCCTCGATCACGGGGATGTCGCCGCGATTGTCGCCATAGCTTGATTCCAGACCCCAGACCGCGACGACCACCTCTTTCGGGACGCCATAGGTCTGTTCCAGCCGTTGCAGCAGGCGGCGGTTCTGGAGAAGGGCCTGTCTGCCATTCTCGACCCGTTTGTCGGACACCGCGCGGTCAAGGTAGTCCCAGATGGCGCGGGTGAATTCCGCCTGATTGCGGTCCTTTTCGATCACCTCGGCATTGTAGCGCACGCCCCGGAAGGCGCGGTCGAAGGTATCGGGCGAAATGCCTTCGGCCAGCGCGTGGGGGCGGAAGGTTTCGATCCACTGGCTGAGGCCCGCCTGAGAGCCGATCTCGGTCACGATGCCGCCTCCGGGGGCGAGTTGGTCTGGCGCGCCAAGGTGCGGCAGGATGGCGGGGCCCGCAAGGGCCGGAAGCGGAAGAAGCAAAAGGGAAAAGAACACCACGCGCATGAAACCACCTGCCCGCCGGGAAACGGGCTGCCCCTCTTCTACCTAAAGGAGAGGATATGGCAGGTCCCCCCGCGTGCAAAGACGCGGGTCCAAGCGGCGGGCGGAGACTTGCCGGATCAGCGGCGCTTGCGGATGACCTTGCGTTTCAGCTTGGCATCGCGGGCGGCAGAGGCCCCGGGCTTGCGGGGCGAGAAGCGGCCTTTCTTCCCGGCGCGCGGGCTGCGCGGCAGGGCGGTGCCGTCGAGCGAGAGAAGCTCCAGCGTCAGGCCGCCGGTGACGGGGATCGCCTCGGCCAGACGGACGGTGACCTTCTGGCCGATGCCGATGACGATGCCCGTATCGGCGCCCATCAGGGTCTGGCTTTGGTCGTCGTAATGGAAGAATTCGCGCCCCACCTCGCGGATGGGGATCAGGCCGTCGGCCCCGGTTTCGTCGAGTTTCACGAAAAGGCCGAAGCGTTGCACGCCCGAGATGCGGCCGGTGAATTCGCTGCCCACCCGATCCGACAGATAGGCGGCGAGGTAGCGGTCGTTGGTATCCCGTTCCGCCGTCATCGACCGGCGTTCCGCGTCAGAGATGAGCTTGGCGGTGTCGTCCAGCGCGTCGATATCCTGCGGCGACAGCCCGTCCCTGCCCCAGGTGTGCCCTGCGATCAGGGCGCGGTGGACGATCAGGTCGGCATAGCGGCGGATGGGCGAGGTGAAATGCGCGTAGGACCGCAGCGACAGGCCGAAATGGCCGAAGTTTTCGGGGTGGTAATAGGCCTGCGTCATCGACCGCAGCGTGGTGATGTTCATCAACTCGTCGAATTCGGTGCCCTGCGCCTGTGCGAGCAGGCGGTTCAGATGCGCGGTCTTGAGCACCTGCCCCTTGGCCAATGTAAAACCCGACGCCTCGGCCACGTCGCGCAGGGCGTCCAGTTTTTCGGGCGAGGGTTCTTCGTGCACGCGGAAGAGGAGGGGGCGTTTCAGGCGCGTCAGTTCCTCGGCGGCGGCGACATTGGCGAGGATCATGAACTCCTCGATCAGGCGATGCGCGTCGAAGCGGTCGCGGAAGGCGACGGAAAGGACCTTGCCTTCGTCCGACAGCACGATTTTGCGTTCGGGCAGGTCAAGGTCAAGCGGCTGGCGCAGGTGGCGGGCCTTGGTGGCGGCCTGATAGGCGGCATAGAGCGGCGCGATGATGCGGGGGATCAGCGGCGCGGTGCGGGCGGAGGGGTGGCCGTCATGGGCCTGTTGCACCTCTTCATAGGTCAGCGAGGCGGCAGAGCGCATCATGCCGCGGACGAAGCGGTGCGAGATCTTGTTGCCTTCGGCATCCAGCTTCAGCCGGACCGCAAGGCAGGGGCGGTCCACCCCTTCATGCAGCGAGCAAAGGTCGCCCGACAGGACATCGGGCAGCATGGGGACCACGCGGTCGGGGAAATAGGTGGAGTTGCCGCGCTTGCGCGCCTCGCGGTCCAGCGCAGAGCCGGGGCGGACATAATGGGCGACATCGGCGATGGCGACCCAGACGATATGGCCGCCGGGGTTGTGGTCGTCGGTATCGGCTTCGGCATAGACCGCGTCGTCATGGTCGCGGGCATCCGAGGGGTCGATGGTGACGAGGGGGAGGTCGCGCAGATCCTCGCGCCCGTCCATGGGTGCGGGCTTGGCGGCTTCGGCTTCGGTCAGGACCTGATCGGGGAAGCGGTCGGGGATGCCATGCTGGTGGATCGCGATGAGGGAGACGGCCTTGGGTCCCATCGGGTCGCCCAGACGCGCCACGATGCGGGCGCGGGGCAGGCCCATGCGCTTGGGTCCGTGCTGTTCGGCCTCTACCAACTCGCCGTCGCGGGCGTCGATCGTGTCGCCCGGACCGACGAGCCAGTCCTTGTCGGCGCCCTTGTCGATGGGGATGATGCGGCCACCCTCGGCCGATTTGCGGAAGATGCCCAGCACCTTGACGGGGTTCGATCCGAGGCGGCGGATCAGGCGGGCTTCGTATTGGTAGTCGTCAAGGTCCACCTTGGCCAGACGCGCCAGCACCCGGTCGCCCGGCCCAAGGGCAGGGTCGCCCTTCTTGGGGATGAAAAGGATGCGCGGCGCGTCTTCTGCCGCGCCCTGCCATTCCATGGGGGCGAGGAAGATGTCGCCCTGCGCATCGGGGGGAAGGGCGGTCAGCAGGGTGACCGGGGGCAGGGTGTCGGGGTCGCGATAGGTGCGGGCCTTCTTGGTCACCGCGCCCTCATCCTCCAACGCGCGCAGGATGCGTTTGAGGTCGATGCGCGCGGCACCCTTGATGTTGAACGCCTTGGCGATGTCGCGCTTGGCGGAAAGGCCGGGATTGTCGGCGATCCATTGAAGGATCTGGGCTTTGGTGGGGATGTCCTGCATCCCCCTCGCCTAGCACGGGTTGCGGGAAAAGGCCATTGCTTCGGGCACGGTTCCCGGCCCGACCCGCCGGGGGCGCTTCGCCCCCCGGACCCCCAGAGGGTATTTGGGCCGAGATGAAACAGGCCATCTTCATCTCGGCCCCAAATACCCACAGGGGTGAATGGCCGCTTGCGGCCAGAGGGGCGCGTGCGCCCCTGACGCGGAAGAGGCGCGGCCCGCGCCTCTGACAGGGGGGGCTTGCGCGGGGCTTGCCCCGCGCGCCGCTGGATCAGAGGGTCAGGGTCATGTCGCGGTGGGGGATGCCCGCGTCCATGTATTCGGGGCCGGTGGGGGTGAAGCCAAGGCGTTCGTAAAAGCCTATGGCATGGGTCTGGCTGCCAAGCTTGGCGGTGGTCATGCCTTGGGCGCGGAGTTCGGCGATGGCGGCGCGGATCAGCGCCGCGCCAAGGCCTGTGCCACGATGCGGTTTCAGCACGCAGACGCGGCCGATCTTGCCCGTGTCGCCCAGCAGGAGAAGGCGGGCGGACCCTACGGGGGTGTCGCCGTCGGTTGCAAGAAGGTGGATGGCGGTGTCGTCCTTGTCGTCGATTTCGTCGGCTTCGGGGACGCCCTGTTCCTGAATGAAGACCACGCGGCGCAGGTGGCGGCAGGTGGCGATGTCGCGGGTCGTGGTGATCTGGATCGTCATGCGAAATAGTCGCGCAGGATGCGGGTGTAGATGGATTTCAGTTGGTGGATCTGCGCGACCTCTACCCGTTCATCGACTTGGTGCATGGTGCGGCCCACGAGGCCGAATTCCACCACGGGGCAGTGGTTCTTGACGAAGCGGGCGTCTGAGGTGCCGCCGGTGGTGGAAAGCTCTGGCGTGATGCCGGTTTCGGCCTGCACCGCGCGGGAAATGAGGGCGGAGAGGTCGCCGGGGGGGGTGAGGAAGCTTTCGCCAGAGATTTGGATGCGGGTCGCGATCTGCACGCCGGTTTCGGCTTCGACCTTGGCGGCCTGGGTCCGCAGCCACGTGGCGACGGACTCGCCCGTATGGGCGTCGTTGAAGCGGATGTTGACGGTGGCGGTGCCGCGCGCGGGGATGACGTTGTTGGCCGGGTTGCCGCAGTCGATGGTGGTGATCTGGAGGGTGGAGGGGTCGAAATGTCCGGTGCCATCGTCCAATTGGTCGGGCAGGCGGGAAAGCAGGGTGGTCAGCGCCCGCATCGGGTTCTTGGCGCGGTGGGGATAGGCGGAATGGCCCTGCACCCCCGTCGCGGTGAACCATGCGGTGAGCGAGCCGCGGCGACCGATCTTCATCATCTGGCCCATGTGGTCGGGGCAGGTGGGTTCGCCGACAAGGCAATGGGTCATGCCTTCGCCATTCGCGGCCATCCAGTCCAGCAGCGCCACGGTGCCGTCGGTGGCGTCGCCCTCTTCATCCCCGGTGATGGCGAGGATGACCGCGCCGTCGGGGGGGGTGTCCTGCACGAAGTCGATGGCGGCGGCGGCGAAGGCGGCGACGCCGGATTTCATGTCGGTGGCCCCCCGGCCATACATCCAGCCATCCACGATGGCGGCGCCGAAGGGGTCTTGTGTCCAGGCGGCGCGATCTCCGACCGGGACGACGTCGGTATGGCCGTTGAAGCCGAAGCTGCGGTTGGCACCGCGCGCACCCCAGCGGGCAAAGAGGTTGGGGGTGCCGTTGCGGTCGACCCGCGTGCAGGTGAAGCCCGCCTGCGTGAGCAGCCCTTCGAGCAGCGTCAGCGCGCCGCCTTCGGCGGGGGTGACGGTCGGGCAGCGGATGAGCGCGGCGGTGAGGGCGGCGGGATCGGTGGGCATGGTGCGTCCTTTGGAGGCTTGCCGCGATGGATAGCGGGGCGGGGCGGGGGTGGCAATCCGTGGCGGGCCGCGCGGGATTGGTTGAATCGGTAACGTCCACAGGTCATGATGGGGGCATGAATGGTGCCCGTTGTGTCTGACCTGCCCCGCTGGATCGCCCTGTCGGACCAGCCGCCCCCGCCCGGAGCGCCGGGGTCTGGGCCTTTGCCGCGCGGGACGATGGTCTTTGAGATCGAGATGCCGCTGGCCGGGGCTTCGGTCCTGCTGGACATGCGGAGGCCGCATGGGGTGGAGCGGGCGGACGAGGTCGCGATCTCGCTTTTTCACGATCTGGGTGTCGGGTTCGCGCTGCTATTCCGGCGGGGCGAACGGCTGGTGCGCCACGTGCTGCCGGGGCCGTTGTGGCAGAAACAGGGTGTGGCGCGGCTGACCTTTGGCTGGGACGGCAGGACCGGGGGCTGGACCCTGCTGCTGGAGCAAGAGGGGCGGCGGCTGGCGGCAGAGGGCGCGGGGGTGATCGCGCCGGACATGGGGGATCTGCATCTGCTCTGTGCCGGGGGCGAGGAGGTGCTGCGGCATCCGTCGCTGTTGTGGTTCGGCGTGATGGCGGGGCCTGCCGGGCCGGGGCCGATGGGGTGGATCGGGGTGGCGACGCCGGTGCTGACGCCGCGCGGGCCGGTGGCGGCGGGGAAGCTTGGGCCCGGGGACCGGGTGATGACGCGGGATCAGGGGGCGGTGCCGCTGGTGTCGGTCACGCGGCTGGCGGTGCCGGGGCGTGGGATGCTGGCACCTGTCCGGTTGCGGGCGCCCTATTACGGGCGGAAGACCGATATCCTCGTTTCCCCGGATCAGGCGGTTTGGATCGGCGGGGCGGAGGCGGAGTACCTGTTCGGCGAGGAGGAGGTGCTGGTGCGCGCGCGGCATCTGGCCGACGGGGCGATGGCCGTGGCCGAGACGGCGCGCGCGGCGGCGGTGGGCGTGGTGCTGGACCTTGGTCTGCCAGAGCTGGTGGAGGCGGATGGCTGTCTGCTGGCGACGGCGGGGCCGGAGGGTGTGGCCCCGGCGCGGCGGGTGCTGGAGGCGTTCGAGGTGCTGCCGTTGCGGCAGGCGCTGGGACGGACGCAGCGCCGCGCGGAGTGATCAGTCGAAGAAGGGCGTCATCTGGGCGACGACGACCGAATTCTCGTCCAGCGCGCGCTGCATGAGGGCGCGTTCTTCGGCGTCGATGTCGTCACCGGCTTTTATCCGGTCGTCGAGCGTGCCGTAGCCCGACACGTCAAGAGGCGCGAGGTCGGCCTGTTTCAGGATGGCCACGGTTTCGCGGACGGCCTCTTCTTCGTCCACGCCAGAGGCGTAGATCATCAGCGCGGCACCGGTGGATGTGTCCGGCAGGCCGTCGCCGGGTTTGCGGCCGACTTCCACGACGAGCGTATAGACCTGCTGCGGGCGCTTCTCGCGCTTGGGCTTTTCGGTGTCGTCGGTCATGGTTGGCCCCGTGCTGTGCTGGGCGCGGTGTAGCACCGCCGCGGGGCGGGCGCAAAGTGGGGGATTTTGCGCGAGGTGGGCCCTGCGCGCCTGAGGTTCGACTGGGACGGGGGGTGGTGGCGGAGGGGCTGCCGTCCAAGCGCTGTTTCTGCGGCCCGCGCAGGCGGGGCAGGTGCGCGGCAGTGGTGCGGGATGAGGGGCTGGGGCGGGGGGCATCCCGCCCTACGGTCTGGGCGTTCTGCCCGTGGCTTTGGGCCACGGGCGATGGGTCCAGCGGTGCGACTTGGTTGTGATCAGTCGCGCAGCAGTTCGTTGATCGAGGTCTTGGAGCGGGTCTGGGCGTCCACCTTTTTCACGATCACCGCGCAGTAGAGGTTGATCCCGCCCTTGGACGGCATGGAACCTGCGACGACGACGGAGCCTGCGGGCACTTCGCCATAGGTGACGGCACCCGTCTCGCGGTCCACGATCTTGGTCGATTTGCCGATGAACACGCCCATGCCAAGGACCGAGCCTTCGCGGACGATGCAGCCTTCGACGACTTCCGACCGCGCGCCGATGAAGCAGTTGTCTTCGATGATGGTGGGGCCCGCCTGCATGGGTTCCAGCACGCCGCCGATGCCGACACCGCCCGAGAGGTGGACGTTCTTGCCGATCTGCGCGCAGGAGCCGACGGTGGCCCAAGTGTCGACCATCGTGCCTTCATCGACGAAGGCGCCGAGGTTGACGAAAGAGGGCATGAGGACCACGCCCTTGGCGATATAGGCCGAGCGGCGGACGACGCAGTTGGGGACCGCGCGGAAGCCTGCGGCGCGCCACTGGTCGGGGCCCCAGCCGTTGAATTTGCTGTCCACCTTGTCCCACCAGCCGCCGCCCTGCGGGCCGCCTGCGTGATGTTCCATGTCCTTGATGCGGAAGCCCAGCAGCACCGCTTTCTTGGCCCATTGGTTGACCTGCCAGTTGCCATCCGACTGGCGTTCGGCGACGCGGAGGGTGCCGCTGTCCAGCGCCTTCAGCGTGGCTTCGATCGCGTCGCGGGCTTCGCCCTTGGTCGCGGGGGAGATGGTGTCGCGGGCTTCCCACGCGGTTTCGATGGCAGCTTCCAGCGCGGCGTAGGACACGGCATTCCCCCCTTTTGATTGGTCTGGTCCGGTGCGACCCTATAAAGATGGGATACGCCCTTCGCAACAAGAGGAACGGCATGAACCCCAAGGACGACGGACGCGCGCATCCTTTCCGCGACAGCACGCAGGACGCGGCGGCGGCGGAGCGGTTGCCGGATACGGCGCAGACGCGGGCGCCGGCCTATCGGCTGGCCTTTACCGACACGGATTTCCTGATGCGCGAGGAGTTGCGGCCCGTGCGGTTGCAGCTTGAGTTGTTGAAGCCGCAGATGGTGCTGGATGAGCGGGGGATCAGGTCCACGGTCGTGGTGATGGGATCGGCGCGGGTGCGGCCTGACGGGGCGGGGCCTGCGGGGGCATTGGCTGCGTGGTACGAGGAGGCGCGCAAGCTGGCGCATCTGATCACGGTGGAGAGCCTGAAGAGTTACGGGCGGGAATTGGTGGTGGTCACGGGCGGCGGTCCCGGCATCATGGAGGCGGGCAACCGGGGCGCGGCAGAGGCGGGGGGGCAGTCGATCGGGTTGAACATCGTGTTGCCGCATGAGCAGGCGCCCAATGCCCATGTCACGCCGGACCTGTGTTTCAACTTTCACTACTTCGCGATCCGCAAGATGCATTTCCTGATGCGGGCGCGGGCCATCTGCATCTTCCCCGGCGGCTTCGGCACGATGGACGAGATGTTCGAGGCGCTGACCCTGATTCAGACCCGCCGGATGCGGCCCGTGCCCTTCCTGCTGTTCGGCCAGCAGTTCTGGGAAAAGGTCATCAATTGGCAGACCCTGGCCGAGGCTGGGGTGATCCATCCCGATGACCTGAAGCTGTTCCGCTATGTCGAAACCGCCGAT
>JBDKFE010000115.1:0-4751 GCA_039798885.1 Pseudomonadota bacterium | reverse complement strand
ATTGCGGGGCGGGCCATGCGCCGAAGGCATGGCGCAGGATGCCGCCCGGCAGGGTGTCGCAACCGGCGGCGCGCATCCCCTGTTCGACGAGGCGATACCAAGCGTCTTCCTTGGACGCGTCGCCTGCCCCGCAAACGATGAGCCATGTCCGCGCGCGGGTCAGCGCGACATAGAGCAGGCGAAGGCGTTCTTGCGCTTCGCGTTCCTTGCGGGCGGCGCGGGCGGTGGCGATGGGGGTGGGGCTTTCGTCGGCAGGGGTGCGCCAGAGGGG
The DNA here is from genome assembly GCA_039798885.1 of Pseudomonadota bacterium. GTDB lineage: Bacteria > Pseudomonadota > Alphaproteobacteria > Rhodobacterales > Rhodobacteraceae > Paragemmobacter. Next base: position 4,480 of record JBDKFE010000115.1, on the reverse strand, counting down.
GGTTTCGTCGACCACCACCACCTCGTCCCGGTCGTTGGTCTTGCGGTCGCAGGTGTCGGGGAGGATGACGATGGGCGCCTCTAGCCCCTTTGCGCCATGGACGGTCATGACGCGGATGCGATGGCCTTCGCTGTCGGTCTGGCGTTTCACCTCTACCTCGTCGGTGGAAAGCCAGACGAGGAAGCCTGTCAGGCTGGGCACGTTGCCGCGTTCATAGGTGAGCGCTTGGGAGAGCAGTTCGTCGATTCCGTCTTCGGCTTCGGCCCCAAGGCGCTGGATCAGGCGGCGGCGGCCGTCGTGGCGGGTGAGCAGGCGTTCGATCAGGTCGTAGGGGCGCAGGAAGTCGGCCTGATCGCGCAGGTCGGTCAGCATCGCGTGGGTTTCGGGGAAGTCGGCGGCGCGGTCGCGCAGGTCTTCCCAGAGATAGCCCTTGCGCGGTTGGGCGAGGGCGTGAAGCTCTGCCTCGGTCCAGCCGCAGAGGGGGGAGCGGAGGACGGCGGCGAGGGAGAGGTCGTCTTCGGGCGTGGCGAGGAAGGAGAGGAGGGCGGTGATATCCTTGACCGCCAGTTCCGCGCCCAGTTTCAGGCGGTCAGCCCCGGCGATGGGAAGGCCACGGGCCTTGCAGGCGCGGATCACCTCTTGGAACAGGTCGGAGCGGCGTTGCACGAGGATCAGGAAATCGCCCGCATGGACGGGGCGGTTGGTCCCCTTGTCGGGGATGGCGGTCCCTGCGGTGATCAGGGTTTGGATTTCATCCGCGATCTTGGTGGCGAGGCGCGCGGCGTGGTGTTCCTCGGTGATGAGGTCTACGGGGTTGCGCCAGTCGTCGTCTTCCTTGCTGTCGGCCTTTTCGATCAGTGGCCAGAGGTCCACGCGACCTGGCAGATCGGCCCAGTGGGCGATGTGGCTGGACTTGCCGCCCAGTGCGGCGGGGAAGCGGTCGCCGAAGGTTTCGTCCACCACGCGCAGGATGGCAGAGGAGGACCGGAAGGAATGTTCCAGTTCTAGGGATTGGAAGGCGCGCTGGACGGCCTGAAACTTGGCCTTGAAGGTGGATTGCTTTGCGTCGAAGGCGGCGACATCTGCACCTTGGAAGGAGTAGATGGATTGCTTTTTGTCGCCCACGACGAAGAGCGTGCGGTCCACGTCCCGCGCGCCGGAGCCTGCGGTGAATTCGGCGGCAAGGGATTCGATGACGCGCCACTGTTCGGGGGAAGTGTCCTGCGCCTCGTCCACGAGGATGTGGTCGATGCCGCCGTCGAGCCGGAACAGCACCCATGCGGCGACGGAGGGGTCGTTCAGAAGGGTGGAGGCGCGTGTGATCAGGTCGTCGAAGTCGAGCCAGCCGCGCTGGGCCTTGCGGGTTTCGTAGAGGGGCAGGAAGACGGCGGCAAAGCGGTGGAGGGTGAGGGCACGGTCCATCGCGTTCAGCGCGCAGCGGGTGGTGCGGGCGGATTCGACGCGGCGCATCAGGTCTTCGAGTTTGTCGAGCAGGGGGCCGAGGGCGGTGCGCGTGTCCTTGGTGGGAAAGCTGCCGATCTTGGCCGTGAAGGGCTCTTTCGCCTTGGCCCCGGTCAGGAAGCAGTCTTCCAGATGCGAAAGGGTGGCGAGGGTCGGGTTGGTGAGGTCGAGCGGGGCGAGTTTGGTCGCGGCCTTTTCGTCATTGCCCCCTTTGGCGCGCAGAGCAGCGATCACACCCGGCATCCATGCGGATTCGTCCCCGAGGAAAGTGTCGGCCAGCAGGGTTTCGACGGTTTCACCTTGCTTCAGGCCAAAGAGGCGGCGGGCGGTATCGGGGGTTAGGGTTTGGGCAAAGCGGGCGCGGTTGCCCACGATTTGTTGGACGAGGTCGCCGAAATCCTCGCCCGTCCAAGCAAGGGCAAGGGCGGCGATGGTATCGGGGGCGAGGGTGTCGGCCAGTTCTTCGACGATCTCGTCGCGCAGGAGGCGGGCGGTGCGGTCGTCGAGTTCGGTGAATTGCGGGCTTACCCCGGCTTCAAGCGGGAATCGGCGCAGGAGGCTGGCGCAGAAGGAGTGGATGGTCTGGATGCGCAGGCCACCCGGCGTTTCGATGGCGCGGGCAAAAAGGCGGCGAGCGTTGGCGAGGGTGTCCGACTCGATCCGCGCGCCTTCGCCGAGTTTGGAGAGAGCGGCGCGGAGGTCGGGGTCAGGCTTCATCGCCCATTCGCCAAGACGCTTGAACAGGCGGTTCTGCATCTCGGTCGCGGCGGCCTTGGTGTAGGTGAGGCAGAGGATGTGCTGCGGCTCTACCCCGCCCAGCAGCAGGCGGGCGACGCGGTCGGTGAGGACGCGCGTCTTGCCAGAGCCAGCATTGGCCGAGAGCCATGTGGAAAAGGCGGGTTCGGCGGCCTGCACCTGACGTTCAGAGGCGGATTGGATCATTTCGCGCCCCCGACAGGTTCAGCCTTGGGATGGGTGGTGGTGTCCCATTCGCCGTAGCGGGAGAGGTGGTCGTAATCGCCTTCGAACCGTTCCTTCTGCACGGCGCGGCGGGCGGTGTAGCCTGCGGCCTCGTGCCGGTAATGGCCGATCAGTTCGTGCAGACCTTGCCAGACTTCGGCGGTGATCGTGGGGGTGATCTCTGTCGGTTCGACCTTGGGGGTGCTGCCAAGGCCGATATAGGTGATGCGGGCGACCTCTGCCGCCTCTAGCCCCTTGAAGCCGTCGCGTTCGGCCATGGCGGCGGCGAGGAGGAGTTGTTTGTCAAAGGCCTTTTGCATGGCTTGCGTCGGTGGCGTACCAGTTTTGTAGTCGAGGATGTGCAGGCGACCGTCAGGCAGGCGGTCGATGCGGTCGGGCGTGCCGATGAGGCGGAAGTTCAGGGTGGGGAGGTCCACCTTTCCCGCTTCTTCCAGAACCACAGGGGTTCCGGCGTCGCGGCTGTCGATGTCGAGAAAGAAGTTGGCGGCGCGCGACAGACGGGCGAGCCAGAGCGCGCGGGCGGCAGGCCAAGGGACCATGTCGTCCAGCGCGGCGCGGGCGGTTTCGAGCAGACGGTGCTTGGCGGCGGGGAGGGTTTCGCCTTCGGGGCGGTCCTTGACGAAGGTTTCTAGGATCTTGTGCAGGATCTGCCCGCGCAGCGCGGCGTCCGGTTCGTGGCGCAGCGGGTCGAGGCGTTTGAGGTTCAGGACGTGGCGGCAGTAGATCGCATAGGGATCGCGGATCAGTTGGCTGATCCGGGTAAGCGAGAGTTGCGTCGGGCGCTGGTCCAGCGGCGGGCGTGGCGAGGGGCGCTGTGCGGGTTTCAGGCGCGGGTCGGTTTGCTGGTCGGGGCTGGGCTGTTCCAGCGCGGCGGTAAGGGAGAGCAAGTCGTTGCCGCGCTGTCGCATGGCCTTGAGCGCTGCGGGGCCGTTCCGGTCTGGCAGGCCGTCCATCAGGTTCGTCAGGCGGTTGAGCCAGCGTGAAGGGACGGTTTCCGCTTCGGCATCCCGTGTGGCGCGGGTGAGGATCACGCGGGGGGCGGCGGCGGCAATTTGGTAGTCGTGGGCGGAAAGGCCAACTTGCCGTTCGGGAAGGAGGAGCCCCGCATCCTTGCGCATCTTGCGGTTCAGCCACGGGTCGGGATCGGGCAGGCGGGGCCATGCGCCGTCATTCAGGCCCGCGAGGATGACGAGGTTGGCCCCCTGTTCGCGCGCCTCGCGCGGGCCGAGGATCAGGATGCCGGGATGGGCGATGACGGTTTCGCGCACCTCGCCCCGGGCGATGACGGCATCAAAGAGATCGGCATAGGCCGTGGGGGTCAGGGTGCCGCCAGCGTCGGCTTCGCGGGCGATGCTGTCCATGAGGGACATTGCTTCGGCCCCCGCTTCCTTGTCCCAGAGGGTACCTGTGCCTTCGGGGGCGGTGCCGCGGGCCACGGCTTCGGTCAGGGCGCGGTGGATGGCGGTGAGGGAGGAAAGCGGGGCTTCGATCACGCCAGCAGCAGTGTCAAGGATCGTGGCGAGGGTAGTGATCCAAGGGAGAAGGCCATCCTCTTCTTGCCCTCTGCCCATCCGGTCGGACCTGCGCGCCTTGGCCCAATCGGTGAGGGTCGCCCCCGTGGGGAAGGCGGGCCCTTCGCGGCGAAGCTGGAGTTCCAGCGTGCGGGTGTGAAGGAGGTGCTCGCCCCGGTCACCGCCCGTGAAGGCGAGGGGGTGTTTGAGGATCGTGAGCAGGGCGTCGGACGTGAGTTTCGCGCCCATGATCCCCGCCATATGGCGCAGCAGGCGACCGGGGGCGGAAAGGGCAAGCGGGCGGCCTGCGGAATCGTCTGGGGTGATTCCCCAGCGGTCCAGCGCGGCGGTCACGCGGCGGGTCAGCATCCGGTCGGGGGTGATAAGGGCGGCGGTGGTGCCATCCTCGGCCGCCTTGCGGAGGATGTGGGCGATGGTCAGCGCCTCGGTCCGTGGGGTGGGGGCTTCGATCAGGGTGAGGGTTTCGGTGGCGGGGATGAGGTCGGGGAGAGTGGCGCCCTCGGCCA
>JBDKFE010000114.1:0-16953 GCA_039798885.1 Pseudomonadota bacterium | reverse complement strand
GGGGGTTCACCCAGACCGACCGCTTGGCGCACGGGACGGCCCCGCCCCGGGGGGGGCGATTTAGCGCCCCCGCCGCCCGGGGGGCGGGGGCGGCCCGTGCGCGGGGCGCACGGGCGGGACTGCGGAACCCGGTCGCGGCGCGTGCGGCAATGGCCGCACGCTTTGGATGTGTTGTAATGGCAAAAGGGCCGGAGTTTCCCCCCGGCCCCTGTGACTTTGCCTTCGGCGTGGATCAGAGCTTCAGCGCCGGGATGATCTGCTTCTTGCGCGACATGATGCCCGGCAGGACGACGGTGTCGCCCGTGACTTTCGCGCCGAAGGAGGCCTCGGCCAGTTGCTTTACAAGGTCATTGGGGACCAGCAGCGTTGCCTCTTCGTTGATGATGTCCACCACGAAGAGCAGGACTTGATCGGCGCCGTCTTCCTTGGCCACGTCGACCATGGATTTCATCAGGCTGTCCTTGCGGTCCAGCACGACCTTGGGCGCGGTGGTTTCCAGCACCGAGACGCGCAGTTCCTTGCCCGCGACGGTGTATTCCTTCGAATCCATCCGCAGCAGTTCGGCGTCCGAGAAGGCGGAGACGTCGGACTTCGCTTCGAACATCTTGGTCGCGAGGTCGGTGACGTTCACGCCCAGATCGGCGGCGAGTTTTTCGGCCACGGCGCGGTCATGGGGCGTGGTGGTGGGCGAGCGGAATTCCAACGTGTCGGACAGGATGCAGGACAGCATCGCGCCCTTGATGGCCTTGGGTGCCTTGGCCACGGCGTCGCCCATCAGGTCGTGCATGATGGTGGCGGTGCAGGCGAGGGGGCGGATGGTGATGTCGATCGGGGTCTTTGTCTTGATGCCGCCGACCAGCAGGTGATGGTCGATGATCGCGGTGATCTTGGCGTCGTTGATCGAGGGGGGCAGTTCGGCGGGATTGTTGGTGTCCACGATCACGACGGCGTCGTCAGGCGTCACGTCGGCGATGATGGCGGGTTTGTCCAGACCCCAGTGCTTGAGGACAAAGGCCGCTTCGGTATTGGGTTCGCCAAGGAGGACGGGCTTGGCGGGGGTGCCTTTCACCTCGGACAGGTACCAAGCCCAGATGATGGGCGAGCCGGTGGAATCGGTGTCGGGGGATTTGTGGCCGAAAACGAGCGTGGTCATGGGGAACAAACCTTTGGGTGATTTGGGGATGGGTGATTTGCGCGCGCTTATAGGCAAGGGGCGCGGGCTTGTCACGCTTGGCCGCACGGGAAATGCTGCGCTGCGGCAAGATGGGCGCGGCGGGGGTGGAGGTCAGAGGGGCAGGCGTTCGAGGGTCCAGCCTGATTGTTCCAAAAGGTGCAGGACGCCCGTTTCGCCCGGCAGATGCAGTGCGCCAAAGGCGGCGACGGCGGGGCCTTTGCGGGCGGCGTCTTCCAGCACGGGGATCCAGGCGCGGTTGCGGTCGGTCATCAGGGTCTGTTCCATCAGCGCGAAGTCCTGCGCCACGGTTGCGGGGTCGGCCCCCGGCGCGGTGAGCGAGAGGTGGCGGGTGAGTTCCCAGATCACGCGGATATCTTCGGTGAAATAGGCGTCGGCGAGCGTGACGGCGTAGTCGTTCGAGATCGGCTCTAGCGCGAGGGAGGAGCGGATCATGCCAAGCTGGTCGTCGAAGGACATGGATTGGAACAGGCGGAAGACCGTTTCGTGGGATTCGAGCGCGCGGAGGGGTATGCCGTTTTCGGTGGCGTGGGTGATCACCAGACCGTCCAGCCCACCCCTTTCGGCCTGCATCGCGCCGTCGCAGGCGGGCAGGGCGAGGAGGAGGGAGACATACCAAGGCTGGAACTTCGACACCATGAAGGGCGGCAGGCCACGGTCGCGCATGGCTTGGGCGAGGAGGTTCCATTCGGCCAGCGGCAGGGCTTCGCGCAGGGTGGGGCCTTGGGTGATGACCATGAGGCCGGGGTCGCGGGCGAGGGCGGACATGAGGGCCTGTTCTTCGGCGGGGCCAGCCTCGACGAGGATGGTGCGCGCGGCGTCGAGCAGGGGTTCGATGCGGGCGAGGGTGGCGGTGTGGCGGGGGTCGTCGAGGTGGTAGGTGCCGATCAGATGGAGCGTGTCGTCCCCTTTGGTCGCGCGCCAGAGGAGGCCTTGGGGATGGGGCACCGCACGGGCGGCCGCGGTCAGGGCGGCGCGGTCGGCGGCGGGCAGGGCGTCGAGGAGGTTCTGTCCAATGCAGTCGGATTGCGCGGCCACTGGCGCGGCGAGGAGGGAGGCGGCGAGGAGCAGGGCGCGGAGCATCGGGGACTCGTACTCTGACAGGGTTGGTGCATAGGTGGCATCGGGGGCCCCGCGTGAAAAGGGGCGGTCGGGCGGACAGGTGCGATTGTCATCGAAGTTTCGCAGAACGCGGTGGGGCGGGGTGTTGACTCGCGGCGTTGCTTTGCCTACTTGATGCGCCGCTAGCACTCATCAGAGGTGAGTGCTAAGATCAATCAACCTGGAACCTAGGGAGTGTTCTCAGATGGCTTTCAAACCGCTGCATGACCGTGTGCTGGTCCGCCGCGTCCAGAGCGACGACAAGACCAAGGGCGGGCTGATCATCCCCGATACCGCCAAGGAAAAGCCCGCCGAGGGTGAAGTCGTCGCCGTGGGCGATGGCGCACGGAAGGATTCGGGCGAACTTATCGCACCGGCCGTGAAATCGGGTGACCGCGTGCTGTTCGGCAAGTGGTCGGGCACCGAAGTGACCGTGAATGGCGAAGAACTGCTGATCATGAAGGAAAGCGACATCCTCGGGATCCTCTCGTGATGCGCCGGGCGGGGTGACACCCGCCCCCCGGGCCGGATGGCCCGACATGATCAAGTCAAACAGAATTCAGAGGAGTTAGCACCATGGGTGCCAAAGAAGTCCGTTTTGATACCGACGCCCGCGACCGGATGCTGCGCGGCGTGAACATCCTTGCCGATGCCGTGAAGGTGACGCTGGGCCCGAAGGGCCGCAACGTGGTGATCGAAAAGTCCTTCGGTTCGCCCCGCATCACCAAGGACGGTGTGTCGGTCGCCAAGGAAATCGAACTGTCCGACAAGTTCGAGAACATGGGCGCGCAGATGGTGAAGGAAGTCGCTTCCCGCACCAATGACGAGGCCGGCGACGGCACCACCACCGCCACCGTTCTGGCGCAGGCCATCATCAAGGAAGGCATGAAGGCGGTCGCCGCCGGCATGAATCCGATGGACCTGAAGCGCGGGATCGATCTGGCCACGACCAAGGTCGTTGCCGCGATCAAGGCGGCTGCCCGTCCGGTCAAGGACTCGGATGAAGTCGCGCAGGTCGGCACCATCTCGGCCAATGGCGAGGCGCAGATTGGCCGTTTCATCGCGGATGCGATGCAGAAGGTTGGCAACGAGGGTGTGATCACCGTCGAAGAAAACAAGGGCATGGACACGGAAGTCGAAGTCGTCGAAGGGATGCAGTTCGACCGTGGCTACCTGTCGCCCTACTTCGTCACCAATGCCGACAAGATGATCGTCGAGCTGGAAGACGTGTTCATCCTGCTGCACGAGAAGAAGCTTTCCTCGCTGCAGCCGATGGTCCCGCTGCTGGAGGCCGTGATCCAGTCGCAGCGTCCGCTGCTGATCATCGCGGAAGACGTGGAAGGCGAAGCGCTGGCGACCCTCGTGGTCAACAAGCTGCGCGGTGGCCTGAAGATCGCCGCCGTCAAGGCGCCGGGCTTTGGGGATCGTCGCAAGGCCATGCTGCAGGACATCGCCATCCTGACCGGCGGTCAGGTGATTTCCGACGACCTTGGCATGAAGCTGGAGTCGGTGACGGTGGACATGCTGGGCCGCGCCAAGAAAGTGTCGATCAACAAGGACAACACCACGATCGTCGACGGTCATGGTGACAAGGCCGAGATCGAGGCCCGCGTGTCGCAGATCCGCACGCAGATCGAGGAGACCACCTCGGATTACGACCGCGAGAAGCTGCAGGAGCGTGTTGCCAAGCTGGCGGGCGGCGTGGCCGTCATCCGCGTGGGCGGCATGACCGAAGTCGAAGTGAAGGAGCGCAAGGACCGCGTCGATGACGCGCTGAACGCGACCCGCGCGGCTGTGCAGGAAGGCGTGATCGTCGGCGGTGGCGTGGCTCTGGTTCAGGCGGGCAAGGTTCTGGCCGGTCTGGAAGGCGCCAACAGCGACCAGAATGCCGGGATCGCCATCGTCCGCCGCGCGCTGGAAGCGCCGCTGCGTCAGATCGCCGAGAATGCCGGTGTCGATGGCGCTGTCGTCGCGGGCAAGATCCGCGAGTCGAGCGATGCGGCCTTTGGCTTCAACGCGCAGACCGAAGAATATGGCGACATGTTCAAGTTCGGCGTGATCGACCCGGCCAAGGTGACCCGTACGGCGCTGGAAGATGCGGCCTCGGTCGCGTCGCTGCTGATCACCACGGAAGCGATGATCGCCGACAAGCCGGCCGACAAGGCCTCGGCCCCGGCGGGCGGCGGCATGCCGGGCGGCATGGACTTCTGATCCGTCACGGGATCAGGATTTGGGAAGGGGCGGCCTGCGGGTCGCCCCTTTTCCTTTGGCGGCGAGGGGAATGGAGCGCCGTTCCGGCGCAAGCCTTTGGGGGCGGCGGCGCGGCAGGGCCGCGCCGCCTGTGGCCGGGGCATTCTGCCCCGGACCCCTGAGGGTATTTGGGCCGAGATGAAGGGGGTTTTGGCTTTTGTTCAGCGGGGATAGGTTGGGCGGCATGAACAGGAATTTCATGATCGCGGGCGGGTTGGCGGCGCTGGCCTCGCTGCTTTGGGCGGGGAATTGGGTGCTGGGGCGGGCGATCCGGGCGGATGTGCCGCCCTTTGGCCTGACGTTTTGGCGCTGGGCGCTGGCGACGGTGATCCTGCTGCCCTTTGCGGCGGGGCGGTTGCGGGGGGATTGGGCGGTGGTGCGGGGGCATCTGCCGCTGGTGGCCGGGATGGCGCTGCTGTCGGCGGCGATGTTCCAGTCGATGACCTATATCGGGCTGCATTCGACAGAGGCGATCAACGCGCTGCTGGTGAGTGCGACGATGCCGGTTTTCGTCGTCATCATCGCCTGGGTCGTGCTGCGGGAGCGGCTGACGCTGCGGCAGGCGGTGGGGATCGGGGTCAGTTTCTGCGGGGTGGCCTATATCATCGCGCGGGGGGAGCCGGGGCGGTTGCTGGAGTTGCATTTCAATGTGGGGGATGCGTGGATCCTTGGGGCGCTGGTGGTCTGGGGACTGTATTCGGTGCTGTTGAAGTTCAAGCCGACGGGGTTGTCGGCTGTGGGCTTGACCTTTTTCATCGCGGTGATGGGGGCGGGGTTCATCCTGCCGTTCCATCTGTGGGAAGTGGCGCGGGGGATGGTGATGCCGCTGACGGCGGCGGGGATCGGATCGGTGGCCTATACGGGGGTCTTTGCGTCGGTCGTGGCCTTGCTGAGCTATAACGCGGCGGTGGCGCGGATCGGGCCGTCGCGGTCGGTCTTTTTCCTGCATCTGATGCCGGTCTTTGGCGCGGGGTTGGCGGTGGTTTTCCTTGGCGAGCGGTTGGAGGCGTTTCATCTGATCGGGTTTCCGGTGGCTTTGGGCGGGGTGCTGTTTGCCACGTCCTCTCCGCCTGCGGGGGGCAGGTGAGGCTGTTTCTTCTGACGGTGGTGGTCATGGTGGCCTTTGCCGCCAATTCGGTGCTGAACCGGATGGCGGTGGGGGCGGGGGAGATCGGGGCGGTGGCCTTTGCCGTGGTGCGGCTGGCGGCGGGGGCGGTGGTTCTGGTTGCGCTGGTGGCGTTGCGGGGGCGGGGCTGGCGCGGGGCGTCGGTCGGGGGGGTGGTCGGGCTGCTGGTCTATCTGTTCGGGTTTTCGCTGGCCTATGGGCATCTGGAGGCGGGGACGGGGGCGTTGGTGCTGTTTGCCGTCGTGCAGGTCACGATGTTTGGCGGGGCGCTGTGGGCGGGAGAGGCAGTGCCGGGGCGGCGTTGGGGCGGGGCCGCGCTGGCCTTGGCGGGGTTGGCGGTGCTGGTCGCGCCTGCGGGGGGCGGTTGGGTCGGGTTTGCGGCCATGGCGGCGGCGGGGGTTGGCTGGGGCGTCTATTCGCTGGCGGGGCGGGGGGCGCGGGATGCGCTGGCGGCGACGGCGGGGAATTTCGGGCTGGCGCTGGGGCCGGGGGTGGTGGTGGCGCTGGTTGTGGGGGTCGATCTGGGCGCGGCGTCTGCCTATGGGGTGGCGCTGGCGGTGTTGTCGGGGGCGGTGACGTCGGGTCTGGGCTATGCGCTGTGGTATGGGGTGCTGCCGTCGCTGGGGGCGGGGCGGGCGGCGGTGGCGCAGTTGACGGTGCCCTTGATCGCGGCGGCGGGGGGTGCGGCGTTGATGGGCGAGGTGCTGGGGTGGCGGTTTGTGGTGGCCTGCCTGCTGGTGCTGGGGGGTGTGGCTTGGGCGAGTTGGCCTAAAGCGGTTTCGCGAGGCGGTGGGTGAGGTTGCGGTCGTCCTGACGGGTGATGCCGGTGGGGCGAAAGCCGTGGCGGTCCCAGAAGGCGCGGCCTTTGGGGTTGGCCTCGATCACGCCGAGATAGAGGGTGGGCGCCCCTGCGGCGCGGGCGCGGGTTTCGACTTCGGCCAGAAGGCGGGGGCCGTGGCCCATGCCGCGCAGGCGGGGGGCGAGGATCATCAGGCCGAGATAGGCGTCGCCGGGCGCGGGGAAGCCGAAGCTGAGTTCGGCAAGGCCGGAGAGGTGGCCATCCACGAAGAGGCCAAGATGGTGCGAGGCGGCGGGGTCGCAGTTCGGGGGGCAGTCGGTGAAGAAATCCTGCGCGGCGGTGGGGCCGGGCGCTTCGCCATCGGCGAGGAGCCAGTAATCGGCGGCCTCTTGCAGGAAGGCCGCGACGGCGGCGAGGTCCGTTTCGGGGTGGAGGAGGCGGATGGTCATGGGCTGTCCGGTGGGTGGTCGATGCGGAGGATTTCGAGGTCGATGCTGCCTGCGGGTTTGCGCCATTGCACCACATCGCCGGGGGCAGCGCCCATCAGGGCGCGGGCGAGGGGGGATTGGGGGGTGATGCGACCGGAGGGGGCGTCGGCCTCATCCTCGCCCGTGATTTGGAAGCGGTGTTCGGTGCCGTCGCCGTCCGCGACCGTGACGATGAGGCCGAAGGCGACTTCGGTGAGCGGCAGGGTGGCGGGGTCGATCAGGATGGCAGAGCGGAGGCGCGATTCCAGATAGCGGATGTCGCGTTCGGCGGCGGCTTCGGGGAGTTTGTCGAGACGGTCAGGGCGGGCCTTGAGCGCGGCGAGGCGGGATTGCGTATCGCGCAGGCGCTGTTGCAGGGCGGCAAGGCCCGTGGGGGTGACGTGGTTGGGGTGGGGCGAGATGGGCAGGTCGGGCAGCGGGTCGAGGGAGCCGTCGCCTTCCTTGACGAAGGCGCGACTCATCGGACGATCACCTCGAGCGGGTCGTAGAGGGGGGCGGTGCCCCATGCGGCGGCAGGCAGGCTGTCGGGTTTGAAGCGGATGCGGCCAAGGGTGAGGTCGTCGCGGGAAAAGAAGTGGCGGTCGGTGACGATGCCTTCGGGATCGATCCAGCGGGGGTCGAGCGTGCCTGCGGTGATGCGCGCGTGGAAGAAGAGGTCGATCTGGTGGAAGCCGGTCGCGGGGTCGTGGAATTCGTTGACCATGGCGGGGGCCTGGATGGCGACGGTGAGGCCCGTTTCCTCCATCACTTCGCGGGCGAGGTTGTCGGGGATGGATTGGCCGGGATCAAGGCCACCGCCGGGGGCGCACCAGAGGTCGGAGGTGCCGCCGGGATAGGCGTTGACGAGGAGAAGGCGGTCCTCGTGCAGGATCAGGGCGCGGGCGGCGATGCGGTGGGGGCGGTACCTCATGGGGTGCAGGGTGGCGCGGGGGGCGGGGATTGTAAATGGCGTGATCGCGCGGGGGGGATGGGGTAGGGTGGTCCCATGAGATGGCTTTTCCTTCTGCTGGTGGTGGCGGCGCCTGCGCGGGCGGATTGCGTGGTGTTGCTGCACGGTCTGGCGCGAAGCTCGGCGTCGCTGGTGCCGATGGCGGCGGCGCTGGAGGCAGAGGGGTATCGGGTCGTCAATGACGGCTATCCGTCGACCGAGTTTCCCATCGAGGAATTGGTGCCGCGAGTCGGGGTGGCGGTGGCGGAATGCGGGGATGTGCGCGTGCATTTCGTGACGCATTCGATGGGGGGGATTCTGGCGCGGGCGTGGCTGGCGGAGAATCGGCCCGCGCGGATGGGGCGGGTGGTGATGCTGGCCCCGCCGAATGGCGGGTCGGAATTGGTGGATGCGTTCGGGGATGTCGGGGCGTTTCAATGGGTGAACGGGCCTGCGGGGATGGAACTCGGCACGGGGCCGGGGTCTTTGCCCAAGGCGCTGCCTTTGCCGGATTACGAATTGGGGGTGATCGCGGGGGATCGGTCGCTGAACCCGGTCTATTCCAGCGTGATTCCGGGGGCGGATGACGGGAAGGTGTCGGTCGAAAGCACGCGGGTCACGGGGATGACGGATCACATCACGCTGCCGGTCACGCATACTTTCCTGATGATGAACCCGGTGGTCATCGCCGAAGTGGTGGAATTCCTGCGCCATGGGCGGTTCGATCCGGGGATCGGTTATGGCGAGGCGGTGGAGCGGCTGGGGGGCGATTGATGGCGGATATCTATGGTGGTGTGGCGAAGCGGGTGGCGCGGTGGAGCGGGCGGCAATCGACCTTTCTGCTGGCGCTGGTGCTGATCGTCGTCTGGGCGGTGACGGGGCCGGTCTTTGGCTTTTCCTCTGGCTGGCAGTTGGTGATCAATACCGGGACGAACATCGTGACGCTGCTGATGGTGTTCCTGATCCAGAACACGCAGAACCGGGATACGGCGGCGATCCAGTTGAAGCTGGACGAGTTGATCCGGGTGACGCAGGGGGCGCATAACGCGCTGATGGATCTGGAGGAGTTGGACGAGGCGCGGATCGACGAGTTCCGCGCGCGGTATGAACGGCTGGCCGCCGAAGCGCGGGTGCGGCTGGAGCGGGGCGGGGTGGATACGGATACTCCTGACGCGTGAGGCCCGGTTGACCCGTCGGAGCGGGGGGTTTCACACCCCCCGCACCCCCCGTGGGATATTTGAGAACGGAAAATGACGGCGGTCGGGTTCAGGGCCGTTTGTTTGCAAAGGTGCGGATGATCGGCAGTTTGGCGGTGATCCTTGGATGCCAATAGCTGAGTGAGGTTCTGGCGCGCGGGTTGGGCCTGCCGGGGCCGGGGCCGGTGCTGGGCATGGCGGCGATGCTGGGGGCCTATGCGGTGGCGGATGGGTTGTCGCTGCGGTCGGGGCGGCATCCGCTGGTCAATCCGGTTGTGATTTCTGTCCTGCTGGTGGGGGGGCTGCTGATCGCGTCGGGGACGGGGTATGGGACCTATTTCGAGGGGGCGCAGTTCATCCATTTCCTGCTGGGGCCTGCGACGGTGCCCTTGGCTTTGCCGCTGTGGGAGCATCGGGCGCTGGTGGTGAAGTCTGCGGTGCCGATGCTGGCGGTGCTGGTGATCCTGACGGGGATCATGGGGGCGCTGGTGGTGCCGCCGTTGATGAATGCGCGGGGGATCCGGGATTCTCGGGCGGGGGGGGGTGCGGTGGGGTTGGCCTCGCACGGGATCGGGACGGCGCGGGCCTTTCAGGTGGACCCGGTGGCGGGGACGTTTGCGGGGGTTGCCATTGAGTTGAATGCGGTGATGACGGCGGTGGTGGTGCCGCTGCTGTTGGGGTGGTGGATGTGACCCCGTCCCGGGCTTGGGCCCCGGGACCTCGTGTCGGGACGGAGGCCCCGGATCAAATCCGGGGCGGGGTTGGCTTACTTCACGATGCGGTTGACGTGGCCCATCTTGCGGCCGGGGCGCGCCTCGGCCTTGCCGTAGAGGTGGAGGGCGGCGTTTTTCTCGCGGGCGATCTGCGGCACGCGGAGGATGTCGTCGCCGATCAGGTTTTCCATCACCACGTCGGAATGGCGCGACCCGTCGCCCAAGGGCCAGCCCGCCACGGCGCGGATGTGCTGTTCGAACTGGTCCACCGCGCAGCCGTTCTGCGTCCAGTGGCCCGAGTTGTGCACGCGGGGCGCGATCTCGTTCACGATCAGGCCGGAGGGGGTGACGAAAAGCTCTACCCCCAAGACGCCGACGTAATCGAGCGCGTTGAGGATGCGGGCGGCGAGGAGGATGGCGTCGGTGCGTTGGCTGGGGGACAGGCGGGCGGGGATGGTGGTGGTGGAGAGGATGCCGTCCTTATGCACGTTCTCGCCGGGGTCGTAGCAGGCGACGGAGCCGTCAGTGCCGCGGGCGGCGATGACGCTGACCTCGTGGGTGAAGGCGATGAAGCCTTCGAGTACGGCGGGGGCGCCGTTCATGGCGGCGAGGGCCGCGTCGGCATCGGCGCGGGATTTCAGGCGGGCTTGGCCCTTGCCGTCATAGCCGAGGCGGGTGGTTTTCAGGATGGCGGGGGTGCCGATCCGGTCCAGCGCGTGGGAAAGGTCGTGGGCCGTGTTCACCGCTGCATAGGGGGCGGTGGTAAGGCCGAGACCCGTCAGGAAATCCTTTTCCGCGATACGGTCCTGCGAGACGGCCAGAGCGCGGCGGTTTGGGCGGATGGGGTGGGTCTTTTCGAGGATGTCGAGGGCGGCGGTGGGGATGTTTTCGAATTCATAGGTCACCACGTCGACCGAGGCGGCAAAGCGGGCAAGGGCGTCGAGGTCGTCGTATGAGGCGGTTGTCACGCGGTCGGCCACATGGGCGGCGGGCGGGTTGGCCGCCGGTTCGAAGATGTGGGTGCGAAAGCCCAGACGGGAGGCCGCGACGGAAAGCATGCGGCCAAGCTGGCCGCCGCCAAGGATGCCGATGGTGGAGCCTGTTGGCAGGGCGTCAGTCATCCGTCGGTTCCTCGGGGATGGAGGCGGAGAGGGCGTCGCGCCACGCATCGAGGCGGGCGGCGAGGGCGGGGTCGGTGATGGCGAGGATGCCTGCGGCCATGAGGCCGGCATTGGCTGCGCCCGCCGGGCCGATGGCCATGGTGGCGACGGGGAAGCCCTTGGGCATCTGGACGATGGAATAGAGGCTGTCCACGCCGGACAGCGCCTTGGTCTGGACGGGGACGCCGATCACCGGGATGCGGGTTTTCGACGCCATCATCCCGGGCAGGTGGGCCGCGCCGCCTGCGCCGGCGATGATGACTTTCAGCCCACGGGAGGTGGCGGTCTTGCCATAGGACCAGAGCCGGTCGGGGGTGCGGTGGGCGGAGACGATCTTCGTCTCGTATGGGATGCCCAGTTCGTCGAGGATCGCGGCGGCCTCTTTCATCGTGGCCCAGTCGGACTGGGACCCCATGATGATTCCAACGTCAACGGCCATGCCTGCCCCCGTGCTGTGCGCGCGTGCCTTGCTGATGCGGCGGGTATAGTGGATCGCGGCGTGGTGGCAAGCGGGGATGGGGGTGCGGGTCCGTTGCGCGGGCCAGGGGGGGGTGCATTACTTTGTAATGCCATGGCTTCGAAGGGATGACGCTTTGGGCAATTCCCCCTATTCGATCCGGTTGGATGATGATCCGCGCAAGGCGCTGGAGCGGGCGGTGGCGATCGAGGATCGTCCGCCGACCCAGCTTGTCGTGGGGGCGATCCGGGCGATGCTGGAGGCCAAGGTGGCCAAGCGGGCGGCTTTGGAGGCCGCGCTGGACGAGGCGGAGCGGGGGGCGTTCCTTTCGGCCGAAGCGATGACTGCGTGGATGGAAACTTGGGTCGGGGCGGAGGAGGGACCGCCGCCCAAAGTGGATGTGGGTCCTGACGCCGCATGAGGATTGTGTTCCTGCCGAGTATGGTGCGGGACATCCAGTGGTTCCGCCATTTCCATCAGTCGGTCTTTGCCGAAGGCAGCGCGCGGGCGCGGGCCCAGTTGCGGGCCGTCCAGACGGTTCTGGCGGCGAATCCCTATGCAGGGCATCCGGGGGCTACGGGATTGGAGGTCAAAGAGCTTTCGATCCTGCGGATGCCATTCACGCTGATCTATCGCGTGATGCCGGACCGGATCGAGGTCCTGCGGCTGTGGGACATGCGGCAGGGTGAGCGGTGCGGAGCGGAGGTGCGGATGGGGGGTGCGGGGGGCTGAGGCCCCCCCGTGGTTGGGGTCAATGGGCCATGAGGACAGGGATTTCGGTCTGTTCCAGCATGTTGCGGGTCGCGCCGCCGAGGATGGCTTCGCGCAAGCGGGAATGGCCATAGGCCCCCATCACGAGGAGGTCGGCGTTCTGGTCGCGGACATGGCGGGCGAGGATGTCCGAAATGCGGGGCAGCGTGCGGGCGAGGACCGACACTTCGGCCTTTACGCCGTGGCGGACCAGCATCTGGCACAGCATCCCGCCGGGGTCGGACCGTTCGGGGCCGTGCTGGGGCGGGTCGATGACGGCGATGTTCACCAGATCGGCCAGTTTCAGCAGCGGCAGCGCCGTACGGACAGCGGCCATCGCTTCGGCCGACTGGTTCCAGGCGATGACGGCGCGGCGGGGGGTGGCGGCGCGGCCTGCGCCCAGATCGGGCAGGACGAGGACGGGGGCGCGGCCTTGGAAGAGGGCGGCTTCGATCACGGCCTCTGCCTCGGGTCCTTGGGCTGCGGCATAGGGGCGGGGCAGGATCACGAGATCGGCGAAGCGCGCGCGCTGGGCGACGAGGTCGGTCAGCGCGCCAAGCTGGGTGAAGGCGGCCTCGACCGTCCAGCGCAGGGTGGGGGTCTGGGCGGCAAGCGCGCGGCGCACGGCGGCGTCGATTTCCTTGGCATCTTGTTCGGCGCGGTCGATGGCGGCTTGCAGCACCACGGCGCCGGTGCCGATATAGGCGTAACCCACCTGCGTGCGGTCCACCCCAAGGGCGAGGATGTCGAGATGGGCATCCTGCGTGGCGGCAATGGCGGCGGCGCCCGTGATGGCGGCATCGGCCCGCGCGGCATCGGTGACGATGGTGAGAATCGATTTGTAGGACATGGTTCAGCCCTCCTTGCGGGTGAGAGGGATGATTAATCCGATGCGGCGGGCCTTGCTTTGACCGAGGTCAAGGCGGACCTCACGGAGTGTTGACATGGATCAAGGCATTGGGACGGCCGCGATAGCACAAGCGGACCAGTCGCAAGGTGCCCTGCGTGTGTCCGGAGTCGTCCGGTCCTGACGGGCCAAGAGACGAAGGGACGCAAAATGTGGGATTACACGAAACTGATCGTGCTGGGGGCGGTGGCGCTGTTGGCTGCCATCGCCACCAATTACGCGCATGATCTGGCTTATCAGGTCAACGCGCTGGTCGTGATGCTGGCGGCGGGGATCACCTTCCTGTGGACGCTGCGCACGATGGGCGAGCCGAAGCGGATCAATCAGACCGAATACATGGATGGCGTGGTGCGCGCCGGGGTGATTGCGACGGCCTTTTGGGGTGTCGTCGGGTTCCTTGTCGGGGTGGTCATCGCCTTTCAGTTGGCCTTTCCGGCGCTGAATTTCGAATGGGCGCAGGGGATATTGAATTTTGGGCGGCTGCGCCCGCTGCATACGAGCGCGGTGATCTTTGCCTTTGGCGGGAATGCGCTGCTGATGTCGTCCTTCTACATCGTGCAGCGCACAAGCGCGGTGCGGCTGTGGGGCGGGAACCTTGCATGGTTCGTGTTCTGGGGCTGGCAGTTGATGATCGTGCTGGCGGCGACGAGCTATGTTCTGGGCGGCACGCAGGGCAAGGAATACGCGGAGACCGTCTGGTACATCGACTGGTGGATCGTGGTGGTCTGGGTCGGTTTCCTTGCGGTGTTCATGGGCACGCTGTTCAAGCGCAAGGAGCCCCATATCTACGTGGCGAACTGGTTCTTGCTGTCGATGATCCTGACGGTGGCGATGCTGCATATCGGGAACAACCTGCAGGTGCCGGTGTCGTTGCTGTCGTCGCAGTCGGTGCCGCTGTTTTCGGGCGTGCAGGATGCGATGGTCCAGTGGTGGTACGGGCATAACGCGGTGGGCTTTTTCCTGACCGCAGGCTTTCTGGGCATGATGTATTACTTCGTGCCCAAGCAGGCGGAACGGCCTGTGTTCAGCTACAAACTGTCCATCATCCACTTTTGGGCGCTGATCTTCCTGTATATCTGGGCCGGTCCGCACCATCTGCATTATACGGCGCTGCCGGATTGGGCATCGACCCTTGGCATGGTGTTTTCGGTCATGCTCTGGATGCCGTCTTGGGGTGGCATGATCAACGGGCTGATGACGCTGTCGGGGGCTTGGGACAAGCTGCGGACGGACCCGATCATCCGGATGATGGTGGTTTCCATCGGGTTCTATGGGATGTCGACCTTTGAGGGACCGATGATGTCCATCAAGGCCGTCAACTCGTTGTCCCACTATACCGACTGGACCATCGGCCATGTGCATTCGGGTGCGCTGGGCTGGAACGGGATGATCACCTTTGGCGCGCTGTATTTCCTGACGCCGCGTCTGTGGAACCGCGAGCGGCTGTATTCGCTGACGCTGGTGTCGTGGCACTTCTGGTTGGCGACGATTGGGATCGTCCTCTACGCCTCGGCCATGTGGGTTACGGGGATCATGGAAGGCCTGATGTGGCGCGAGGTGGATGCGAACGGGTTCCTTGTGAACGCCTTTGCCGACACGGTGGCCGCGAAATTCCCGATGTATGTGGTGCGGGGCTTGGGGGGGGTCATGTTCCTCGCCGGGGCGGTGATCATGTGCTACAACCTGTGGATGACCGTCCGCGCCCAGCCCGCACGGGTTGGGGCCGGTGCGGCCGTCCCTGCTGAATAAGGAGGCAGGGAAGATGGCTTTCCTTGACAAGCATAAGGCAATCGAGACCCACGCGACGCTTTTGATGGTGCTGTCGCTGCTGGTGGTGACCATCGGGGGGATCGTGCAGATCGTGCCGCTTTTCTATCTGGAGAACACGATCGAGGATGTGGAGGGCGTGCGGCCCTATACGCCGCTAGAGCTGGCCGGGCGGGATATCTATATCCGCGAGGGCTGCTATGTCTGCCACAGCCAGATGATCCGTCCGATGCGCGACGAGGTGGAGCGGTACGGGCATTACTCGCTGGCCGCCGAGTCGCAGTATGACCATCCGTTCCAGTGGGGGTCCAAGCGGACGGGGCCGGATTTGGCGCGGGTCGGCGGGCGGTATTCGGATGCGTGGCATGTGGATCACCTGACGGACCCGCAATCGGTGGTGCCGGAATCGGTGATGCCGAAATATGGCTTCCTGCTGAACCGCGAGATCGACGGGAAGTACATCGCGGACATCATGGGAACGCACCGTCTGGTGGGCGTGCCCTATGACGATGCGATGATCGAGAACGCGGCGGCGGACTTTGCCGCGCAGGCGGACCCGAACAGCGACTTCGCGGGGCTGCAAGAGCGGTATGCGAAGGCGAATGTGTCCAATTTCGACGGGCAGCCGCAACTGACCGAGATGGATGCGCTGATCGCCTATTTGCAGGTGCTGGGCACGATGGTCGATTTTTCGACCTTCACGCCGGATGCGAGCCGGTGAGGGGGTGAGAGATGGATACCTACGGTCTTTTGAGGGAGTTCGCGGACAGTTGGGCGCTGGTGGCGCTGACGCTGGTCTTTGTCGGGGTGGTGTTCTGGGCGTGGCGGCCCGGGAGTGACCGCCTGCATGAGGATGCCGCGACGTCGATCTTCCGCAATGATGTGAAACCGGCCGCCGCGCGCGACCAGAAGGAGGCGTGAGATGTGCGCCAAGCAAGTGACAAGGAAGCCCGGCGATCCTGTGGGCACCACGGGGCATAGCTGGGACGGGATCGAGGAGTTGAACAACCCGCTGCCGCGCTGGTGGGTCTGGGTGTTTTACGCCACGATCGTCTGGGGGATTGGCTATACCATCGCCTATCCGGCATGGCCGCTGATTTCCGGGGCGACGCCCGGGGTGCTGGGGGCCAGCACGCGGGCGGATGTGGCGGCAGAGATCGAGCGGTTCGATGCGGCCAATGCGGATATCAAGGCGCAGTTGGTCGCCGCACCGCTGGGCACGATCCCCACGGACCAGACGCTGATGGCCTATGCCGAACCGGCGGGGGCGTCGGTGTTCCGCACCTATTGCGCCCAGTGCCACGGGTCGGGCGCGGCGGGGGTGGTGGGCAAGGGCTATCCCAGCCTGCTGGACGATGATTGGCTGTGGGGTGGGACGATTGACGACATCCACCTGACGATCACCCATGGCATCCGCAACACGACCGATCCCGATGCCCGCTATTCGGAAATGCCGAAGTTCGGGGCGGATGGGTTGCTGGATGCGGGGCAAGTCGACGCGGTGGTGGAGCATGTGCTGGCCATTTCCGGGCAGGAGCATGATGCCGCGCTGGCTGCCGAGGGGGCCACGGTCTTTGCCGACAACTGCGCCGCCTGCCATGGCGAGACGGGTGTGGGCGACCGCGCGCAGGGGTCGCCGAACCTGACGGATGCGATCTGGCTCTATGGCGGGTCGCGCGAGAAGGTGAAGGAGACGGTGACCTATGCGCGCTTCGGCGTGATGCCCGCTTGGGCAGGCCGTCTGACCGAGGACGAGATCCGCGCGGTTGCGGCCTATGTCCATTCCCGTGGGGGTGGCGAGTAATCGGTTTCCCGGCGGTTCGCTGCCGGGGAAGGCACCGGCACTCTACCTGTTCGCGCGTTTCCTGGCGGTGTCGGTGCCAAATTCCTTGGCGGGGTCGAAAGGCCCCGCTTTTGTTTTTGTGGGGGTTGCGCAAGCGCGCGACCCGTGTCGCGCGCGTCGTGACCGGGGGTAACTGTTCCGCCCGTGCCGCCCCGGCACGGGCCGCCCCCGCCCCCCGGGCGGCGGGGGCGCAAGCGCCCCCACCGGGGCGGGGCCGTCCCGTGCCCCAAGCGTCCGGGGAAATCTGAACGCCCCTTGCGGCTTCGTTGCCTCAGC
>JBDKFE010000113.1:0-6868 GCA_039798885.1 Pseudomonadota bacterium | reverse complement strand
TGCTCCCTCGACCATCGCCCTTGCGCTGCGGGTTGCGGTCGGGCATCACCCTGCGGGTGAAAAGGGGTCTGCCGCATGAGCCGCATCTGCCATATCGAGATTGACGAGCGGGGACTGGCCCGCCCGACGCCGGAGATCGAGCAGGAGCGGCGGGTGGCGATCTTTGACCTCTTGGAGGAGAACCGCTTCGCCCTGCCCGTGCGCGAGGGGCGCGAGGTGCCGCAGGGGCCATATCGGCTGGGTCTGGCGATCCGCGAAGGGCGGCTGGTCTTCGACATCGCGTCGGAGACGGGCGAGAAGGTGGGGGAGTTCCACCTGTCGCTGGGGCCGTTCAAGCAGGTGGTGAAGGATTACTTCCAGATTTGCGAGTCCTACTTCGAGGCCGTCAAGCGCCTGCCCCCCAGCCAGATCGAGGCGATCGACATGGCCCGGCGCGGCATCCATAACGAGGGCGCGCGGGTCTTGCAGGAGCGGCTGGAGGGCAAGGCCGAGGTGGACACCGACACGGCGCGGCGGCTGTTCACCCTGATTTGCGTCCTGCACTGGGGCTGATCTTGGGGCAGGATTTTCCCACCTCGATCCTGTTCTGCTGCGACCATAACGCGGTCCGTTCGCCGATGGCGGAGGGGCTGATGAAGAAGATGTACGGCCAGAAGGCCTATGTGCAGTCGGCGGGCGTGAAGAACGACATGGAGGTGGACGGGTTTTCCATCGCGGTCTGCAAGGAATTGGGGATCGAGTTGAGCCGCCATCGGTCGCGGTCCTTTGAAGAGATGCAGGAATGGGGCGATGACCTGTCGCAATTCGACCTGATCGTCGCCCTGTCGCCCGCGAGCCAGAGAACGGCGCTGGAGTTGACCCGCTATTACCATCTGGACGTAGAATATTGGCCGATCCTTGATCCCACCGGGCTGGGCGAGAGCCGGGAGGCGAAGCTGGCGGCCTATCGGCAGGCGCGGGACCAGATCAGGGACCGGATGATCGCGCGGTTCGGGCCGCCAACGGAGGAGACGACATGAGCAGGTCGGATGCCATCGCGCTGATTGGGCGCTATTACGCGGCCTTCAACGCGGGGGATGCTGCGGGGATGCTGGACTGCGTGGCCGAGGATGTGGAGCATCGGGTGAACGAGGGCGGCATCCGGCGCGGGCGCGCGAAGTTCGCGGAGTTCTGTTCGCATATGGGGGTGAGCTACCGCGAAGACCTGCGCGACATGGTGATATTCGCCGATGACGCGGGCGCGCGGGGGGCGGCGGAATTCGTGGTGCATGGGGAATATCTGCAAACCGATCCGGGCCTGCCAGAGGCGCGGGGGCAGCGTTATGTGCTGCCTGCGGGCGGGTTCTTTGAAATCCGGGGGGGCAAGATTGCCCGTGTGACCACCTTTTACAACCTGAACGACTGGATCGCGCAGGTTTCCGCATGAGCCGCAGCCTGCCCGACGGGATCACGGTCCGGGCGCTGACGGGGGCGGCGCTGGAGGCGGCGCTGGATGATGTGGCGCGGCTGCGGATCGCGGTGTTCCGGGATTGGCCCTATCTTTACGACGGGTCGCTGGATTACGAGCGGGAGTATTTGCAGACCTATCGCGACAGCCCCGGCGCGCTGTTGGTGGGGGCGTTCTTTGGGGAGGTGCTGGTGGGGGCCTCTACCTCGACCCCGATGGAGGATCATGCGGGGGAATTCGCCGCGCCGCTGGCGGGGCGGGGGGTGCCGCTGGAGCGCATCCTGTACGGGGCGGAGTCGGTGCTGCTGCCGGAATATCGCGGCAAGGGGATCGGGCATCGCTTCTTTGACCTGCGCGAGGATCATGCGCGGGCGCTGGGGCGGACGCATGTGGCCTTTTGTTCCGTGGTGCGGCCTGCGGACCATCCTTTGCGCCCGGCGCGCTATCGCACGAATGACGCGTTCTGGCAGGGCCGGGGCTATGCGCCGCTGCCGGGGGCGGTGGCGGAATTCGCATGGAAGGATGTGGGGCAAGAGGGCGAGACGGTGAAGCCGTTGCAGTTCTGGATGCGGGCGGTTTGAGGGATGGACCGCCTGTCGCGGTCAAGTCCTCAGCCCACTGCGCGTTGATGCGGCTGTCAGGCGCGCTTCGAAGTAGCGTCGGAACGGAGTCCAGTCGGTATAGGCTTCGGGATTTGCCCATGTGGCCCCGATGCGACCCGTCAGCCCCGCGATCCAATCGGCGGCCTGCACGGTCTGGTATCGGTGACTTTCTACTTGAAACGGCGGTTCCAAGAGCGTGCGTCGCGGTTCGCCGGGATTATACATGGCGCGTGACGCGGTGGTGATCAGGTCGGACCGCAAGGCGTGTTCGTCGAGGACCATCAAGAAACCGGTGCCTGCCGGGCAATCCTCGCGGCAAAAGGCATCAAGTCGCTTGATGGCCTCGCGCAGGACGGCAAGGTAGAGAGCGTTTGGATCGTGTTCGTCCGGTGGCTTGGTCTTCACCAAACCGACATAGAAGATCTTTCCCCCGACGCGGCTGATCTGGTTGAGCAGCCGGTTGGTGAAAACGCGCAGCTCGCGGTATTTCTGGATATTGGTCAAGGTGTAGAGGGCTGCGCCCTTCTTCTCCCAAAGGGCGGGGTGCTTGTTCGCGCGTTGTATTTCGAACTGCAAAAGCTCTTGCTTGCGCTGGTAGAACCAAGTGCCGAAGGATCGTACTTCGGTGGAGGGCAGGATCATGCCCGCAAGGCCGAAGACTGGGCTTTCCTTGTATGTCGGGTCGTTTCTGGAAACGTAGGGCCCGACGTGACCAAATTCATCCAAGTAAGCAATATAGGTCAACCGACACTCCGGAAACACGAAGACCCGCGACATGCGCGGGCCTCGGAAAGTGTGCATGGGCCTTGGCCCCTGCGCCACGACCAAAACATGCGGTTGTAGGGTGTGGATGTCAAGGGCGGCGCGAAACGGTCTGGCCTCTTGTTGTGAAAGGTCGAGGGGATTATCCGGCAGGGATACTTGGAGACCCGCCCATGATCATCGCCGCCGCCGCCTATCCGCTGACCTTCCTGACCGACTTTGCCGCCTATGAGGCGAAGCTTGCCGCATGGGTTGGCGATGCGGTCGCACGGGGGGCGGAGCTGCTGGTGTTCCCGGAATATGGGGCGATGGAGTTGGCCGCGTTGGGCGGGGCAGAGGTGGCGGGCGATCTGGAGCGGGCGCTGCATGAGGTGGCGCGGTGGCGGGGGGCGGTGGATGGGGTGCATCTGCGGCTGGCGGCGGCGCATGGGGTGCATATCCTTGGCGCGTCGGGGCCGGTGTTTCCGGCGGCGGGCGCGCGGCCTGTGAACCGGGCGACGCTCTATGGGCCCGGTGGGATCGTCGGGCATCAGGACAAGCAGATGATGACGCGGTTCGAGCGCGAAATCTGGTTCGTGGAGCCGGGGGACGGGCTGCGGGTGTTTGACACGCCGCTTGGCCGGATCGGGGTGTTGATCTGCTATGATAGCGAGTTTCCGCTGCTGGCGCGGCGGATGGTCGAGGCGGGGGCGGAGGTGCTGCTGGTGCCGTCCTGCACCGACTCGGTCGCGGGGTTCACGCGGGTCCGGGTGGGGGCCATGGCGCGGGCGTTGGAGAACCAATGCGTCACGGTGCAGGCACCCACGGTGGGGCTGGCCGACTGGTGCCCGGCGGTGGATGAGAATGTGGGGCGGGCGGCGATTTACGGCCCGCCGGACCGGGGCTTTCCAGAGACCGGGATACTGGCCGAGACGGGGTTGAACGCGGCGGGTTGGGCGGTGGCGGCGGTCGATCTGGCCAAGGTCCATGCCGTGCGGCGCGAGGGGGCGGTGCTGAACCATCTGCATTGGGATGAACAGGCCCATCGGCTGTTGCGGGGCTGAGGGGGCGGGCTGCTTTGTCCCGGCCCAGATACCCGTTGCGACGGCAGGCGCAGGCGATGCCGCCGGACGGTGGGGCAGGTCTTTACTTTTCCCTTGAAAATCCGGCCCGACAGGCGCATTAGGACGCCCCGAAGCCTTTGGGTTCCGCCCACGGGCTCTAACCCCAATCGGAGTGAACATGGCCAAGGAAGACATCCTCGAATTCCCCGGTGTCGTGAAGGAACTCCTGCCGAACGCGACATTCAGGGTCGAGCTGGACAACGGCCATGAACTGATCGCGACGATGGCAGGCAAGATGCGCAAGAACCGCATCCGCGTTCTGGCAGGCGACAAGGTGCAGGTGGAAATGACGCCTTACGACCTGTCGAAAGGCCGCATCAACTATCGCTTCAAGTGAGGCTGATCCTCGGATCGGGCAGCCCGCGCCGGAAAGAGCTTCTGGCGCAGCTTGGCATCGTGCCGGATGCGATCCTGCCGCCCGATATCGACGAGGACCCCCGGAAGGGCGAACTGCCCCGGCCCTATGCCGCGCGTCTGGCGCGCGAGAAGGCGGCGGCGGTGGTGGCCGGTCCGGATGACATCGTGCTTTGTGCGGATACGACGGTGGCGCTGGGCCGCCGCATCCTTGGCAAGCCGCGCGATGCGGGGGAGGCTGCGGCTTTCCTGACGGCGCTGGGCGGGCGGCGGCATGAGGTGATCACCGCCGTCGCCGTGCGGCGGGGCGCGCGGGTCTGGGCGCGCGAGAGCGTCAGCGCGGTAAAGATGAAGCGGCTGTCGGATGCGGAGCTGAACGCCTATCTCGCCTCGGGCGAGTGGGAGGGGAAGGCGGGCGCCTATGCCATCCAAGGCGCGGCGGGGGCCTTTGTCCCGTGGATATCGGGCAGTTTCACCGGGATCGTGGGTCTGCCCTTGGCCGAGACGGCGGCGTTGCTGGCGGCGGCGGGTTGGCCGGTCTGGAGGCAGGGATGAAGGGGCGCGTGGTCTGTCTGGACGAGGTGGACGGCCGCCGTGCGGCCGCGCTGGTCGTCGATGGGCGGCTGGAGGATCTGATGATCGATCCGGCGGGGGATGACCCTTTGCCGGGGGCGATTTACCGCGCCGTGGCGGATCGGCCCATGAAGGGGCAGGGCGGGATGTTCGTGAAGCTGCCGGGGGGGCTGTCTGGCTTTCTGCGGCAGGTGTCGGGGATCGCGCCGGGGCAGCGGATCATCGTGCAGGTGACGGGGCAGGCCGAGGCGGGCAAGGCCGTGCCGGTAACGGTGCGGCTGCTGTTCCGGTCGCGCTGGGCCATCGTGACGCCGGGGGCGCCGGGGTTGAACATTTCGCGCCGCATCCGCGAAGATGGGGTGCGGGCCGCGTTGCAGGCGCTGGCCGAGGCCGGGATGGCCGGCGCGGCCGAGGATCACGGGCTGATCCTGCGGTCGGCCTGCGAGGGGGCAGAGCCGGAGGAGGTGGCCGAGGACATCGCCGCGATGCGCGATCTGGCGGCGGCGGTGGTGGCCGATCTGGAGGGCGGGCCGGAACTGCTGGTCGATGGGCCGGACGCGCATGAGGCGGCGTGGCGCGACTGGGCGGAGCCTGAGCCGGATGAGGTGGTGCAGGGCGGCTTTGCCGATCTGGGCGTGTGGGAGATGATCGACACGCTGCGGTCGTCCCGGGTCGATCTGGGCGGCGGGGCGCATATGGCGGTGGAGCCGACGCGGGCCTTGGTCGCGGTGGATGTGAACACGGGGGCGGATACGTCGCCTGCTGCCGCGCTCAAGGCCAATATCGCGGCAGCGCGCGACCTGCCGCGCCAGTTGCGGTTGCGGGGGCTGGGCGGGCAGGTGGTGGTGGATTTCGCGCCGATGCCGAAGAAGGACCGGGGCACGCTGGATCAGGTCCTGAAGGCCGCGTTCCGGGGCGAGGGCGAGGCCAATCTGGCCGGTTGGACCACGCTGGGGCTGTATGAGATGACGCGCAAGCGGGACCGGCTGCCGCTGGCCGCATTGCTGGGGGGCGGGGCATGACCTGCCCGATCTGCGGCAAGCCGGCAGAGGCGAAGTACCGTCCCTTTTGTTCGCGGCGCTGCGCGGATGTGGACCTTGGGCGCTGGCTGAAGGGCAGTTACGCGATTCCGGCGGACGCGGCAGAGGAGGACGAGTCGCTTCCGTCCGACCGGGACGAGGGGCCGCAGCGGCCGCAATAGCGGGACGGCGGCGGCGATCCGGCGCTGCGCCGACGGTATGGTCCATTGCACTGGTGCGGATCGGTCGGGCCTGCGCGCCCGATGGGTGCGGTGGCCAAGCCTTGCACCCTGCGGCGGGGCAGGGTCGCGGACGGCCATGCCGGGAGTGGCCAAGGGGAGGCGCGGACCCGACACCGCCCCGTCGCAGGGGTGACAAACAGGCCGAGATTTTCTGCGCAATCCCTCTGGACAGCCCCCGCGCCCTGACGTATCACCCCGCCACCCGAGGGCAGCGCCTTTGGGGCAACGGTGCCCAGATAGCTCAGTTGGTAGAGCAGCGGATTGAAAATCCGCGTGTCGCTGGTTCGATTCCGGCTCTGGGCACCACTTTTATCCTGTAAAATTAAGCACTTACGCATAGAACACTTTCGAGTTCGTGCGTTGCACAGTCATTGCACACTTCTGCCAGCGTTCCTGCGCCCAATCAGCGGCAGCGCGAGTCGGTTACTGTGTTGAACACAGTGTTTGCAATTGGTGTGGTGACAGAGCGTGCTGGTTTGCTGGCGGAACATAGTGATCGCTGTAACTGTCAGTCGCACGCATTTGGATTGACCATCTGCGGCCTACTTGCGATGCTTGCCGGCAAAAAACAGACAGGCGCGAAATGATCATGGATGACCTCAGGCTGCACGATTTTTCGGACAGTTCGCTTGAGGAGGCGATCCGTGTGATCGAGGCCGAAATTCGCGATGAGTATCTTCAACCGCACTCCTATCCGTGGGTCATTGGGTACTCAGGCGGCAAGGACAGCACTCTCGTGGCTCACCTTGTCTTTAACGTCCTTCTA
>JBDKFE010000112.1:0-2588 GCA_039798885.1 Pseudomonadota bacterium | reverse complement strand
TTGTCCTTCTATGACTGGAACGGCCTTTACAATCAGGATGGCGAGTTTTCCGGCACCTTTGTCGGCATGGGCAACTATGCCGAGTTGATGAACGACCCGGCCTTCGAAACCTCGCTCTGGAACAACCTGAAGTGGCTGGTGCTTTACATGCTGGCATTGCCCGTCGGATTGTTCATCGCAATCTTCCTGAACCAGACGGTCACGGGCATCCGGCTTTACAAGTCGCTGTTCTTCTTTCCCTTTGTCATCAGTCAGGTCGTCGTTGGCCTGATCTTTGCGTGGTTCTACGCGCCGAATTTCGGGCTGTTCTACCTGCTGACCGAAGCTGTCAGCGGCAACGGCATCGCCATACTCGCAGACCCCGACCTTGTGACCTATGGTATCATCGTCGCGGGCCTCTGGCCGCAGATCGCCTATGTGATGATCCTGTACCTCACCGGCCTGAACAACGTCGCCCCCGACCAGATCGAGGCCGCGCGCTTGGATGGCGCAAAAGGCTGGCGGATGCTGTGGTACGTGGTCCTGCCGCAACTGCGCCCCGCCACCTTCATCGCGGTCATCGTCACCGTCATCGGCGCGCTGCGCAGCTTTGACCTTGTGTCGATCATGACGACCGGCGGGCCCTTTGGATCGTCGCGCGTGCTGTCCTACTACATGTTCGAAATGGCGCTGGGCGAGTTTGGCTTCCGCATGGGCTATGGCGCGGCCATCGCCGTCGTCCTCTTTGCCATCATGATGGTCTTCATCTCGGGCTTCATCTGGAAGATGTGGCGCGACGAGAAGGAGCGCTGAGATGTTTCCCCGTCCCATTCAACAGTCCAGCCCCGGCATCCAGTGGCTTTACACCATCGCCCTGCCTGTCGTGCTGCTTATCTGGCTGTTTCCATTGCTTGGCGTGGCGTTGACCTCGGTGCGCCCGGCCTCCGATCTGGCGCAGGGCAACTACTTCGGCATGCCGTCGGGCATCGCATGGGAAAACTACGTCTACATCTTCACCGAAACGCCTATCGGCCAATACATGCTGAACTCCCTCTGGGTCACGCTGCCGACGGTCGTGGGTGCGGTGGGGCTGTCGTTGATGACGGGCTTTGCTCTGGCGGTCTATGGCTTTCGTGGCAACATCCTAGTCTTCTTCATGTTCGTGGCCGGAAACTTCGTACCGTTCCAGATCCTGATGGTGCCCGTGCGCGACATGACGCTGAACCTTGGGATGTACGACACGTGGTACGGGTTGGCGCTGTTCCACATCGCCTTTCAGACGGGGTTCTGCACCCTGTTCATGCGCAACTTCATCAAGGCCCTGCCTTACGAACTGATCGAGGCCGCACGGGTCGAAGGCGTCGCGGAATGGCGGATCTTCTGGTTCATCGTCCTGCCCCTGATGCGCCCCGCCATCGCGGCGCTGAGCGTGCTGGTCTTCACCTTCATCTGGAACGATTTCTTCTGGGCGACCGTGCTGACGCAGGGCGTCGATAGCCAGCCGATCACGGCGGGTCTGTCCTCGCTCAACGGCCAATGGATCGCACAATGGCATCTTGTGTCGGCGGGATCGATCCTTGCCGCGCTGCCGCCGGTCCTGATGTTCTTCTTGATGCAGAAGCATTTCATCGCGGGCCTGACGCTGGGGGCGGTGAAGTGACGGAATGGAGGCTGGATGCCGGGACGGGAGCATCGGCGCAGACCATCGCGCTGACCACAGCAGGCGGCATCCCAGAGGTGATCTGGTGGGGCGCTGCACTGCCCGCCGGGGAAGACCTTGCTCAACTGGCGGCCGCTGCGCGGAACGATCTGACGGGCGGTATGTTGGACCGGTTACCGGCCCTCTCGCTCTGTCCCGAAGCGGGGCGGGGCTTTCAGGGGCAGCCGGGTCTGATGGTGCAGACAGAGGGCTGCGCGCCGCTGCTGCCTGCCTTCACCTTTGAACGGGCAGACGAAAATCCCGGTTTCCTGCGGCTGGTCAGCGTGGCGGACGGGCTGCGCCTTTCGCACGAGTTCCGGGTGTATGAAACGGGCGTGATCGGGCTGCGGACGGTGCTTGACGCGAAACAGCCGGTGCGGGTGCAGTGGCTGGCCGCACCGGTTCTGCCCGCACCGCAGGACGGGGATATCATCGATATCCACGGCAAATGGACCCGCGAGTTCCATCTGAACCGCACCCCGTGGTCCCCCGGCATCCGCCTGCGCGAGTCGCGGACGGGGCGTTCGGGCCACGAGCATCCGCCCTACGCCATCCTAGCCGGACGAGGGGCAACGAACACCGCAGGCGAGGCGCGCGCCTTGCACTACGCGTGGTCCGGCGGGCATCGCATGGTGGCCGAGGAATTGCCCGATGGTCGGCGTCAGGTGCAGTTCGGTCCTGCGTCCGGGGCAGAGACGCTGGCAGGAACCCGGTTCGAAACGGCAGAGCTTTTGGCGATCTATTCCGGGTCGGGATTGAACGGCATCGGCGCGACCTTCCAGCACGATTTGCGCGACCGCGTGGTGACATGGCCCGATCCGGCGCGCCCGCGTCCGGTGCATTACAACTGCTGGGAAGCGGTTTATTTCAATCACAACATCGCCGATCTTGCCGCCATCGCCGACCGCGC
>JBDKFE010000111.1:0-9664 GCA_039798885.1 Pseudomonadota bacterium | reverse complement strand
TCGGGGCAGAAATCGATGGCAGTCAGATCAAAGATCTTGGCCACTTCGGCCGGGCCTTCCACGATGGTGGACAGATGCGGGTGATAATGCGCCCGCAGACCACGCGCCTCGGCCAGCGCCTTCACGCGGTCAAGCGCGGCACCCAGCTTGTGATAGTCGGGCTCGCGTGTGCCGTCGAAACGCTTTGCCCCGCCACCCACCACCAGATGCGGCGCGCCCAGTTCGGCGGCACGATCGGCGGCGCGGGTCACGCGGGCCAGTTCTTCGGGCAGGATGTCGTCAAAGATGAAATTGCCGCCCGCATAGGTGGCGACGAGTTCAAGACCATTGTCCGCCAGCAGCTTTCGCAACGCGGCGGCGCTGTGGTCCAGCAGGTTGCCGTCGAACAATTCCACCCCGGCATAGCCCGCTGCGGCGATGTCGGCACAGGCGCGATCCATTTCGCCGAAGGTGCGATAGGCCAGCTGCGTGATCGAGGTGACGCCCACCGCATCCCCCCCAAGACCACCCCAGCAATTGGCGTGATAGGCCAGCTTCCACGCTGTCATCGGTATCCCTCCCCGCGCGGCAGGCGCTGCGAGGGTGCCCCGCCTTGCCCGCTTTTCTGTCGGCCTCCTCTGACCGTGACAGCGTCGTTAAGCGCGCATTCAGCATCGGTCAATAATATTTCGGCCTATCATAACCTACTTCTGCATTTTTACTGCAAAAGTTTTTTCTTGAACGGCAGAAGTGACCCCTTTATCCCTTCCGAAACCCTGCAAGGACGCAGCTTTGCCCCCGACCGGACCCGACCCTTCCGAATCATCCCGCCCGCGCGGCAAGGGACGGCCGCGCACGGTAGAAACGGCAGCGCCGTCGCTGGTCGAACTGCTGAACCTCGTCCGCACAGGTGCCGCCAGCACCCGGCAGGAACTCGAACGGCAAAGTGAATTCGGCCGCGCCGTGGTTGCGGACCGCCTCACGATGCTGGGCGATCTGGGGCTGGTGGACGAAAGCGAGTTGGGAACCGCCACCGGGGGCCGCGCCCCGCGACTTGTGCGCTTCGCCGCCAGACGCGCCGCGATCCTCGTCGCCACGCTGGACCAGACCGCGATCGGTGTCGGCGTGGCAGACCTGTCCGGCAACCTTCTGACCGAACACCACGAGGCAGCCGACCTCACCGCCCCCCCGTCCGAGTTGACAGACCGACTGACCGCGCTCTTCCGCTGGTCGATGGACCGCCACGCGCCGCAGGGCGGCACTTGGGGCATCTCGCTCTCTGTTCCCGGCGCGGTGCAGGGGACGACCGAGGGCGACTTCCTGACCGCCACCCCACCCGTTCTGCCCGCTTGGGAAGGCTTCCCCCTGATCGAAACGCTGACCCGCCGCTTCGGCGTGCCGGTCTGGATGCGGTCAAGCGTGGAAACCATGACGATGGGCGAACTGCATGCGGGCGCGGGCATCGGCATGCGCAGCATGCTCTTCATCAAGGTCGGTCGCCGCATCGGGGCGGGCATCGTCTGCGACGGTCAGCTTTATCGGGGCGCGCAGGGGGCAGCGGGGCTGATCGGGTCGCTTCCCGTCACCTCAGGCGGGCGCAGCGGCACGCTGGATGCGCTGGCAGGATCGGACATGATCCAACGCGAAGGCCAAGCCGCCGCGCAGGATGGGCGCAGCCCCATGCTGGCCGACATCCTGCGCCGCGGGGGCGAGATCACGGCGATCGAGGTGTCGCAGGCCGCGCAGATGGGCGATGCCGTATCAGCGGCGATCCTGTCGGAGTCCGGCCATCTGATCGGGCAGGTCGTGGCGACGCTGGCGAATGCGCTTAACCCCGAACTGATCGTTCTCTCTGGGTCCATCGTGCAGACGAACGACATCCTTCTCGCTGCACTGCGCGAGTCGGTCTATGGCGCGTCGCATCCGTTCGTCACCCGCGATCTGCGGATCATCCGGTCGCAGATGGGCAGCTCGGCCGGACTCGTCGGGGCGGCCCGCGTGGCGTCAGAACAGCTCTTTGCCCCCGGCTTCCTGAAAGAGTGGGTGATGCAGGCCAACCCCTTGGGCCATCCGGCCTTTGTCACCATGCTGCACCGGCTTTCCGCAGATGCCTCGTCCCCTCCGCCGATGATGACGCGGACCGGAAAGGAGCTTCCGACATGACGATATCCGGCCTTGGCCCGCATGGCGAACGCGCCGCACCGCCCGAACGCGTCAGCCTTCTTCCCGACGACCGGGCCACCGCAAAGGTCGCCGGATGGCGCGTGGCCGTTGTCCTTCACACTCTGGAAAGCGATTGGGCCAAGCAGCAACTGGCCGGGATGGTGGGCATATTCGGCGATTGCGGGGCGGCCGTCATCGACGTGGTGGATTGCGCTTTCTCGCCCGACTTGCAGGCGGCGGAACTGGACCGGCTCGTGTCTCAGCGCCCGGATGCGATCCTTTCCTTGCCGGTCGCCAATGAACAGGTCGCGGCGGCGCACAGACGGGTGTCCGAGGCGGGCATCAAACTCGTGCTGCTGGACAATGCGCCGACGGGCATGCTCCCCGGCAAGGACTACACCGCACTGGTGTCGTCCGACAATTTCGGTCTGGGCAAGATTGCGGCGGCGGGCCTTTCGCCGCACATCCCCCAAGGGGCAGAGGTCGGCGTTCTTGGCTTTGCCGCCGATTTCTTCGCAACGAACGAACGCGAAATTGCCTTCACCAAGTGGCTTCAGGTGAACCGCCCCGATGTCACCCCGCGCGTCCGGCGTTTCGCCCGGATCGAAGAGGCAGCCGCCGCAGCCGATGATCTTCTGTCGGATCATCCCGGATTGGCCGGGCTTTTCGTCGTGTGGGACACGCCCGCCCTTGCCGTGGCCGCGCGTATGGCGGAACGCGGGTCGACCTTGCCCATGGCAACCGTCGATCTGGGCGAGGCCGCCGCCATCGACCTCGCGCGCGGAGAGTCCATCTGCTGCATCGCGGCGCAGCAGCCCTTCCAGCAGGGGATTGCCGCCGCCCAAACGGTGATCCTCTGCCTGCTCGGTCGCCCCGTTCCTGCCTGGATTGCGCTGCCCGGCATCGCGGTCACGCGGGACAACGTGGTTGAAAGCTTTCAAACCATTTGGCGGCAACCGGCTCCACGCAAGGTGCTCCATATGCTGGGCCTGTCCAAAAGCGGGTGACACACGCCGCAGGGTCCAAGATGGATCCGGGAACGGGCCGTCCACGCCGCCCTTCTTTGGGACGTGTTCCACAGGACCAAGACAGACCACAGGTCACAGTCGCAAAAGGCCCCACGCCCCCCATGGCCTACCGTTCCCGGGACGATGGGCATGACCTGCTGCGGCCCTTGCCGCAAAAATGGGGGGCCGCAGATTTGGCGATCGATAGGACGTAAGTATCTGCTATACATAACTTTCCTTAAGATTTTGGAAAGTCAGCCCCCTTAGCGAAACATCTCTGCCAACCGCGCCGTGTCGATGGCCCGGCAGACCAAG
Source organism: Pseudomonadota bacterium (assembly GCA_039798885.1). GTDB lineage: Bacteria > Pseudomonadota > Alphaproteobacteria > Rhodobacterales > Rhodobacteraceae > Paragemmobacter. The sequence goes on along the minus strand of JBDKFE010000111.1, from coordinate 6,200 downwards.
CCTTCGGGCTTTACCGTCGGCACATCCTCCCCCGCCACCAGCGCATTGACCACCGCCTCCTCCACCGCCTCCACTGCGCCAAGGTACAGCGGGTCCAGATGCTCGGCGTTCACTTCTACCTTCGGCAGCAGCACCGCCCCAACTTGCGGCATCGGCCCCGGATTGGCCGTCGAAAAGGCAAGGAAGATATCCCCCGAACTGTTCCCCCCCGGCGTGCCCCCGCGCCCGATCCCGATGGCCGCCCGCCGCGCGACATGGCGCAGCGACAGCGCCGACAGCGGCGCATCCGTCGCGATCACCACGATGATCGACCCCGACTCCCGCTCGCGCAACCGCCCCTCAGGCATAACCTGCCCCACGGGCCGGCCCAGCACCGTCAGCCAAGGCCGGATGCCGTGATTGGCCTGCACCAGCGCCGCCACCGTGAACCGCTCGCCCCCCAGCCTCACGATGCGCGACGATGTCCCCGTCCCGCCCTTGAATTCATAGGCGATCATCCCGTTCCCACCGCCCACCGACCCCTCGGCCACGGCCCCCCCGGACAACGCCGCCAAAGCCGCCTCTGCATGGTCCGGCCCAACATGCAAAGCGTTGATATCGTTCAAAACCCCATCATAAGTCTCCGCCACCACGGGCATTGCCCACGCGTGCTGATCGCGGAACCAGTCGGCATAATGCCCGATCATCCACCGCACCGCCCCCAGATGCGCCGCCCCCACCCCATGGGTGTTGGTGATCATCACCGGACCAAGGAAATACCCCGCATCCTCGATCCAATGCGTCCCCGTCATCTCGCCATTTCCGTTCAGCGCGAAATGCCCCGCCCAAACCGGCTGCGGCTCCCGCCCCGGTCGCGGCAGGATCGCCGTCACCCCCGTCCGCATCTTCCGCGCCGGATCAGTCAGCGTGCAGAACCCCACCTGCACCCCCGCCACATCCGTGATCGCATTGAACGGCCCCGTCTCGCCCGGAAACGGCAACCCCAACGCGCGCGCCCTCGGCTTTCCCATCCCGCACCCCCCGCTTCGCTTTGCCCCAGCATCGCCGCCCGGCCTTCCCCGCGCAACCGTCCAGCCTCCCTTGCCCCGCCCCCATCCGACACACTACCCTAGCGCGGTTACAGGAGCGCCCATGTCCGACTCGCCCGACAAGGCCTATCAGGTCCTCGCCCGCAAATACCGCCCGCAGACCTTTGCCGATCTCATCGGGCAAGAGGCGATGGTGCGCACCCTCAAGAACGCCTTCGCCGCCGACCGCATCGCCCATGCCTTCGTGATGACCGGCGTGCGCGGCGTGGGCAAGACCACCACCGCCCGCATCATCGCCAAGGGCCTGAACTGCATCGGCCCCGACGGGCAGGGCGGCCCCACGACCGAACCCTGCGGCCTCTGCGACCCCTGCCGCGCCATCGCCGAAGGCCGCCATGTCGACGTGATGGAGATGGACGCCGCCTCGCGCACCGGCGTGGGCGACATCCGCGAAATCATCGACAGCGTCCACTACCGCGCCGCCTCTGCGCGCTACAAGATCTACATCATCGACGAAGTGCACATGCTCTCGAACAACGCTTTCAACGCGCTGCTCAAGACGCTCGAGGAACCCCCGGCGCATGTCAAATTCATCTTCGCCACCACCGAAATCCGCAAGGTCCCCGTCACCGTCCTGTCGCGCTGCCAACGCTTCGACCTGAAACGGATCGAGCCAGAGGTGATGATGGCCCACCTCACCCGCGTGGCCGCCGCCGAAGGCGCAACCCTCGCCCCCGACGCACTCGCCCTCATCACCCGCGCGGCCGAAGGCTCCGTCCGCGATGCCATGTCGCTCATGGATCAGGCCATCGCCCATGGCGCGGGCGAAACCTCCGCCGCGCAGGTCCGCGCCATGCTGGGCCTCGCCGACCGGGGCCGCGTTCTGGACCTCTTCGACCTCATCGCCACGGGCGATGCCGCAGGCGCGCTGTCCGAACTCTCCGCCCAATATGCCGACGGCGCCGATCCCGTCGCCATCCTGCGCGATCTTGCCGAAATCACCCACTGGCTGTCCGTCATCAAGATCGCCCCCGCCTCCGCCGAGGACCCAACCACCCCCCCCGACGAACGCGCGCGCGGCCTCGACATGGCGACACGGCTGCCCATGCGCGCCCTCTCGCGGCTCTGGCAGATGCTGATGAAGGCGCTTGAGGAAATCTCCATCGCTCCCAACGCCATGATGTCCGCCGAAATGGCCATCATCCGGCTCACTCATGTGGCCGACCTCCCCGATCCCGAAGACCTGATCCGCAAGCTTCAGGAAAATCCGCCCCCCGCAGGTGGCCCCCGCCCCGGCGGGGCCCCCGCAGGCGGCACAGGCGGCACCCTCCACGCCCCGGCCATGCGCTTGGCCCCCGCCGCCCCCATGCGCGGCCCCACCATGCATGGCGGGCAGGCCCTCGCACTGGCCGAAGGCCAACTCCAAATCTACGCCACCTTCGACAGCGTCGTGGACCTCATCCGCGAAAAGCGCGACATGAAACTCCTCTACGAAGTCGAACACGGCCTCCGCCTCGTGCGCTACAGCCCCGGCCGGATCGAATTCCAACCCACCCCCGACGCCCCCCCCGACCTCGCCGCCCTCCTCGGCGCGCGGCTCCAGACATGGACCCATGCCCGCTGGGGTGTCTCCGTCGTGAACGAAGGCGGCGCACCCACGATTGCCGAAGAACGCGACCGCGCCGACCGCGAAGCCAAGGCAGAGGCACTCCAGAACCCCCTCGTCCAAGCCGTCCTCGCCGCCTTTCCCGGTGCCAAGGTGGCCGAAATCCGCACCCCCGAAGCCCTCGCCGCCGCCGCGCAGGCCGAAGCGCTGCCCGAAGTGGAAGACGAATGGGACCCGTTCGAAGACGGCTGACCGCCGCCGCCGCCCTCCTTTTGCCCAGCAGCGCCGCACAAGCCGAAACCTGCGCCCAGCTCCGCCCGGACTGGACCGCCGCCGCTGGCCCCCAGACGGCATGGGCCGAAACCACCTATATCCTCGCCTCTCCCCCCTCCCTCGCGCTGGCCGCCCTCCTCCTGCTGGCGCTGATCTTCCCCCGCCTCTGGCTCGCGCTCCCCGCCACCTTGCTGACCCTCGCCTTCGCCGCCCTCCTCTTCGTCTCGCGTCAGGCCCCGATGGCCGCCACCGCCCAGACCGAAGGCTGCCTCGCCACCGCCACCCCCGCCATCGCCGCCCTCACCCTCGCCGCCATCCTCACCCTCGCCCGCGCCCTTTACGCCCGCCGCCGCTGACCCCTGCCACCCTTGCCGTCCCCCGCCCCAACCCCTACTCTCGGCCTGAACGCAAAGGAGACGATCATGCTCAAGGGTATCCCCGGCCTCGGCGGCCTCGGCGACATGGCCAAGATGATGAAGGCCGCGCAAGAGATGCAGCAAAAGATGGCCGAGATGCAGGAGCAGATGGCCAATACCGTCGTCCTAGGCGAATCCGGTGCCGGTCTCGTCAAGGCCCGCGCCACCGCCAAGGGCGAAGTCACCGGGCTGGACATCGACCCCTCCATCCTTGTCGCGTCGGAAAAGGAAGTCGTCGAAGACCTCATCCTCGCCGCCATCAAGGACGCGCAACTCAAAGGCCAGAACCGCATGGCCGACGAAATGCGCCGCATGACCGAAGCGCTCGGCCTGCCTGCCGACATGAAACTCCCCTTCTGATGCCCCAGGCCGAGGCCCCGCACCAGATCGAGGCGCTGATCGACCTCATGGCTCGCCTCCCCGGCCTTGGCCCCCGCTCGGCCCGCCGCGCGGTGCTGACGCTCCTAAAGAAGCGCGGCACCCTCATGGCCCCGCTCGCCACGGCCATGGCCCAAGTCGCCACCACCGCCCGCGACTGCCGCCTCTGCGGCAATATCGGCACCCAAGACCTCTGCCCCATCTGCACCGACGACCGCCGCGCCACAGGCGAAATCTGCGTCGTCGAAGACGTGGCCGATCTCTGGGCGCTGGAACGCGCGGGCGTCTTCCGGGGCCGCTACCACGTCTTGGGCGGCACCCTCTCCGCGCTCGATGCCATAGGCCCCGACGACCTCCGCATCCCCGCCCTGATCGCCCGCGTCCGCGACGAAGGCACCCGCGAAGTCATCCTCGCCCTCAACGCCACCGTCGACGGCCAGACCACCGCCCATTACATCGCCGACGCCCTTGCCCCAACCGGCGTCACCCTCACCTCCTTGGCCCAAGGCGTCCCCATCGGCGGTGAACTCGACTACCTCGACGACGGTACCCTCGGCGCAGCCCTCCGCGCCCGCAAAAGCTTCTGACCCCTCGTCATTTTCCGTCCCCAAATATCCTCAAGGGGTGAATTGGCCGCTTTAGCGGACAAGAGGGGACAGAATGTCCCCTGACGACCGAGGCTGCGCCCCGCGCGCAGCCGACCTAAAGGCCGTGCGGGCGGTACGCCCGCTCCGTTCCAAAAGGAAAGGGCCGCCCCGCAGGACGGCCCCCCGACATCCGTGACGAACCCCTCAGCCCTTTTTCAGGCAGCGGCTTCCCAGCACTTCGGCGATCTGCACCGCGTTCAACGCCGCGCCCTTGCGCAGGTTGTCGGAAACGCACCACAGGTTCAGCCCGTTCTCGATGGTGCTGTCCTGCCGGATGCGGCTCACATAGGTCGCATATTCCCCCACGCATTCGATCGGCGTGATATAGCCACCCGCCTCGCGCTTATCCACGACCAGAACGCCCGGCGCTTCCCGCAGGATATCCGTCGCCTCTTCCCAGTCGAGGTAATCCTCAAACTCGATGTTGATCGCTTCCGAATGGCCCACGAAGACCGGAACCCGCACGCAGGTCGCCGTCACCTTGATCTTGGGATCAAGGATCTTCTTCGTCTCTGCCACCATCTTCCACTCTTCCTTGGTCTCGCCCGAGTCCAGGAACACGTCGATATGCGGGATCACATTAAAGGCGATCTGCTTGGGGTAAACCTTCGGCTCCACGTCCTGACCGGGCACGAAGATGCCCTTGGTCTGGTTCCAAAGCTCGTCCATCGCCTCTTTGCCGGTGCCCGACACGGACTGATAGGTCGCCACGACCACCCGCTTGATCCGCGCGCGGTCATGCAGCGGCTTCAGCGCCACCACCATCTGCGCGGTGGAACAGTTCGGGTTGGCGATGATGTTTTTGTTCTTGTAGCGGACCACGTCATCCGCATTCACTTCCGGCACGATCAGCGGAATATCCGGGTCATAGCGATACAGCGACGAGTTATCGATCACCACACAGCCCGACGCCGCCGCCTTGGGCGCATAGACCTTCGTCGCGTCCGACCCGATGGCGAACAGCGCGATATCCCAGCCCGTGAAATCGAACGTATCAAGGTCTTGGGTCTTCAAAGTTCGGTCGCCGAAGCTGACTTCCGTGCCCAGCGATTTTCGCGACGCCAGCGCCGCGATCTCATCGACCGGAAACTCGCGCTCCGCGAGGATGTTCAGCATCTCCTTGCCAACGTTGCCCGTGGCACCGACGACAACGACCTTGTAGCCCATCGGGGTTCTCCTTGTACCCGTCCTCTTCAATCAAAGACGCGGCCTGTTAGCGCAATGCCGGGGGTCAGGAAAGCGGATTCGCGCCCCCTGCGCCAATCCGTCAGTCGGTGCGATCCTGCGAGAACAGATAGACCACCAATCCCAGCGCCAACATCACGGCAAAGAAGGCAAAGATGCCCTGATAGGCCACCACCGCCCCCTGCGCCTCCAACCCCGCATGGATGCGCCCCGTCGCGAACTGCGCGACCCCCACCGCGCCAAGCCCGAACAGGTTCAACAGCGTCACCCCCCGCCCCACCAGATGCGGCGGAAAGAACGCCCGCCCATGCGCGATCACCATCGGATAGGACGCGCCCAGAAATCCCAGCGCCGCGAACAGTCCCAGCGTCACCCATCCCCCGACCTCTGGCAGCGCCACCAGCGCCACCAAACAGGCCAGCACCCCGAGGTTCCCCCCAAAGATCAGCCATTTCCGCGTCCCCAGCACCCGGTCCAGCGGCCCATAGGCGAAATTGCCCAGCACCATCGCCCCGCCCATCACCAGCGTCGCCACCCCGATCGCCGCCGCATCCGCCCCAAAGACATCGGCATAATAGGGTCCCACCCACAGCCCCCGCAGCCCCGCCGCCGGCGCATAGCAGACCGCCATCATCACCAGCACCGGCCACAGCGTCCGCATCCTGAG
>JBDKFE010000110.1:0-2534 GCA_039798885.1 Pseudomonadota bacterium | reverse complement strand
TTCGAGCACGTTGCTCTTGCCGACCCCGTTGGCGCCGATGAAGCAGTTGAGCCGGCCCAGGTCCAACTCGGCACACAGGATGGACTTGAAACCGGTGATCGTCAGATGGCGGATCATGCGGGCACCTCCCCAGGACTGCGCGGCGGCACCAGACGGGTTCGCCCGGTCAGCAGTTCCTGCATCATCCCCTGCTTCAGCGCACGGGTCTTGTCGCGGCGGGCTTCGAGGGCGGCGAGTTCGGCGTCGAGGTCGGAGAGGACGGCGGCGATGGCGGCCTGCTCCGCCACCGACGGGGGGACGCTAATTTCCAACATGAGAATCTTCGAGACCGATAGGCCTGGTTGGGCGGAAGACTCCGAATAGCGATTCAGTTTCATCCTCGCCAGCACGTAGATGAGCCACCTAATGTCCGCCTCGGAGTTCGCTGAGACGACCACCGCGTGCTCTGAAGCGTAGAACCTTCCTTGCACACCAACAACGTTCCCGCACAGCGCCCCCTGCCGTCCGATGAGGGCAAACTGTCCGTCGTGAGTGAACCGCGACGTGTACCCCCTTAGCCCGGATATTTCATGAAGCCGCCGAGGCGGGCCGAAGTCGATGAGTTTGCGGGGCGCAGCCGGCATTTGCGGGTAGTTGCGGGATGACGGAGCCGTCCGAGGCGGATTCTGGACGGACTGCCCCCTACCCCCGTTGTTTGTCGACGTGCCGGGGACAGCACTTGACGGGGTCTACGGGGCCAGTGCCTGTGCGGCGCGGGCGAAGACTGCGCGCATGGGGTGGCTGGAGGCGAGCATCACGCGCACGCGGCGGGTGTTTCGAACGATGGCTGCGGCGATCTTGAGCAACTGCACGCGGATGGTGGTCGTGCAGGCGTTGGCCAGCGCGGTGCCCGCCAGGGCGCGGCGGCGCAGGTTGATCATCAGCGTGTAGGCCAGCGCAGCCAGCAGCAGGCGCAGCTGGTTGGCCCAGAAACGGTGGCAACTGGCGCGACGACCGAAGAGGTCGATCTGCGCTTCCTTGATGCGGTTCTCGGCCTCGCCTCGGGCGCAGTAGCGCTTGTCGTAGAGATGCCGGTCCTCGCCGCGCAGGCTGGTGACGATGAAACGCGGGTTGGAGCCCAGCGACCCGTGCTCGAGGCGGGCGATCACGCGCCGCGGGCGGTCCCAGCTGTCGGCGGCGTAGTCGAAGCTTCCGTACATTCGCTGCTTGGTGCCGCGCCTTTGGTACTGATCGGCCAGCGCCAATTCGGCAAGTTCCACCCGGCCCAGCAGTCGGACGTTCTTCTGCAGGCCGAGCACGTAGTCCACGTCCCAGCGATCGAGCCGGCGAAGAACGTGAGGACGGCAAAAACCCGAGTCGCCCCGCACCACGATGCGCACTTTGGGCCAGACCTGCCGAAGCGCATCGACCAGACGTTTGAGCACCGCCGTGACGATGCTGGCCGGATCGCGATCGCTGGGGCGCAGCACACAGGCCAGCAGATCCTGACCGCAGAACACGTACAGCGGCAGGTAGCAGTAGCTGTCGTAGTAGCCGTGGAAGAAGGCGCGCTCCTGCGCGCCGTGCAGCGGCACGTGCGTGGCGTCCACATCCAGCACCAGCTCGCGCGGCGCACGCCTGCGCGGTCCGCTTCGGCTGGCGATGAACTGCGCCAGCAGCACGCCGTGCAACGCCCAGGCCTGGCGAGGCGTGGCTGAAGTTTCCAGTCGGCTCAGCGTCGGCGCACTGGCCAACGGCTGGTCACGCCCGACGGCCGTCTGTACCACCAGATCCTTGCGCAGCGCGTTGTGATCGCACACATCCGACCACCCCAGACAAAAACCGTAGATGCGCTGCGCCAGCAGACTGGTCAGATCGTGCCGAACCTTGCCACGCTGCCGGTCATCGCCCAATGCGCGCGCGGCCGCCGAACTCAACCCCAGCCGCGCATCCATCCGCCTGAGCAGCAACGCACCACCCTCGCTGCTCAGGTCGCCACCGCTGAAATCCGTCTCGATCACCCGCCGGCCCAGACGCCCAAAGTCCAGCTTTTCATCCGTACAATTTGGCATCGGCGGTCCTCGGTTGTCACAGGGGGTCAGATACCTATGACAACGCGCCACGGCACGAGGCCGCCGACCTATTCTTCATGAAATATCCGGGCTAGAACTGTCAATCAATGTCGAGCGTGCATAAGATGACCGCAGAAGAGCCATGGCGTAGCGAGGATCGATCATCCACGGCCGGAGGACGCCGAGGAAACCGCCGAATGTGGACTCCGGATGTGGAATATGCTCGACGAGCGCAACCTTCCCAACGAGCTCCCGGCTGTTTTCCATGGACATGACGATGTCGTGCCGTTTCAGCTGTTGATCTTCGCGGCCCATGAAAGAACGATTCACGAAAAGTAGATCGTTCCATTCGATCGACTCCTGCACGTTTGCCGTCCTAAGGCATGCGATGCGACCTGGCGCCGGTTCCTTTGTCTTCTCGCTAGCGGGAAAGGTGATGCCGCGAACGATTTCCACGACCTCGCCCATTGGCACCCATGTCCA
>JBDKFE010000109.1:0-23767 GCA_039798885.1 Pseudomonadota bacterium | reverse complement strand
ACGGCTGCACGGGTTCCGCGCCGCCGGGCGGATTGCCGCGGCCACCGTCCGAGCGGAGGTAGTCGAAGAATTCGCTGTCGGGCTGCATCACGATCGAGGAATTCCCCGATTGCAGCGCCCGTTCATACGACGTCAACGAACGGGTAAAGGCGAAGAATTCCGGGTCGCGACCGAAGGCTTCGGCATAGATGCCGTTGCGTTCGGCGTCGGCCTCACCCCGGATGACGTCGGCCTGACGGCGGGCGTCGGAGGTAAGTTCGACCACCGTCCGGTCAGCACTGGCGCGGACGCGCTGCGCCGCTTCGCCACCACGGGCGATTTCATCCGCCGCTTCGCGTTCCCGTTCGGCCCGCATCCGGGCGAAGGTCGCTTCGAGGTTCTGTTCGGGCAGGTCGGTGCGGGTCAGGCGGACGTCGATGATTTCGATCCCCAGCGCGGCGGCCTGACGGCGCGCGATGTCGCGGATCTGGTTCATCAGGCCCGTCCGATCCTCGGACAGCACGCGGCTGGAATCGACCGAACCCAGAACCTGCTGGATCGCCGGGTTGACGATGCCCTCAAGCCGCCGAAGCGCCTGCGATTCACCACCTGCACCCACGGCTTCGCGGAATTCCACGAGATCGACGATGCGCCAGCGGGCGAAAGCGTCCACGACCAGACGGCGGTCGTCCAGCATGGTGACTTCTAGCGGTGCAGTCGGCAGGCCGAGGATGCGGCCGTCATAGCGCACGACTTCCTGAATCAACGGGATCTTGAAGCCGAGGCCCGGCTCCTCTTTCACCTGCTTGACCTGACCGAATTGCAGCACCAGCGCCTTTTCGCGTTCATCCACGATGAAGAGCGAAGACAGGGCGGTCGCGCCGAGGATGGCGACGATGGGCAGAAGGATCGCGCTTTTCATCAGTTGCTCCCCCCGGTGGATGCGGCCGCGCCTTGGGCGGGTGCCGGGCGGTTGAGTTCATTCAGCGGCAGGAAGGGCACGACGCCCTGCCCCCCGCCTTCGCCGGAAGCGACGCCGTCGAGGATGACCTTGTTCATGCCACCCAGCACCTTTTCCATCGTTTCCAGATACATGCGGCGGCGCGTGACTTCGGGTGCCTTCACATATTCCTCGTAGACCGACAGGAAGCGTGACGCTTCACCCTGTGCCACGTTCACGACCTGCGCGCGGTAGGCTTCGGCCTCTTCCAGCAGACGCGCGGCCTCACCGCGGGCGCCTGCGGTGACGCGGTTGGCATAGGCGTCGGCTTCTTTTTCAAGCCGGTCGCGTTCCTGCTGCGCGGCCTGCACTTCGCGGAAGGCGTCGATCACCTCTCGCGGGGGGGCGGCGCGTTGCAGGTTGACGCGGATCACGTTGATGCCCGCCTGATAGCTGTCGAGCGTCGATTGCACGGCGGCCTGCAGGTCCGTCGCGATGACGCCCCGGTCGCGGTTGAGGATTGGCGAAAGTTCGGACCGGGCGATGATGTCGCGCATCGCGGATTCCGACACCGCGCGGATCGTGTCATCCGGGTCGGCAAGGTTGAACAGGAAAGCCGCCGGGTCAGAGACGTTCCAGACGACCTGAAAGCCGATGTCCACGATGTTCTGGTCGCGCGTCAGCATCAGGCCGTCGCCGATGGACCCGTCGCCCACCGCGCCGATATCAGTCGTGCGTTCGCCGGTCACAGGCACGATTTCGGCCGAGATGACGGGCCAAGGCGCGAAGTTCAGGCCGGGATTGCCGACGGTGGAAAACTCGCCAAGGAACAGTTCGACCGAGCGTTCTTCGGGCCGCACCGTGTAGAAGGACATGAAAGCCCAAAGACCCACCGCCACCAGACCGCCGATCAGCAGACCCTGCTTGGTCAGCATCGGGCCGTTCGGGTCGCGCCCGCCACCGCCGCCGCCGCCGTTGAAGCCGCCACGGTTCTTGCCGCCCATCAGGACGCGCAGCTGTTCCTGCCCCTTTTTCATGATCTCGTCGATCTCGGGGATTTGGGGGCCGTTTTCGCCGGGTCTGCGGTTGCCGCGACGGTCGTCGCCGCGCGCACCGTTGTTGCGGTCATCGTCGCCGGGGCCGCCACCGCCGCCCCACGGACCTCCACTACCTGCCATGTCTTACCCTTTTTCGTTCTTCCAGCATTAAACTGGTCATGCGCGCGGCGAATTCAAGCATTTGCCACGATCTGTTCAGGCTTTTCGGGTCGGTTTGCGCATCGTCACCAGTTCCTCGGCCATGGTGGGATGGACGGCGACGGTGCGGTCGAAATCTTCCTTGGTCGCGCCCATGCGGATGGCGATGGCGGCGAGTTGGATGAATTCGCCCGCCTCTGGTGCGACGATGTGGCAGCCCAGCACCTTGCGGGTGGCGGCGCTGACGATCAGCTTCATCAGGACCCGGTCCTGACGGCCTGCAAACAGCGTTTTCATCGGGCGGAAGGTGGCGGTGTAAACCTCGATCTCCTCTTGCTCGCGCGCCTGTTCTTCGGTCAGGCCCACCGCGCCCAGTTCGGGTTGGGTGAAGACGGCAGAGGGGATGAGGTCGTGGTCGAACCGCGTCGGCACGCCCCGGAAGACGGTGTCGGCGAAGGCATGGCCTTCACGGATGGCGACGGGGGTCAGGTTGACGCGGTCCGTCACGTCGCCCACGGCAAAGATAGAGGGGACGGCGGTTTGGGACCAGTCGTCCACGATGATCTGCCCGCTGCGCCCGAATTGCACGCCAAGGGGTTCAAGGCCCAGGCCCTGCGCGTTTGGCCTGCGGCCCGTGGCATAGAGGACGAGGTCGAATTCCCGTTCCGTCCCGTCGGTCGCCACGGCGCGGATGCCGGTGGCGGTCTTTTCCAGACGGATGACATCGGTGCCGCAATGGATGGCGATGCCGCGCGCCTGCATGGCATTGGCGACATGGCCGCGCGCTTCGTCGTCGAAGCCGCGCAGGATCTGGGCACCCCGGTAATACTGCGTAGTCTCCACACCCAGACCGTGCAGGATGCAGGCGAATTCCGACGCGATGTAGCCGCCGCCCACGACGAGGGCGCGTTTGGGCAGGGTGTCGAGGTGGAACACCTCGTTCGAGGTGATGGCGAGGTCCTTGCCGGGGATGTCGGGCACGAAGGGCCAGCCGCCCGTGGCGATGAGGATGTGTTTGGTGCTGAACGTCTCGCCCGTTGCCAGTTGGACGGTATGGGGGTCTAGGACCGTGGCGCGGCTGTCGTGGATCGTGACGCCCGCATTTTTCAGCGTGTTGCGGTAGGCGTTTTCCAGCCGGTCGAGTTCGGCTTCCAGCGCGCTGCGAAAGTGCGGCCAGTCGAAACCCTCTGCCTTGACCCGCCAGCCATAGGCGGCGGCGTCTTCGACCATGTCGGGGAAGGCAGAGGCGAAGACCATCAGCTTCTTGGGCACGCAGCCCCGGATGACGCAGGTGCCGCCCATGCGGCTTTCTTCGGCCAGACCGACCTTTGCCCCGCCTTCGGCCGCTGCGATCCGCGCAGCGCGGACGCCGCCAGAGCCGCCGCCGATCACGAAAAGGTCGTAGTCGAAGGTCATTCCATATCCGCGAAGATGTTGTCGGTCGGGGCGAATTGGACAAAATCCTCGCCCTCGGTCCCCTGATTGATGTCGCGGACCGTCACGCGGCCGTCGCCATGGCCGATCACAACGATGTCGCAGATGTCGATGAAGAGCCCGTTTTCCACCACGCCGGGGATCTGGTTCAGCACCAGCGCCAGTTGGCGCGGATTGCCGATGCGTTTAAGGTGCAGGTCGATGATGAAATTCGCCTCATCCGTCACCAGCGGGCGGTCGCCGTTCATGCGTAACGTGCAGTCGCGGTGAAGCACGTCGAGAGAAACGAGCGTTTCTTCGATCAGGGCCTTGGTCGTCTGCCAGCCGAAGGGGATGACTTCGACCGGAAGGGGGAAGGCCCCGAGTTGGGCCACTTCCTTGGCGGCGTCGGCGATGACGATCATCTGGTCGGATGCGGTGGCGACGATTTTTTCCTGCAAAAGCGCCGCGCCACCGCCCTTGATCAGGGCGAGGTGGGGGTCGAATTCATCCGCCCCGTCAATCGTCAGGTCCAGCCATTTGACATCATCGAGCGAGGCGATCGGCACGCCGAGCGAGGCCGCAAGTTCCGCCGTGCGGGTGGAGGTGGGGACGCCCACGACCTTTAGCCCTTCTTCGCGGATGCGTTCGGCAAGGCAGCGCACCATCCATGCGGCGGTGGAGCCCGTGCCGAGGCCCAGCTTCATCCCGTCTTCCACGAATTCGGTCGCGCGCTTGGCGGCAACGAACTTGGCCTTGTCGATGGGCGAAAGCTCTGCGGGCATGGGGCGTCTCCTTCGGCTATGCCCCGCTTATAGGCAAAGCGGGCGGGGCGTGTAAGGGCGAAATGCCGCGCCCTGCCCCGCCTGCGCCGACCCTAGCCGTCTTGTGACAGGGCGGCGGCGGTCGTCTGGATTTCGCCAAGCGTCACGCGGGAATCGGCGTTCAGGTCAAAGGCAAGGATGGCGCGGGCCATCGCTTCATCCTGCGGCGGCAGGGCGCGGGTGGCTTCGGCCTGCGCGTGTGAGGCGAGTTCGTCGGGGGTGAGGGTGCCGTCGGCATCGGTATCGGCCTGCCCGTGTTGACGCAGGAGCCGCGCGCGGCCATCGGCACCAAGGACCGAGGCGCGGGCGCGGGCTTCGTCGCGCGTGACGGCGCCGTCGGCGTCGATGTCCGCTTCGAGGAAGGGCCGCAGGGCGCGGGCGCGGAAGAAGGCACGGTCGAGCGCGAGGGCGCGGTCGATATCGGCGGCGGTGAGGGCGTCATCCCGGCCATGCGACAAGATCATGTCGGCGGCGCGGTCGGCAAAGCGGGCGGGCCGCGCGGCGATGGTTTCGGCCACATCGGCGGGCAGCGTGGCCAAGGCCATCTGGGGCGTGACGTCCTGCGCCACGGCGGGCGTGGCGAGGATCAGGGCAAGGGAAAGGGCGCGCATCGAAGGCTCCGTTCTGGAGGGTTTCGGTGGCTGGACCATCGCAGCGGCCGATTAACGTTCGGTGAACGCCCAAGGGCCCTGTCGGATTCTTTCCGTGCGGAAAGGCGCGCAAGACTGTCGCTTTCCGCACCGCGCCCCATATTCAACCGTCGCATGGTATGGCGGGCGCAAGGAGGCGCGGGGTTGGCTATGGTCTATCGGTTGTACGGGGTTGCGGATTTCGCGAATCTGGCGGTCCATGTGGCGCTGGAGGAGGCGGGCGTTCCCCATGAGGCGGTGTTCCTTGATCTCGACGCGGGGGAGTTGAAATCGCCCGCCCATCTGGCGCGGCATCCGCTGGGGCTGGTTCCGGCCTTGGAGACGCCCGAGGGAACGATGTTCGAGACGGGCGCCTGCCTTCTGTATCTGGGCGAACGGCACGGGCTGGCACCTGCGGCCGGATCGGCCGAGAGGGGGGCGTTCCTGACATGGTTCGTCTTCGTCAACAACGGGCTGCACACCGGGGTGATGGACCTGATCCATCCCTATCGCCACAGCGAGGCCCACGCGCATGACATCGGCGTCGCCGCGCGGGCGCGCCTGATGGAGCGGCTGGACGTGCTGGAGGCCGTCGCGGCAACGCATCCGTCGTGGTTGCTGCCGGATCAGCCGGGTGTCCTGCAGATTTACATTTCCATGCTTTTGCGCTGGGTCCGTGCCTTTGCTTATGCGCCGGAACTTGCCATTTCCGCACAATCCTTCCCCGCGCTTCACGCCATCGCCGCCGCCTGCGAGGCGCGGCCTGCCACAATCCGGGCCGCCGCAGCCAATGGGCTGTCGGGACGGTTCTTCAGCGATCCCGAGGGGTGATCCGGCATGTTCCTGTCCGTCTTCGACATGTTCAAGGTGGGCGTCGGCCCGTCATCCAGCCACACGATGGGGCCGATGGTGGCCGGGGCGCGGTTTCTTGAAAAGATGCGCGCTTCGCCCTTTCATTTCCGGGGGCTGCGGGCGTCGCTGCACGGCTCGCTTGCCTTTACCGGGGTGGGGCATGCGACGGACAGGGCGACCATCCTCGGACTCGCGGGGTTCGAGCCTGCGACCTATGACGCGGCCAAGGCAGAGGCCATGCTGGCCGACATCAAGGCGCGCAAGGTGATCGACGTGCCGGGACTGGGCGCATTGGCCTTCGATCCGGGCAAGGACTTGGTCTTTGATTACGGTCCGGCGCTGGCGGGGCATGCCAACGGGATGATCCTAAAGGCGACCGACGCGCAGGGCGATGTGATCATGGAGGAGACCTACTACTCCATCGGCGGGGGCTTCGTGCTGACGGCGGATGAACTGGCAGAGGCCGGGGGCGGCAAGGCCAAGGCGCGGGCGGATGTGCCCTATCCGTTTGAAAAGGCCGACGAGATGCTGGCGATGGCCAAATCCTCTGGCCTGTCGATTGCCCAGATGAAGCGGGCGAACGAGTTGAAGTTCCGGTCGGCCACCGATCTGGACAAGGGGATGGACCGGATCTGGCAGGTGATGAACGACTGCATCACGCGCGGGATGGGGGGCGAGGGCATCCTTCCCGGCGGGTTGAAGGTGCGCCGTCGCGCGAAGGGCATCCATGACGCGCTGATGGCCGAGCGGGGGCTGAACATGACGCCGCCGCATACGATCAACGATTGGATGTCGCTTTATGCGATGGCGGTGAACGAAGAGAACGCGGCGGGCGGTCAGGTCGTCACCGCGCCCACCAATGGCGCGGCGGGGGTGGTGCCTGCGGTGATCCGCTATTGGCTGGACCATGTGCCCGGCGCGTCGTCGTCCCGCGTGGGGGAATTCCTGCTGACGGCGGCGGCAATCGGCGGGCTGGTGAAGCACAATGCCAGTATCAGCGGCGCGGAATGCGGCTGTCAGGCCGAAGTCGGGTCGGCAGCGTCGATGGCGGCGGCGGGGCTGTGCGCCGTGCTGGGCGGCACGCCCGAACAGGTGGAAAACGCCGCCGAGATCGCGTTGGAGCATCATCTGGGCATGACCTGCGACCCGGTGAAGGGGCTGGTGCAGGTGCCTTGCATCGAACGGAACGGGCTGGGGGCGATCAAGGCGGTGTCTGCCGCGTCGCTGGCGCTGCGGGGGGATGGCATCCACCTTGTCAGTCTGGACGTCTGTATCGAGACGATGCGCCAGACGGGCCGCGACATGCACGAGAAATACAAGGAAACCAGCCTTGGCGGGTTGGCGGTGAACGTGCCCAACTGCTGATCAGGCGGTGATCAGGTGGCCCTTCTCGGCCACCAGTTCGTAAAGGGCGATTTCGGTGCGGTGGGCGCGACGGTAGCGTGCGGCCAGCCCTTCGGGCAGGTCGGACGCGCTGCCTGACCGGGGCGAGACGTTGCGCATGCCAAGGTCCAGTGCCACGCCAAGGCGGTCCTGCAGAAAATCCACCAGCAGGTCCAGCCGCGCGTAGTCGAAGACATGGGTGACGGGCGGCCCGCCGTCGATGAAGCCCAGAAACCTGTCCTGCCGCCCGATGACGGCATGGGGGGGCGGTGTGTCGGACAGGCGATCCTCGACGAATTGCGCAAAGCTCATCCCGGCGGTGGAATTGCGGTGCCCCAGCAGCGCGTCGCGCTGGCGATAGCGGAACCAGCTTTGCATATGGTCCATCGGGTCGCGCATGACGGCCAAGGTTTCGGGCCTTTTGCCAAGGTCGGCCGTGACCCGTGCCGCCCAGTGGCGGCCATAGGCGCCCGCGTTCATATGGGGTTTGGCCCGCGCCTCTTCGGGTCGTTCGGCATGGGGGCCGAGCATGGCGCGGATCGCCTGCGAGGCCGTCTTGGGATTGGCCAGATAAACCAGACAGGCCTTTCTCAGGATCAGCACGCGCACACTCCGTAACCTTTGGCAAAGAATGGTGGCGGGCCGCCTGTTCGGCAAGGGGGATGTCGGTTTCGGGATGGACGCCCTGCCGCGCGCTGGCTAGTCGGGAGGCATGAGACAGGACCGCATCTTCCCCGGCATCGTGCTGATGCTCGCCTTCTGCGCGTTGGCCCCCTTGCTGGACGTGTCGTCGAAGCTTGCGGCCGAAAACGGAATTCCCGTCGGTCAGATCACCGCCGCGCGCTTTGTGGTGCAGGGCGCGTTGATGCTGCCCATCGTGCTGTGGATGGGGTTGTCTTGGGCGGTGGATGCGCGCGTGCTGGGATTTGTCTTCCTGCGGGCGGTGTTCCTGATGCTGTCGACCTTCTCTTTCGTGTCGGGGATCGAGGTGATGCCCGTCGCCGATGCGCTGGCCATCGCCTTTGTCGAGCCGTTCATCCTGCTGATCCTTGGCAGCCTGATCTTTGGCGATGCGGTGGGTCCGCGCCGGATCGCGGCCTGCGCGGTGGGGTTCTGCGGGGCGCTGCTGGTGATCCAGCCATCGCTGGCGGCCTTTGGTTATGTGGCGCTGTGGCCGTTGGGGACGGCGTTCTTCTTTGCCTTTTACATGCTGGTGACGCGGGCGATGGCGGCCTACATGCACCCGGTGACGATGCAGCTGCATACCTCGCTGGCGGGGATGGTGATTTGCGTGCCGCTGATGTTCGCCTTTGACGGGACGGGCTGGGCCGAGCTGGACCCGGTCTGGCCTGCGGGGCTGAACTGGCTGTGGCTGTTCGGCGTGGGCTTCTGGGCCGGGGTCAGCCACATGTGCATGACCTACGCGCTGAAATTCGCGCCTTCGGCCACGCTTGCGCCGTTGCATTATTCGGAAATCGTGGCGGCGGTGGCCTTGGGCTACCTGATCTTCGGGGACTTCCCGAATCCGATGACATGGGCCGGGATCGCGGTGATCGTGTCGTCGGGCCTTTACATCATCCACCGCGAACGGATCAGCGCTAAGCAGAAGCGCGCGGCGGCTGCCACCCCAGCCCCAGAAGCGATCTGAGCGCGGCGTCAAGCCGGGCGCGGGGTAGGATCACCAGCATGCCGGGGCTGTCCAGTTCTAGCTGGACGTGGCCTGCGGTGACCCGGTTCGAGGTGCCGATCATCCCATGCGGCGCGAAGTCCAGCCCATCGATGGGCCATTCCAGCCCCGTGCTGCGCCCCGTGACAGGGGCCATGGGAAAAAGCGACAGGCGGTCGCCGGGCGTCATTTGCAGGTTCAGACGGGCCGGGGCGTGAAAGATCACATCGCGCGGGCCGATCACGATGCAACGGCGGTCCGCATGCCGGACCAGCGTGTTGAACACCGCCAGACCGTGATCGATCCGCGCCCCGGTGAACCCAAGCGCCAGCGTGAAGGGTGCCGCCACCGACCGCAAAGCCTTGTCGAAATCTGTCGTTAACTGTTCGGCGATAGGAAACAGGCGCGCAGCGCCAAGGGTGGCCCTAGCCATGTCAGTGATCGAATCGAAGTCGCCCACCACCGCCTCGGGTTCGTATCCGGCGGCCAGCGCGCGATCGGCCCCGCCATCGGCGGCCAGAATTCTGGGCGCGCGCGTGGTTGCAAGGCGGAATTCCGCACGGCTGACGGGTCCGCCACCGACAAGGGTGACCCCTTCGGACGATTGGACAATTGGGGTGTTCATGGTGATACTGTCGTCCGAATTGAGGCAAGTCGAGCGTTCGTGGGCCATAATCAATCCTTCAAATTACCCCCATCTGTCCATGAAAAGGATTAGGACGCGGGTAGATTGGCAGGACCAAACCTTGGGCAAAGCGAGCATCCGATGAACGGGGCGAGTAAGATACTCACGGTCTCATACGGGACCTTCTCCTGCACCCTTGAGGGGTTTGACGATCCCTTTAGCACGATGAAGGCGATTGCCGAGTATTTCCGTGATCTTGCGGCGGAAGACCGTTATTTCGGGGCGGAACCGCCGACGCCGGATGCCGCCATGCTGCACCGGATCGCCGAGCGCGAGATTCAGCGCCGGGTCGAGGCAAAGATTCAAGAGAACGGCGTCGTGCTGCGGGCCTCGGACAGCGTGGCTGCCGAAGCAGCGCCTGCGGTCGTGCCTTCCGTGGCCCCCGCCCCCGTGGTTCCCGCCCCCGTGGTTCCCGCCCCGGTGGCCCCCGCCAATCTGGCCCCCGCCCCCGTGGCCCCCACCGTTGTGACGGTCGCGCCCGTCGATGTTGCCGCGCCGGTGCCCAGCGTCGCGGCTGCCACGGCCCCGATGGCCGAATCGGTTGTGGAAAAACTGTCGCGGCTGCGGTCCGAAGTGGCTGCCCAGCCCGGTGCCACCGGAACGGTCGCGACCGTGCCGACTGTCAGCTTCGCCCTTCCGGACTATCTGGAAGACGAACATGCCGAGGGGATCGAAACCGCCCCCGCAACCCCGGCCGCCGCCGCCTTCGCAGCAGCGCCCGAAGCAACGACCGCCCCCGCCCCCGAACCGGCCCCCGAACCGGGCCCTGCGCCCGCCCCCGAACCCGCCCCCGAACCCGCCGCTACGGCCGAGGATTTCCTGCCCGAATCGGACGCGCCGACAGAGATCGCGCCCGCCGCACTGGCCGAGGATGCGCCGCTGCCCGAAGAGGTTGGCCCCATGGCCGATGAGGCCGTGCTGGCGGCCCTGACCGCCGTGCTGCCCGCGCCCGTGGCCCCCATCGCTGCGGTTGCGACCGAAGATCAGGCCGTCGGGTCTGCCACGCCCGACCTGCCCGACTCGCTTATGGCGGCGCTGGCAGACAGCCTTGCCGGAACCGACGATGCAGAGGCAGCGCCCGATCAGCCCGACGGGGATGACCGCCCTGCGGCAGAGGCCGGGGATACCGGGTCCGACGCGCAGGCTGACGAAGTCTTCGCTGAATTGAACGAACTTGTGGCCGGACTCACCGCTGCCCCTGCCGACGCTGCCGCCGCGCAGCAACCGGCGGTCGAGGCCGCCTTTGACCGGTCGCCGGAAGACACGCTGGACGCCGCCTTTGATCGGACCGAGGATGAGG
Source organism: Pseudomonadota bacterium (assembly GCA_039798885.1). Lineage (GTDB taxonomy): Bacteria > Pseudomonadota > Alphaproteobacteria > Rhodobacterales > Rhodobacteraceae > Paragemmobacter. The sequence goes on along the minus strand of JBDKFE010000109.1, from coordinate 12,900 downwards.
TCGTGGCGCTGGCGGACGAACAGCCCGACGATGACGCCACCGCGACCGGCACCGAACTGCGCCCCGGCGCTGCCGAAAAACTGCAGCGTGCCCGTGCCCGCGTGATCCGCATCCGCAAGGTCGATGACGCCGCGCCCGAAGCCACCGTCGCAGAGACCGGACCGGTCGTGTCAGCTGCCCCGGCCCGCCCGGTACAGGTGCAGCGCGACGCAGTGCCCCCCGCCGCCAAAGAACCCGCACCGGACGAGGATTTCGCGCCCGACCTGTCCGACATCTTCGCCGAAGTGGCCGAAGATACCCCCGCTGCGCCCAAGGCCATCCCGCCCGCCGCCGCCCCTGCCGCCCCCGCCCCCATCGCCGCCATGCCAGAAGCCGAACCCGCAGAGGGCCTGCTTTCGGCCGAGGACGAGGCAGAGCTGATGCGCGAACTGGCCGCTCTGCGCCAGAACGACGAAGAGGGACCAGAGGCGGAGGCCGCCGCAGGCGCATCGGCCTTCGTTTTGCAGCAAGAGAACCGCAAGGGCTTTGACGGGCCCACGGCGGACGAGGCGCTGGGTCGGCTGATGAAGCAGACCGACACCGAGATGGAAGGCCCCGAGACCAAGCGCCGCCAGTCGGCCATCGCGCATCTGAAGGCGGCGGTGGCGGCGACAGTGGCCGAACGCAAGGTGACGGGCGAAAAGCCCGCCGAAGCGACCGGCGTGTCGCGTCTTGCGCGGTATCGCAACGATCTGGCGATGGTGGTGAAATCCGCCCTGCCGGGCCGTGGCACCGCCGAGCCGCAGAAAGACCGCCCTGCCCCGCTGGTGCTGGTATCCGAACAGCGCATCGACAAGCCGCGCGCGCCCAGCACTGCGGCACCTGCGGCACAGGCACCGACGGTGGTTGCCGCCGCCCCCGCGCCCATCGCCCCCGCGCCCATCGCCCCCGTGCGACCGCGCCGCGTGTCGTCCTCGGGCCTCGCGATGCAGGCGGCGGAAGATCCGCTCTTTGATGACGAGGATGCAGAGGGCGACCTGTCCAACCTCTTTGGCGACGCCAAGGGGTTCAGCGACTTTGTGAACCGCGTGGGTGCCACGACGCTGGAAGAAATCCTCGAAGCATCGGCGGCCTATCTGGCCGGGGTGGAACGGCTGGAATCCTTCAGCCGTCCGCAGGTCATGTCGCAGGTCGGTGCGGTGATCCCGGCGGGAAGCTTCCAGCGCGAGGACGGGCTGCGGGGCTTTGGCACGCTGTTGCGCAATGGCCGGATCAGCAAGCTGCGCCGTGGCCAATTCGTGCTGTCCGAAGAGTCGCCCTATCTGGCCGAGGCGCGAAAAATCGTGGGCTGAGAGCTGCCACTCAGGCCCACGGGTGGGGCGGGCCGGGCGCGGCCCGCCCTTTCCTATTCGTCACGCGGCGGCGGGGCGTCGGGGTCTTGCTGCCCCACCCCCTTGAACACCGCCTTAAAGGGCAGCGCCCAAAGGATGCCCAGCACCACGTAGACCACGAGTTCCACAAGGATCGACGGGCGTTCGAACAGGCTGATCACATAAAGGGCCGCCGCGATGTAAAGCGGCAGCCCGACCAGCAGGATCAGGAGCGACAGGCGGCGACGGGTCTTATAGGGCAGCGCCATGGGGGCCTTTCGTCAGTCGGCGAAGGGATCCGTCACGAGGATGGTGTCGTCCCGCTCCGGCGAGGTGGAAAGTAGCGCGACCGGGCACTGGATCAATTCCTCGATCCGGCGGACATATTTGATCGCCGCCCCCGGCAGGTCGGCCCATGACCGCGCGCCTGCGGTGGAGTCGGACCAGCCTTCCATCTCTTCGTAGATCGGTTTGACGCGGGCTTGCAGATTGGCGGCGGTCGGCAGGTAGTCCAGCTTTTCGCCGTCCAGTTCATAGCCCGTGCAGATGCGCAGCGTCTTGAACCCGTCCAGCACGTCCAGCTTGGTCAGCGCGATGCCCGACACGCCGGATGTGGCGCAGGTCTGCCGCACCAGCACCGCATCGAACCAGCCACAGCGGCGCTTGCGCCCGGTGACCGTGCCGAATTCATGCCCACGCTCGCCCAGACGTTCGCCATCGGCGTCGAAAAGCTCGGTCGGGAAGGGGCCTTCGCCGACGCGGGTGGTGTAGGCCTTGACGATGCCAAGGACGAAATCCACCGCCGTTGGGCCAAGACCCGTGCCCGTCGCCGCCATGCCCGCCAGCGTGTTGGAAGAGGTGACATAGGGGTAGGTCCCGAAATCCACGTCAAGGAGAGAGCCTTGCGCGCCTTCGAACAGGATGCGCTTGCCCGCGCGGCGGGCTTCGGTCAGCACCTTCCAGACGGGTTTGGCATAGGGCAGGATTTTCGGCGCGACCTCCAACAGCTGCGCCTTCAGCGCGGCGGGGTCGATGGGATCAAGGCCGAGGCCCGCCCGCAGCGCGTTGTGATGCGTCAGCAGGCGGCCGATGCGCAGGTCCAGCGTCGCCTCGTCCGCAAGGTCGGCCACGCGGACGGTGCGGCGGCCCACCTTGTCTTCATAGGCGGGGCCGATGCCGCGCCCGGTGGTGCCGATCTTGGCCACGCCGACCTGCCCTTCCCGCGCGCGGTCAAGTTCACCATGGACGGGCAGGATGAGCGGGGTGTTTTCCGCAATCAGCAGGTTGTCGGGGTTCACCTCGACGCCCTGCCCGCGCAGCTTGTCGATTTCCGACAGCAGCGCCCAAGGGTCCAGCACCACGCCGTTGCCGATGACCGACAGTTTGCCGCCGCGCACGATGCCCGAAGGCAGAAGCGAAAGCTTGTAGACATTGCCGTCGATGACCAGCGTGTGGCCCGCATTGTGGCCACCCTGGAAGCGGGCGACGATATCGGCACGCTCCGACAGCCAGTCGACGATCTTGCCCTTGCCCTCATCGCCCCACTGGGCGCCCACGACCACCACGTTTGCCATCGGGACTGTCCTTTTCCGGTCCGGTGAAACCGTGCGTCCTATAGCGGGGCGCGGGGGGGATTGAAACGGGGAAAAGGTCGCGGCGGCGGTCGCGGTGGGCAAATTCGTTCGAACGAATTTGCAAATTTCTTCGAAGAAATTTGCGACTTGCCGTGGCGGCGCTGCGGCGGCAGGCTGTGGGATATGTTCCTTTACATCACCCTCGGCACCAACGACCTTGACCGCGCGATCCGCTTCTACGACCCCGTTCTGGCGACGCTGGGTCTGACCCGCGCGCGCACGCTGGAAACAGAGGTCGGCTATGCTGCCCCCGGCGACGCAAGATGCCGCCTTTGGATCACGCACCCCTTCGACGGGCGGCCCGCGACGGTGGGCAACGGGTCGATGCCCGCACTGGTCGCCGCAACGCGCGAGGCCGTCGCTGCCTTCCACCGCGCCGCGCTGGCACATGGCGGCAGTGACGAGGGTGCGCCGGGGCTGCGCCCCTTTGGCCCGTCCTTCTATGCCTGCTATGTGCGTGATCCCGACGGGAACAAGCTGTCGGCGGTCTGCGAGGGCCCGCCCCCGCCTTGACGCGCCCACTTGCGCCCTATCCGGCTTGCGCCTAGATAGGCGCGTCAGTTCGGGAAAGCCTGCCCATGGAAAACGTCGTCCTCACCATCCACCTGATCCTCGCCCTGCTGCTGGTCGGCATCGTGCTGCTGCAGCGGTCGGAAGGGGGCGGTCTGGGCATGGGCGGCGGGAATTCGGTGATGACCGGGCGCGGTGCCGCCACGGCCTTGCAAAAACTGACATGGGTCTTCGCGGCGGCCTTCATCGTCACCTCGATGACGCTGACCTACTTGGCTGCAAAGAAGGCGGATTCGGAATCGGTACTCGACCAGATCGGCGTGGATGCCCCGGCTGCGGACTCGGGCGAAGCGCCCGCCGGTGCCGACCTGCTGCCGCCCGCCCCGGCCGACGCGCCGCTGACGCCGCCTGCGGCCGATGCGCCCGCGACGCCCCCGGCCGCGCCCGCGACGAACGACTGACCCACCACGTATTGACGGAAATGCCACGGGAACGGCTGCATCTTGCGGTCCGGTTGCGCTGTGCCGCAACCTGCGTTACAGCTTAACTCCCGTGATGATGCGATTCCCGTGCGGGGAATCGGGTCGGACTTGAGACAGAGATCACGGGAGAACCACCATGGCGCGCTACATCTTCATTACCGGCGGCGTGGTCTCGTCACTCGGCAAGGGTCTGGCTTCGGCGGCACTGGGCGCGTTGTTGCAGGCGCGTGGCTACACGGTGCGGCTGCGGAAGCTGGACCCCTATCTGAACGTCGATCCCGGCACGATGTCGCCCTTTGAACATGGCGAGGTTTTTGTCACGGATGACGGGGCAGAGACGGACCTCGACCTTGGCCATTACGAACGGTTCACGGGGGTGTCGGCGCGGCAGACGGACAGCATCTCATCGGGTCGCATCTATTCCAACGTGCTGGAAAAAGAGCGGCGGGGGGATTACCTCGGCAAGACGATTCAGGTGATCCCGCACGTCACGAACGAGATCAAGAATTTCCTGCGGATCGGGGATGACGAGGTCGATTTCATGTTGTGCGAGATCGGCGGCACGGTGGGCGACATCGAGGGGCTGCCCTTCTTCGAAGCGATCCGCCAGTTCATCCATGAACGCCCGCGCGGGCAGTCGATCCTGATGCATCTGACGCTGCTGCCCTATCTGGCGGCGAGCGGCGAGTTGAAGACGAAGCCCACGCAGCATTCGGTGAAGGAATTGCAGTCGATCGGTCTGGCGCCCGACGTTCTGGTCTGCCGGTCCGAACATCCAATCCCGGAAAAGGAACGCGAGAAGATCGCGCTGTTCTGCAATGTGCGGAAAGAGTCGGTGATCCCCGCCTATGACCTGAAAACGATCTACGAGGCACCCTTGGCCTATCACCGCGCGGGGCTGGATCAGGCGGTGCTGGATGCCTTTGGCATCACGCCCGCGCCCAAGCCCAACCTTGCCCGCTGGGAAGATGTGATGGACCGCATCACGCACCCCGAAGGCGAGGTGCGCGTGGCCATCGTGGGCAAGTACACGCAACTGGAAGACGCCTATAAATCCATCGCCGAGGCGCTGACCCATGGCGGCATGGCGAACCGGACCAAGGTGCGCGCCGAATGGATCGACGCCGAGATCTTCGAACGCGAGGACCCGGCGCCGTATCTGGAAAACTTTCACGCCATCCTCGTGCCCGGTGGCTTTGGCGAACGGGGAACGGAAGGCAAGATCAAGGCCGCGCAATTCGCGCGGGAAAAGAAGATCCCCTATCTGGGCATCTGCCTTGGTATGCAGATGGCGGTGATCGAGGCGGCGCGAAACCTGATCGGCGTGACCAATGCAGGGTCCGAGGAATTCGATCACGAGGCGGGCGAGAAGCGGTTCACCCCGGTGGTCTATCACCTGAAGGAATGGGTGCAGGGCAACCACGTCGTGGCGCGCAAGGTCACCGATGACAAGGGCGGCACGATGCGTCTGGGGGCCTATACCGCGCATCTGAAGGACGGCTCGCGCGTGGCGTCGGTCTATGGCAGCCCGGTGATCGAGGAACGCCACCGCCACCGCTATGAGGTGGACATCCAGTATCGCGACAAGCTGGAAAAATGCGGGCTGATCTTTTCGGGCATGTCCCCCGATGGGCGGCTGCCCGAGATCGTCGAGGTCAAGGACCATCCGTGGTTCATCGGCGTGCAGTTCCACCCGGAGCTGAAGTCCAAGCCCTTTGCCCCGCACCCGCTGTTTGCCGATTTCGTGCGCGCAGCGGTCGAGGTCAGCCGATTGGTGTGACGGGCGAAATCTGACGCAGATTTCGCGCCGATTTCTGGCACAGAAATCGGTGTGGGATCGCCGGGGTCGCGGAATTTGCGTCAAATTCCGCTGCGATTTCTGCGTCAGAAATCGCCTGCGTCACACCATGTCGATCTTCAACCGTTTGCCCAGCGCGCGGGCGTATTTCTGCAGCGTTTCGACCGTGGGCGACACGCGCCCGCTTTCCAGCCTTGCGATGGCGGATTGGGTGGTGCCCATGCGGAGGGCCAGTTCCGCCTGCGTGATCCCGGTCCCGGCGCGGGCGCGGATCATGGCTTCAAGGGCGGCATAGTCCTCTACTGCCGCGTCATAGGCCTTGGCGAATTCCGGGTCGGCCATGAAGCGGCGCTTCAATTCGGACAGTTTCGTCATCGGACCTCCTTCAACCGTTCGACCGCGATGGACCATGCCCTGCGCGGCAGCTTATCCGTCTTTTTGACGAAGATATGCAGGATCACCACCCGCTGCCCCGTCACCGCGACATAGACACCCCGCGCGATGCCTTCCTGAGCTTTGGCGCGCAGTTCCCAAAGCGGACCGTCCAGATGACGGGCATGCGGCTCTCGCAGCGCCTGCGGTCCCTTGACCTCGACCAGTTCCATCAGGCGGACAAGCCGTGCGCGCAGACCATTCGGAAGGTCGGCGATTTCCCGGTCCACACGGGCATCGAGCGTCTCCACCACCCATCGCATCTTCGCTATATACCTTTTTCGCTATTTCGGTCAATCCATTCGGATCATCCTCACGCGCAAAGGGTTAACGGCGTGTTGAAATGCAAAAGGGCGGCCCGGCGGCCGCCCTTTCTGTTCCATGGGTCTGGATGTCAGTTCATCATGCCTGCCATGGCCGGGCCGACCTCGTGCCAACCCTCCCAGATCATCTTGAGCGCGACATAAAGGATGATCGCCAGACCCACATAGGCGATCCAGCGGTAGCGGCCCAGCAACCGCGCGATGAAACTGGCCGCAAGGCCCATCAGCGCGATGGACAGCGCCAGTCCGATGATCAGCACCGACGGATGTTCCCGCGCCGCCCCCGCCACGGCGAGGACGTTGTCGAGGCTCATGGACACATCCGCCACGATGATCTGGATCGCGGCCTGACGAAAGGTCTTGCGGGGGGCGGGGGCGATGGTGCCGTCGCGGTTCAGGTCCTTGTCTGCCAAGGCTTCTTGGGCGGATTGCTCTTCGGCGTCATGGCCTTCGCGCAATTCGCGCCACATCTTCCAGCAAACCCAAAGCAGCAGGACGCCCCCGGCCAGAACCAGACCCGTGACGGCCATCAACTGCGTGGTGATCAGCGCAAAGAAGATCCGCAGGACGGTCGCGGCAAGGATGCCGACGAGGATCGCTTTGGTCCGCAACTCCTTGGGCAGGCCTGCGGCGGCAAGTCCGATGACAACCGCATTGTCGCCCGCAAGGACGAGGTCGATGGCAATGACCTGTGCAAGGGCGGTCAGCCCCTCGGCGGTGAAGATTTCCAGCATGTCCCGTGCATCCCTTCTGGGGTTTTCGGCTGGCTACGCCTGCCGTCGCGCGCTGTAAACCGGGCGTGGCGACGCGGGGGCAGAAAAGGCAACGTTGACGCCCCGCTGCATCAGCAGCCGTTGCGCGCGGGCGTGGTTCCGGGTTAGGCGGGGGGATGCTTTCCTATCAGCACAGCTATCACGCCGGAAACCTTGCCGATGTCCAGAAGCACGCGTTGCTGTGCTGGACGCTGGACTATCTGACGCGCAAGGACAAACCGCTGTCCTATATCGAAACGCATTCGGGGCGCGGGCTGTACGACCTGCGCTCGGCCGAGTCCGAAAAGACGGGCGAGGCCGCGCTGGGCATCGCGCGGGTCGAAGGGGCGTTTCCGGCGGATCATCCCTATCGGCTGTCGCTGGCGGGGGTCAGGGCGCGCTATGGGGACGCGGCCTATCCCGGCTCGCCCCTTCTTGCGGCCATGGCGCTGCGCGAGGGGGACGTGATGCATCTGGCAGAGTTGCATCCGCAGGAACATGCGGCGCTGGTGGGGCTTTTGGGTCCGTGGGGCGCGCATGTGCAAAAGCGCGACGGGTATGAGATGGCGCTGGCCGTGACGCCCCCCACCCCGCGCCGGGGGATGCTGCTGATCGATCCATCCTACGAGGTGAAGGCAGAGTATCAGACGATCCCGAAATTCATCGCGCAGGTCGTGCGGAAGTGGAATGTGGGGATCGTCGCGCTCTGGTATCCGATCCTGACCGACGCGCCGCATCGGCCCATGCTCGAGGCGCTGATGACCGCCCATCCCGACGCGCTGCGGCACGAGTTGCGGTTCCCCCCCGTGCGGGACGGGCACCGGATGGTGGGGACGGGTCTGTGGATGCTGAACCCGCCCTTTGGGATCGCGGCCGAATGCGCGCGGCTGGATGCGATTTTCGCAGGCCTTTCGACGGGTTGAGCCGAGGGGACAGACTGCCCCCCAGCGGGTCTGCAACCGTCCAATTCCGGCCAAGGCGGCGAAACCACAAGGGGCGGCAATCCAAGGCGCACCCGCCCCGGGCGTGACCAGGGGCCTCCCCTTCCCCCCTGTCCGCCCCGAACACGAGGTCCCGGGTCAAGGCCGGGACGTGTTCGCCTACCCCGCGCCATCATGCCTGCGACAAGGCCTTCCCCCGTCTCGCGCGCCCCCGCAATCGGCTGCGATGCCCCAAGGCCGCGTGCCGCTTCGTCGCCACAGCCGCAATCGGGCCTGCTGTCCCGACCGTGATCCGCCCCCGCTTGCCGCCACCCGCCCGTCCCCCTATCCTAAGGCCCATGCTGCAAGCCATTCTTCGCGTCCTGACCGCGCCCGAACCCGCCCGACTGCCCGAACCCGATGCACGCCTTGCGCTGGCCGCATTGCTGGTGCGCGTGGCCAAGACCGACGGTCTTTATTCCGCCGAAGAGGTAGAGCATATCGACCGCGTCTTGATGGCCCATCACCGCATCGGCCCCTTTGAGGTGGCAAAGCTGCGGGCCGAGGCGGAGGAGCTGGAAGCCATAGCCCCCGACACCGTCCGCTTCACCCGCGCGCTGAAGGCTGCGACCGCGCTGGAAGATCGCGCCGCGCTGATGGAGGCGCTGTGGCGCGTGGCGCTGGCCGATGGCGTCCGCGATGCCGAGGAGGATCGACTGCTGCGCATGGTCGCGTCGCTTCTGGGGCTGACGGATGTGGACTCGGGGCTGGCGCGGCGGCGGGCGGAACGGGGATGATCGCGTCGCTGCCGATGTATGACCGCCCCGAATTGCGGGCGGAGACGGATCGTTACTGGGCGCTGATCCGGCAGGAACTGGCCGCGCGCGGGATCGATGCGCCCAAGGCGCTGCTGCGGGGCGATGACCTGCTGATGCCGCACTGGGAAAGCCCCGACCTGATCCTGTCGCAGACCTGCGGCTTTCCCTATCGCGCGAAACTGCATGGGCGGGTGGACCTTGTCGGCACGCCGGATTTCGGGAACGAGGGCTGCGCGCCGGGCCATTATCAGTCGATCCTGATCGCGCGGGCGGACGATCCGCGCAACGGGTTCGCGGAATGCGACGGGGCGCGGATCGCCTATAACGACGGGCTGTCGCAATCGGGTTGGGCCGCGCCGATGAACCACGCGGCCGCGCATGGCATCCGCCTGCTGCCGGGGCTAGAGACGGGATCGCACCGCGCCTCTTTCCGCGCCGTGGCCGAGGGGCGGGCCGCGCTGGCCGCCATCGACGCGCTGACATGGCGGCTGATTTGCCAGTTCGAGGACACCTCGGCCGTCAAGGTGATCGGGGCGACCGATCCCACCCCGGCCCTGCCCTATATCACCGCGCGGGGCCGCGATGCGGGGGCCATCTTCGACGCCGTCGCCGCCGCCATCGACCGCCTGCCGCAATCCGACCGGGATCGGCTGCACCTGCGCGGGATCGTCCGTATCCCGGCCGCCGATTACCTTGCCGTGCCGATCCCACCCGCGCCCGACCAGATCGCGCAGGAAAATTGATCAAAATGCGCGTGACGGTGCGGCGTCTATACCGAATGGGCGTTGCAAAGCGCTTTTTGTTGGGCATTACTCGACCGCTATAACAACAGCCCGCACCGCGTCGTGACCCAACAGACCGCCGAAACCCCCGTCATCCGCATCCGCAACCTGCACAAGAGCTATGGCTCGCTGGAGGTGCTGAAGGGCGTGGACCTGACCGCGCCGAAGGGGCATGTCGTGTCGCTGATCGGGTCGTCGGGGTCGGGGAAATCCACCCTTCTGCGCTGCTGCAACCTGCTTGAAGACAGCCAAGACGGCGAGATCGAGTTCGAGGGCGAGGCCGTGCGCTGGAAGGGCAACGGTCTGAACCGCCACCCTGCCGACAAGGCGCAGGTGATGCGGATGCGGACCAACCTGTCGATGGTGTTCCAGCAATTCAACCTCTGGTCCCACATGACCATCCTGCAAAACGTGATGGAGGCGCCGGTCACGGTGCTGCGTCGCGATCCGAAAGAGGTAGAGGAGAAGGCGCGCGGCTATCTGGCCAAGGTCGGCATCGTCGAGAAATGCGATGCATGGCCCGCGCAGTTGTCGGGCGGGCAGCAGCAGCGGGCGGCGATTGCCCGCGCGCTGTGCATGGAACCGCGGGCGCTGCTGTTTGATGAACCGACATCGGCGCTGGACCCCGAACTGGAACAGGAAGTCGTCAAGGTGATCAAGGCGCTGGCCGAAGAGGGCCGGACCATGATCCTTGTGACGCATGACATGAAACTGGCCGCAGACGTGTCTGATCACGTCATCTTCCTGCACAAGGGCCGGATCGAAGAAGAAGGACCGCCGGACCGGCTGTTCGGGAACCCGCAGACCGAACGTCTGCAGGGCTTTCTGTCGGCCACCGCCTAAAGCGGACCACGAGGGATACCCAACAACACCTAACGGGAGACGACCAATGAAGAAGATGATGCTTGCCACCGCCCTGCTGGCGCTGACCGCCGGGGCCTCGCTGGCGCAGGACGTGGTGCGGATCGGCACCGAGGGCGCCTATGAGCCCTATAACTATATCGATCAGGCCACCGGCGAACTGACCGGCTACGAGATCGAGCTTGGCAACGAGCTGTGCAAGCGCGCGGGCCTGACCTGCGAATTCGTGCAGAACGCATGGGATTCGATCATCCCGAACCTGCAATCGGGCAACTACGACATGATCATGGCCGGCATGTCGATCACGGCCGAACGCGAAGAAGTCATCGACTTCACCCAGAACTACATCCCCCCGGCTTCGTCGGCCTATGTCGCGCTGTCGGCGGATGTGAATGTGGGCGAAGGCGCGGTGATCGCGGCCCAGACCGGCACCATTCAGGCGGGCTACGTGGCCGAGTCGGGCGCGACCCTGCTGGAATTCGCGACGCCGGACGAAACCGTCGCCGCCGTGAAGAACGGCGAAGCGGATGCCGTCTTTGCCGACAAGGACTATCTGGCCCCGATCGCTGCGGATTCGAATGGCGAACTGGTGGTTCTGGCCAATGAAGTGCAGCTTGGCGGCGGCGTGGGCGTTGGCCTGCGCGAGACGGATACCGAACTGAAGGACAAGCTGAACGCCGCCATCCAGTCGATGAAGGATGACGGTTCGCTGAACACCATGATCAAAAAGTGGTTCGGCGACGAAGCTGTCGTGTTCTAAGATCAAAGGGGCGGCCTTCGGGCCGCCCCATCCCCCCAATGTTCGAGTATTGCGCCGACCCCTCGCAACTCTTTGGCCTGACATGGCTGAGCTGCTACCTGACCACGGGGACGCATTTCAATTTCTATTGGTCCTTCGTGACCGTGTTGATGCTGCTGGCCGTGACCGCCCCGGTGGCGCTGGCCTTCGGGTTCGGGGGCGCGATGGCGGCGCGGTCGCAGATGCTGCCGCTGTCGCTGATCGGCAAGGGCTATATCGCCGCCGTCCGGGGCGTGCCGGACATCGTCTACTTCCTGTTCTTTGTGATCGCGCTGGATCAGGGCGTCGAATGGGCGAAACACCTGTTCGTCTGTGACGACCTTTCGCAGCCGGTCTGGAACGGCACCGAATTCCGCGTCTGCGCGGCGGCCAAGGTGCCGCTCGCGACCTCGTCGGCCATCTGGCATTCGGCCTATGCCTTCGCGCTGGCCGTGTTCACCTTCGCGCTCGTCTTCGGGGCCTTTGCGGCCAACGTGCTTTATGGTGCGATGCAGGCCGTCCCCCGCGCGCAACTGGAAACGGCCGAAGCCTATGGCATGACCCCGCGTCAGGTGTTCCGCCGCGTGCTGGTGCCGCAGATGTGGGTCTATGCGCTGCCCGGCCTGTCGAACCTGTGGCTGATCCTGATCAAGGCCACGCCGCTGCTGTTCCTGCTGGGCATACAGGACATCGTCTATTGGGCGCGCGAATTGGGCAGCGCCAAGACATCGGGCAACAACCCCTATCCGCATGGCGACTGGCGGGTGTTCTATTTCCTGGCGTTGCTGGTCTTCTACCTTGCCTTCACCCGCGTCTCCGAGGTTTTCCTGTCGCGCCTGACGCGCCGCCTGTCGCATGGGCAGGCCACGCTGGGCGGCGAGCAATTGCGCAAGGCGGGGGCATAAGCCATGGCAATGACCTGCCTTGAGACGATACAGGCCTACGCCCTCCGCTCTGTCGGGATCGGGGAACGGCTGCTGCCGCGCGACGACTTCACGCTGTGTCAGCATTTCACGCTGATCGGGTCGGGGCTGATCTGGAACATCTATTTCGGCGTTCTGGCGCTGCTGTTCGGGTTCTTCCTTGCCAATGCACTGGCGCTTGCCAAGGCCGCGCAGAACCCGTGGCTGCGCAAGCCCGCCGAATGGTTCATCTTTGTCTTCCGCGGCTCGCCGCTCTTTATCCAGTTCTTTCTGGCCTATGAACTGCTGGTCCTGCTGCCCAAGGCGGGGATCAACGTACTGGGCATCACCATCGACACATCTTGGACCACCCGCGCTTGGGCCGGGGCGCTGTTCGTGCTGTTCCTGAACACCGCCGCCTATTCTGCAGAAATCTTCTACGGCGCGCTGAAATCCGTGCCCAAGGGCGATGTCGAGGCGGCGGATGCCTATGGCATCACCGGCTGGACCCGCTTTCGCCGCATCCTGTGGCCCACCATGCTGCGCCTTGGCTGGCCCG
>JBDKFE010000108.1:0-25293 GCA_039798885.1 Pseudomonadota bacterium | reverse complement strand
CGTGGTCAACGGGCCGGGCGAGGCGCTGATGACCGACATCGGCTTTACCGGCGGTGGGGCAGGGTCCGGCATGGTCTATCTGGCGGGCAAGCAAAGCCACAAGCTGGGCAATGACCAGATGGTCGACCACATCGTCGAATTGGTGGAAAAGAAAGCAGCCGAGATCGAGGCAGAGGAAAAGGCGCAGCAGGCGGCTGAGTGATCAGCCGTCCGCGCGCTGTTCGGCCACGATCTGCTGCATCCCCTCCAGCGGCACATAGCCGCGCACGAAGGTGCCGTCGATCACAAAGGTGGGCGTGCCCGACACGTTCAGCGCTTGCGCCAACTTGTGGTTGTCCTCGATCACCTTCGTGACTTCGGGCGCGTTCATCCGTTCCATGATTGGCTGCGGCTCCAGACCCAGATCCTCGGCCAGTCGCAGAAGCGCCTCGGGCGTCGCATCCGATCGCAGCGTCAGCAGCGCGTCATGCGCCGTGCGATAGGCCTGTGGACCATGCAGTTGCAGGACCGCGATGGCAAAGCGCGACGACAGCACCGACTGCTCGCCAAGGATCGGGAACTCCTTCAGGACAAAGCGGATATTGCCGTCCTGTTCGATCAGCTGATCCACCTCTTCCCAGGCTTTGCGGCAATAGCCGCAGCGGTAGTCGATGAACTCCACCACCGTGATGTCGCCATCCGGATTGCCGCCCACCCAGCTTGCCGGATCGTTGAAGATCGCATCGCGATACTTGGCCAACAGCTGTTGGTCCTGTTCGGCGGCGGCGGCCTGCTCGCGCCCTTCAAGGACCGAGATCGCCTCCATCAGAACCTCGGGGTGTTCCATCAGATAGGCGCGCACTTCGGCCCGGAACGCCTCACGCTCGGCGGGCGTCATGTCGGTCAGCCCTTCGGAAAGGCCGGGCAGGGCAGAGGCGACAAGCAGGGCAGTTCCGGCAAGAAGGCGGCGCATCGGTGGCTCCGTGGCTGGTGGCGTGACCCCTGCCGGAAGCGCGACAGAGCATTGCGCGCACCTTAAAGGGGTGGGGCATCGGGATTCAAGGCGCGCAGGGCCTTTTCGCCGGAACGTGAAGCCGCTTTCCGCCCCTCTTCTGATAGGGGCGTGAATGGACAAGGCGGGGCCGACCCCCGATACTGCCCGAAATGGCAGGGAGTGGACATGCGCGCGGTGTTGGTGGCCTTGGGTCTGGTGCTTTTGTCATGGCTTCCGGCTGCGGCGCAGGATCTTTCGGCCCTTGCACGGTTGGATGTGGCCGGGTCTTCCATCGCGGATGAGGGCGAGAGGCTGTCCATCACACTCTCGCTCAGCCAGCCGGTGCCGTGGCGCGTCCGCGTGGCCGACGATCCCCGCCGCCTGATCATGGACTTCCGCGAGGTGGACTGGTCCGGCATCGCCGCGCTGAAGGTGGACAGCGCGCTGGTTTCCGATCTGCGCGCGGGCAGCTTTCGCCCCGGCTGGTCGCGGCTGGTGATGGACCTGCGGGTGCCGCTGCAGGTGGAGACGGCGGTGATGGAAACGGGCGGGATCGACACGGGGGGGATCGACACGGGCGGGATCGACACGGGGGGGCAGGGCGCAACCGTCCGCCTGCGCCTTAGCCCCGCAACGCCCGACGCCTTCGCCATCGCCGCCGCCCAGCCCGAACCGCCGGACTGGGCGCTGCCCCCCGCCGCTGCTGTGCCCGAACCCCAGCCGCGCGGTGAAGGCCCGTTGATCGTCGTCCTAGACCCCGGCCATGGCGGCATCGACCCCGGCGCGGAACGCGATGGCCATACCGAGGCCGCGCTGATGCTGACCTTTGCGCGCGCGTTGAAGGAACTGCTGATCCGCGATGGCGGGTTTCGCGTGGTCATGACGCGCGAGGAGGATGTGTTCGTGCCGCTGGAAACCCGAATCTCCATCGCCCGCGCCGCCGGGGCGCATGTGTTCCTATCGCTCCACGCCGATGCGCTGGCCGAGGGCGAGGCAGTCGGTGCCACGATCTACACCCTGTCAGAAGAGGCGAGTGACGAGGCGGCGCGCGCATTGGCCGAACGGCATGACCGCGATGACCTGCTGTCGGGCATCGACCTGACGCAGCAGGATGATCTTGTGGCGACCGTGCTGATGGACATGGCCCGCACCGAGACCCGCCCCCGCATCGACCGCCTAGCCCTGAACCTGCGCGAGGCGATTTCCGGCGCGGGGCTAAAGATGCACCGCCACCCCGTTCAGCAGGCCAGTTTTTCGGTGCTGAAATCGCCCGATATCCCGTCTGTCCTGATCGAGTTGGGGTTCCTGTCTTCGGCCTCTGATCTTGAACGGCTGATCGATGGCGAATGGCGGGCCAAAATGGCACGGGCGATCCGTGACGCGCTGAAGGCATGGGCGGCGCAGGACGCGGCGCTTTCGGCATTGGTGCGGAACTGATGCAGCGTCAGTCGGGGCGTGCGGGCGGGCGACATCGTGCCCGCCTCACGCCATCGTTTTGACCTTCCACCCCGCCCGCGTGTATAAGCGGGCCAATCCATCGGCTTTCGGGAACATCGCGTGGTCAGGTTCATCGGCTCAGTCTTCGGGGCAATCTTTACGGCCATCACGCTGGGCATCCTGTTCGGCGCGCTGACCGTCGGCGCGATCTTCTGGATGTATTCGCGCGACCTGCCGTCGCATGAAAGCCTTGCGCAATACACGCCCCCCACGATCAGCCGCATCTATTCCGGCGAAGGCCGGATCATCGACGAATTCGCGCAGGAACGCCGCCTTTTCGTCCCGATCGAAGATATCCCCGACGTCGTGAAACACGCCTTCATCAGCGCCGAGGACAAGAACTTCTACACCCACCACGGTTATGACGTGACGGGCATGGCCGCCGCCTTCCGCGACGCGATCCTGACCCGCGGGCAGGAATTGCGCGGCGCTTCCACCATCACGCAGCAGGTGATGAAGAACTTCCTGCTGTCGGGCGACCGGACGGGCGAGCGCAAGATCAAGGAAATCATCCTTGCCACCCGGCTGGAAGAGACGCTGACCAAGGACAAGATCCTCGAACTCTACATGAACGAGATTTTTCTGGGCCAGAACAGCTATGGCGTGGCCGCCGCCGCCCAGACCTATTTCAACAAGCCTCTCTCTGCGCTTTCGGCGGGCGAGGCCGCCTATCTGGCCACCCTGCCCAAAGCGCCCTCTGAGATGCACCCGGTGCGAAACAAGGACCGCGCGCTGGAACGCCGCGCCTATGTTCTGAACCGCATGGCCGAGGACGGCTACATCACCAAAGCGCAGGCCGAGGCCGAGGCGGCGAAACCCCTGTTGACCGTGCAGAACGGTGATTATCCCGCCTTCCGCGAGGCCCTGCCCCCGCGCGGCTATTTCACCGACGAGATCCGCCGCCAACTGTCTACCACCTTTGGCGAGGCGGAATTCTTCGGCGGCGGCCTGTCGATCCGCGCCACCGTCGACCCTGACCTGCAATCCGTCGCCGCTGCCGCCTTGCGTGACGGGCTTGAGAAATACGACCGTTCCCTTGGCGTCTGGCGCGGGACGGGCAAGACGATCGCACCCGAAAAATTGGCCGACTGGCGCCCTGTGCTGGCCGAAATGGAAGTGCCGCGCGACATCGCAGGCTGGTCCCCCGCCGTCGTGCTGGAGGTGGGAGACAACGATGCCCGCATCGGGATCGACGGGGTAGAGGATGACGAGGACGGCCACTGGATCCCCGCCGAGGACGTGACATGGGCGCGCAAGCGCAACGCCGACGGTTCGTTGGGGCGCAAGGCGCGCAGGGCGGGCGACCTCGTCTCGGTCGGTGATGTGGTGCTGGTGCGCGCCATCACGTCAGAGGACGACGGCAGCTTCCTTCGCTGGTCACTGCGCCAAGTGCCCGAGGTGCAGGGCGGCTTTATGGCGATGGACGTCTTTACCGGGCGCGTCATCGCGATGCAGGGCGGCTTTTCCTATCAGGACTCGGTCTTCAACCGCGCCACGCAGGCCACGCGTCAGCCCGGCTCTAGCTTCAAGCCCTTCGTTTATGCGGCGGCGTTGGACAACGGCTTCACCCCCGGCACCATCGTCGTCGACGCGCCCATCGAGGTGGAGACGGCAGAGGGCCTTTGGACGCCCAAGAACGCGTCGAACAAATTTTACGGTCCGACCCCCGTGCGGACAGGGATCGAACAATCGCGGAACCTGATGACCGTGCGGATCGCGCAGGAAATCGGGATGGAAACCGTCGCCCGCTATGCGGAACGCTTCGGCGTCTATGATCCGATGCGGCCCTTCCTCGCCAACAGCTTGGGCGCGCAAGAGACCACGCTGTTCAAGATGGTCGCGGCCTATGCCATGTTCGCCAATGGCGGCGAACGGGTGGAACCCACGCTTGTGGACCGCGTGCAAGACCGCTTTGGCCGCACGATCTATCGCCATGACACCCGCGACTGCATCGACTGCAAGACGGCGAACCTTCCTGCGGGCGAGGGCGTCACCATCCGCTCGGAACGTGAAAGGGTGATGGATGCCGTCACGGCCTATCAGCTGACCTCGATGATGGAAGGCGTCGTGACGCGCGGCACCGCCTCAAGCGCCGTGAACCTGCCCGTGCCGGTTGCGGGCAAGACGGGGACCACCAACGACGCCAAGGATGTATGGTTCGTTGGCTATACCTCGAACATCGTGGCGGGCTGCTACATGGGCTACGACCAGCCCCGCAGCCTTGGCTCTGGCGCGTCGGGCGGTGGCCTTTGCGCGCCCGTGTTCCAGAAATTCATGCAAGAGGCCGTGGCCAAGTTCGGTGGAACCGATTTCCGCGTGCCCCCCGGCGGTCGCTGGGTGAAGATCGACCGTTTCACCGGGGCGCTGCTGCCCGAGGATGCGACCGGCCCGAACGTGCAGGTCGAATACTTCCGCGAAGGCGTGGACGGCCTGATCGGTCTGGACATGATGGTGGACGGCGGCTTTGCCATGGGGTCGAACCTGCCGCTCTTTGCCTATGGCGAAACCGATGGCGGGGGAGAGACAACCGTCACCACCGCCACGGGCGAGACGGCGGTCATCCCGGAAAAGGCCGATTTCGGCACGCTCAGTTCCGGCGGGCTTTACTAGACGGGCGGGGCAGGGGGACGGCCCCCCGCCCAACTCTTGCCCAGCCTCGCCGCCCGCGCTACACCCGCCGCCAAATCAGTGAACAGGACCCAACGCCCATGCGCGCCGAAACGCAGAACCATGTCGAAGCGATCACCAAGTCGCTGAAACTGCTTGCGCAGCGGATGGACTGGGAAACCGCCCCCCACCGTCTGGAAGAATTCGACGCCATGATCGAGGCGCCGGACCTCTGGAACGACCCCGCCAAGGCGCAGAAGCTGATGCGCGAACGTCAGGCGCTGCTGGATTCCGTGTCGACCTACCGGATGATCGAAAGCGGGCTGAAGGATAACGTCGAACTCATCGAACTGGGCGAGATGGAGGGGGATCAGGAAATCGTCGCCGAAGCCGAGGCAGCGCTGAAGTCGCTTGTCGAAATCGCCGCCGCCAAAGAACTTGAGGCGCTGCTGGATGGCGAAGCGGACGGCAACGACACCTTCCTTGAAATCAACGCGGGCGCGGGCGGTACGGAATCCTGCGACTGGGCGTCGATGCTGGCGCGGATGTATGTCCGCTGGGCCGAAAAGAAGGGCTACAAGGTCGAGCTTCAGGCCGAAACGGCGGGCGAAGAGGCAGGCATCCGTTCCGCCGCCTACAAGATATCGGGGCAGAACGCCTATGGATGGCTGAAATCCGAATCCGGCGTGCATCGGCTGGTCCGCATTTCGCCCTATGACTCGGCGGCGCGGCGGCACACGTCTTTCTGTTCGATCTGGGTCTACCCGGTGGTGGACGACAATATCGAGATCGTGGTGCCGGACAGCGAAATCCGCATCGACACCTACCGGTCGTCCGGCGCGGGCGGGCAGCACGTGAACACCACCGACTCGGCGGTGCGGATCACCCACCTGCCCACCGGCATCGTCGTAACCTCGTCGATGAAGTCCCAACACCAGAACCGCGAGATCGCGATGAACGCGCTGAAATCGCGGCTCTATCAGATGGAACTCGACAAGCGGAACGCCGAGATCAACGCCCAGCACGCCGCCAAGGGCGAGGCGGGCTGGGGCAACCAGATACGGTCCTATGTTCTGCAGCCCTACCAGATGGTCAAGGATTTGCGGACCGGGGTGGAAACCTCTGATACCCAAGGCGTGCTTGACGGCGATCTCGACCGTTTCATGGCGGCAACGCTGGCCATGGACGTGGCGGGCAAATCCCGGGCCGAGGCCAACGCGGACGACTAAGTCCGCGTCTGAAATACATCTTTGAGCCAGTGCCCCCCGCCCGTTACCCTTTGCGGAAAAAGGGAGGCACCCATGACCGACCAGACCGGTACGCCGTCCATAACGCGTCCTGCGGCTGTGCCTGAGATCCTGTCGCTTGATCTTGACGACCTGCGGCATGCGCTACGGCAGGGATGGCGCGACTTTCTGGACTACCCGACCTATGGCGCCTTTTTCGCGACGGTTTACTTCGCGGGCGGCTGGCTGCTGTTCCTTGCCTTCACCGTCAAGGGGCAGGTCTGGTGGACGCTGCCCGCCGCTGCGGGTTTCCCCATCCTTGGCCCCTTTGTCGCCTGCGGCTTTTACGAGATCAGCCGCAGGCGCGAGGCGGGCGAACCGATCTTGCTGCGCCCCATCCTTGGCGCGGTGATCCGCCAGAAGGACCGCCAGATCCCGTCGATGGCGGCGGTGATCGTGGTGTTCTTCCTGTTTTGGAATTTCCTGTCGCACATGATCTTTGCGCTTTTCCTTGGGAAGGCCACGATGACCAATGTCTCCTCTTCGGTCGACATCTTCCTGACGGTCGAGGGGATAACGATGCTCGCCTTCGGCACGGCGGTGGGGGCGGTCTTTGCGGGGCTGCTTTATGCGCTGACCGTGGTCAGCCTGCCCATGCTGCTGGACGACCGCGAGGTGGATTTCGTCACCGCCATGCTTACCTCGGTCGCGCTGGTGCGCGAGAATCCGGTCATCATGCTGGGGTGGGGGGCCTTTATCGCCGTCCTGCTGTTTCTGGGGATGCTGCCCGGCTTCCTTGGCCTTTTCGCCGTGCTGCCGGTGCTGGGCCACGCGTCATGGCACCTGTATCGTCGCGCGGTGGTTTGGGCCTGAAACGCGAAAGGGCGCCTGACGGCGCCCTTTGCACCCCGCATGGCGCAGGATCAAAGTTCGTCGGACTTCGCCGTCGGTGCGACCGGCGCCGCAGCCGGGGACGTCGCGCCACGGCCCTGCGCCAGCGGGTCTTCCTGACGCTGGACCGAACCTTCGAAATGCGCGCCGCTTTCGATGGCGATGGTCTTGTGGATGATGTCGCCCTCGACCCGCGCGGTAGAGGTGAGGCGCACCTTCAGCCCACGCACGCGCCCGATCACGCGGCCATTGACCACGATGTCATCGGCCACGATCTCGCCCCGGATGGTGGCGCTTTCGCCCACGGTCAGAAGATGCGCGCGGATATCGCCTTCGACGGTGCCTTCGACCTGAATGTCGCCCGTGGTGCGCATGTTGCCAACCACGGTCAGGTCCGACGACAGCACAGACGCCGCAGCCTTGCCCTTGGGCGCCGAAGGGGTGAAATCGGTGTTCGGTTTGGTCACGCTTGCCTCCGGGGCCTTTGGCTTTTCCGCCTCGGCCTGCTTGGGGCCCGGCTCGTTTATACGGCTCTTAGAAAACATCTCTCGCTGCCTTTATGAAGGTCATCGGGTTGATCGCATCGCCACCGATCCGGATCTCGTAATGAAGATGCGTACCGGTCGAACGTCCTGAATTGCCCATATCACCGATCCGGTCGCCGCGCGATACCCGATCGCCGACGTTGACGCGGATTTGCGACAGATGGCCGTAGCGCGTCTCGATTCCGAAGTCGTGCTTGATCTTCACCAGACGGCCATAACCGCTTTCCCATCCGGCATAGGTCACCACCCCGTCGGCAGTGGCCAGGATGGGCGCGCCATAGCTTCCCGCCAAGTCCTGCCCTTCGTGCCGACGCCAGCCGCGCCCGAAGGGATCGTTCCGCCCGCCAAAGCCGCTGGTAAAGCGGACGGGGCTATCAACCGGCATCGAGAAGGGGGTCTTGAAGGCCGCAATGCGGTACATGTTCATCCGATCAAGGCCTTGCAGGATCGCATTCGCCCGTACCGTTTCCGGGGCCACAGCCGCCCCCGAGGTGGAAAAGGAGATGGGTGACAGCGGCCCACCGGTCCCGGAATAGCCTTTGCGCACCGCACTGAGCAGATCGTCGGGCGACAGACCCGCCTCGCGGAACATTTCGTCCAGCGGCTCCATCGAGACGGTCACCGCTTCCTCGAGCTTGGCGAAAATTTCGTCGTTGCGGCGCTGCAGCGCGCGCTTTTCGGCAATGACCGCTTCCACCTGCTCTGCCGACTTCTCGACGGCGGTTTGCATTTGGTCGCGCTCCTGCGCGGTGCCGCCCAATGCTTCGGCCAGATAGGCCAGCGTCGCTTCGCGGTCCTGCTCGCGCCCCTCTTCGGTGCGCGCCGATCCCGTGGTTTGCGCCAGTTCGAGCGAGGCCTGTTCCAACTGCGCCTGTGCCTGATCGCGTTCGTTCATCGCCCGGCGCAGGGTGGACTGGATCACTTCGATCCCCGTTTCCAACTCGCGCCGCCGATCCTCAGAGGCAAGCAGCCGCGCCTGCATGTCGGCCACCTGTGCGAGCGCGAGGTTGAACCGTTCCTGCGCCCGCGCGGCCTCTTCGGCGCGCAGATCGCGGTCGGCGGAAAGGGCGTTCAGCCGTTCCTCGAACATCGCCTGCTGGCGCTGCACCTGTTCGCGCGACGACCCCGCGCCAATCGAATCCATCATCATCACGGCGGTCGCCACGATGGTCCAGGCGATGAACATGGCCGATCCGGTCATGGCGACCAGTTGGGTCATGGGGCGCAGACGGATGAAACGAGTCTCGGTATCGGATTTCAGGAACAGGCGCTGTTCGGGAACATAACGCTCGAGTGTGGCGTTGATGCGGTAGGCGACACGCGTCAGCACTTGGCAGGGTTCCGTACGTTGCGAAAGGGGACGGGCGAAAGTGCTCCCAAGCGGAGGCGCTTCCTGATTAGCCACCCCCCCTTTGCCCCGCAACAGATTTGACCAGAGGCCGCGGAAACCAACCGGAAAACCGCCGCCCTTCGGCAAACACCTGCCGATGCGGGCGACGCGGGTCCGGCCGCGCCGAACCCAAAGTCAGGTCCGGGCCATGCCTTCGTTGGCCAAAGGCCAGTAGAAGTCTGGGGGCAACCCCGCCTCTGCCCGCTTTTCTTCGTTGAAGGGGGGCTTCAGCGCGCCGTGGAAGTAGCGCCGCACGAGGTCGTGGAAGACCTCCTTCGGGTCCAGCCCCTCGCGCCCGCAAAGCCAGTTGAACCACTTCGACCCATAGGCGACGTGGCCCACCTCTTCGGCATAGATCGTCTCAAGCGCGGCGATGGGTCCGGCCGCGCCCGCCTTGCGGAAGATGTCGATCATGCCGGGTGTCACATCCAGACCCCGCGCCTCTAGCACCATGGGCACCACGGCCAGTCGACCGAGCAGGTCGCCCGCCGTATCCTCTGCCGCGCGCCACATTCCGGCATGGGCGGGCAGGGCACCGTACTGGCTGCCCAGCTCCTCTAGACAGTCGCAGATCAGGTTGAAATGCTTGGCTTCCTCGTCGGCGGCCTTCACCCAGTCGTCATAGAATCCCAGCGGCATGGGGGTGTCCGTGAAGCGCGCGATGATGTCCCAGTGCAGGTCCACCGCGTTCAACTCGATATGCCCCACCGCATGCAGCAGCGCGATCCGCCCCGCAGGCGTGCCGGGCCGCCTGCGCGGCACGTCGCGCGGGTCGAGGAGGTCGGGCTTGGCGGGCCGGGCCGGACGCAGGGGCGGGTCGGCCCGCCCGATGGACAGCGAAGCGCCCGCCGCCCGCGCCGCGAACCACGCGGCGGCGTGACGCCGCCCCAGCGCCGTCTTTTCGCGCCCGTCGGCGGTGGTCAGCACTTCCACCGCCATCTCGGCCAGCGTCAGCGCCATCAGAGCGCCTTTGCCGCCGCCAGTACCTCGTCGGCATGGCCCTTGACACTGACCTTGTTCCAGACCCGCGCCACCTTGCCCGCGCCGTCGATCAGGACCGTGGTCCGTTCCACGCCCATATAGGTCTTGCCATACATGCTCTTCTCGACCCAGACGCCATAGTCTTCGCAGGTATGCCCAGCCTCGTCGCTGGCGAGGATCACGCCCAGCCCGTGCTTCTTGCAGAACTTGTCATGGGCCTTGACGCTGTCCTTGCTGACGCCGATCACGGTTGTCCCGGCGGCGGTGAAGTCGGCCAGACGGGCGGTGAAATCCTGCGCCTCCAGCGTGCAGCCGGGGGTGTCGTCCTTGGGGTAGAAATACAGCACCACCTTGCCCGGACGGAACGACGACAACGTCACATCGGTCCCGCCATCGCGCGGCAGGGTGAAATCGGGGGCGGTTGCGCCTTCGGCGATCATGTGGCGGCTCCTTGCTTTTTGATGCCCAACCCTTTGCGTTCTAGTTGCCTTCGGGGGAAGATAAAGGCAATCCCGGCAGGCCATTTGAAGGAAGGGGCAAAAGCAAGTGTCTGAAACAGGTGCGGAAGGGGGGCAAGGCCCCGCGACGCAGGGCGCGGAGGACACCGCCGCCCGTGCTCCGCGCCCCGTTCCGCGCCGCAGCCGCAGCCTGCGCAACGCGCTTTTGACCCTGCTTACCATCGCAGTCCTCGTCGCGGCGGCCGGTTTCGCGGCCCTTGGCCTGACCGGTACCTTTGTCCGCCTTCCCGTCTGGGCCGTGGCCGAGGCCGAGGCGCGGCTGAACCGCAGCCTTGCCGACGCCATGCCCGACAGCGCCTTGGCCATCGGCGCGGTAGAGGTGGGCGTGGATGCCGACTGGGTGCCCCGCCTGCGGCTTGAGGATGCGCGCCTGCTGCATCGATCGGGTGCGCCGATCCTTATCCTGCCCGAGGCGCGCGTGGGCTTCGACCCGGAGTCGCTGTTGCGGGGCGAGGTGCGGCCCAGCACCCTGCTGCTGTCTGGCGCGCGGATCGATCTGACGCGCAACGCCGACGGGCGGCTGGATATTGGCATCGGCGGGGTGGGGACGGGTGCGCGCATCGACGGCCTGCCTGCGCTTTTCGATGCGCTTGACGGCGCGCTTGCCACGCCCGCCCTGTCACGTCTTTCGCGGATCGAGACGGATGCCATGACGCTGGTCTATACCGACCGCCGCATGGGTCGATCGTGGGAGTTGGGCGATGGTCGCCTGCGGTTGGAAAACCGCGACCACGAACTGCGGGCCGAATTCGGCACCACGCTGCTTGGCACGGACGGCAACCCCGCGCAGGCACAGATCACGCTGGTGGCCGAAAAGGGCGGGGCCAAGGCGCGGCTTTCGGCCACTGTGGACCGCGTTCCCGCAGGCGATCTTGCCGCCATGGTGCCGCCGCTTGCCCCCCTTGGCGCGCTTGAGGCCCCGATTTCCGGCCGCCTCTCGGCCCGGATCGACGCCAGTGGCGTGACCGCGCTGGACGCGGCGCTCGACTTCGGCGCGGGTGCCCTGCGTCCCACGCCCGAGGCGCAGCCCATCGCCTTTGATCGCGCGGGAATGCAGGTCAGCTATGATCCCGCAAGGGGCCGTGTGAACCTTACCTCTGTCGACGTCGAAAGCCGCACCCTGCGGCTTAGGGCATCGGGCCACAGCTACCTGACCGATGCCGACGGCGCGATCCTGACCGGCCCCCTTGGCGCGCGGCTGCCTGCGGCCTTTCTGACGCAGATCCACATTTCGGAAATGCAGGTGGATCCGGCGGGTCTGTTCGTCGAACCCGTCCGCTTTACCGAAGGGGCCATCGACCTGCGCCTGCGCCTTGACCCCTTCACGCTGGATATCGGTCAGGTCGCGTTGGTCGAGGCTGGCCGCCGCCTCGCTGCGCGGGGCACACTTGCCGCCGGGGACGGGGGCTGGACCGCCGCCATCGACTTGACGCTGGACCGGATCGGACATCGCGACCTCCTCGCGCTCTGGCCTGTGACGCTGGTCAGCAAGACGCGCGACTGGCTGGAGCAGAACCTGCTCGAAGGGACGCTGACAGATGTGAAGGCCGCGCTGCGCCTTGCCCCCGGCAAGGAACCGGTGCTGTCGCTGGGCTATGACTTCACCGCGACGGACGTTCGCTTTCTGCGTACCCTGCCGCCCATCCGCGATGCCGATGGCTATGCCACCGTCGAGGGCATGTCCTACACCATGGTCGTCAGCCGTGGTTCCGTCACGCCCCCGCTGGGCGGGGTGATCGACATGGCGGGGTCTGTCTTCTCGGTGCTTGACATCACCAAGCGCCCGGCACAGGCCGAAGTGCAGTTGCAGACCGACAGCAGCCTTACCGCCGCCCTGTCGCTTTTGGACGAACCGCCCTTCGGTTTCTTGCAGAAAGCGGGGCGTCAGGTCGATCTGGGTCAGGGGCGCGCGCGCATGTCTGCCCTGCTGCGCTTTCCGCTCGTGCCGAAACTCATGGGCGGCGATGTCAGCTTCCGTGTGGACGGCACGGTTGTCGACTTCGCCTCGGACCGGCTGGTCCCGAAGAAGACCGTCTCTGCGCCGATGCTGACCCTGTCCGCCGATCCGCGCGGACTGCGCGTTTCGGGCACCGGCACGGTGGGAGAGGTGCCCTTCGACGTCACCTTCCTGCAGCCCTTCGGCAAGGAGGCCCCGCCCGCCTCTATCGACGGCACCGTCGAACTTTCCCGCCGCACGGTCGAGGAATTCGGCATCGGCCTTCCCGCCGCCCTTGCCGACGGGACGGGCAGCGGCACCGTGACCATCACCCTGCCCAAGGGCAAACCCGCCCGCCTGACGCTGGTGTCGGACCTGAACCGTATCCGCATGGCGATTCCCGGCACCGGCTGGACCAAACCCCCCGCCACCACGGGTCGGCTGGAGGTTCGGGCCACGCTTGCCAAACCCGTCCGCGTCGACCGCCTGACCGTCAGCGCCCCGGGTCTAGAGGCCGAAGGCACCATCCGCCTGAACGACACCGGCACGCTGGCCGAGGCCACGTTTCCCACCGTCGCGCTTGGCGACTGGATGACCGGGTCCGTCCTGATCGAAGGCCGGGGCGAGGGCCGCCCCCCCGGCATCCGCGTCACCGGCGGCGAGGCCGACCTGCGCCGCAAGCCCGACGATCCCGAAGAGGGCGGCGCAGGCGGCGAGGCCGCCGACATCCCCCTGTCAATCGCGCTGGACCGCCTGCGCGTGACCGAATCCATCGCGCTGACGGACTTTCGCGGGAACTTCACCCCGCGCGGAGGCTTCAACGGCACCTTTGCTGCGCTGGTGAACGGGCAGGCGGCCGTCAGCGGGACGGTCGTACCCACCGCCAATGGCGCGGCTATCCGCCTGCGCTCTGACAATGCGGGTGGGGTCATGGCTTCGGCGGGGGTCTTTTCTTCGGCCCGTGGCGGGCAGCTTGACCTTACGCTGCGTCCCCGGCCGGGGGGCAAGGTCTATGACGGCAGCGCCGACATCCGCAACATCCGGGTGGTGGATGCCCCGGTCCTTGCCGAACTCCTCAATGCTGTCTCGGTCGTGGGAATTCTGGAACAGCTCAACGGTGAAGGGCTGTTTTTCGGGCAGGCCTTGGGCGATTTCATCCTAACCCCCAGCGCGGTCGAGATCACGCGGGGATCGGCAGTCGGCAATTCCATGGGCGTGTCGATGGCCGGCGTTTATGGCACGGAATCGAAAGAGCTGGCCTTGCAGGGGGTCATATCCCCCATCTACATGCTTAACGGCATCGGGGCGATCCTGACGCGGCGGGGCGAGGGACTCTTTGGCTTCAACTACGAAGTCCGGGGCACATCGGACCGCGCGCTCGTCTCGGTCAACCCGCTGTCCATCCTTACCCCAGGGATGTTCCGCGATCTTTTTAGGGGCGACCCGCCACGACTTGGAAACAGGAACGGATGAAACTCACCGATTTCGACTTCGACCTGCCGGAGGACCTGATCGCCACCCGGCCCGCCCGCCCGCGCACCCATGCCCGCCTGCTGTTGGCCGAAGGGGACCGGATCACGGACCGGCATGTCTATGACCTGATCGACATCTTTCAGCCCGGCGACCGGCTGATCCTGAACAACACCAAGGTCATCCCCGCCCGCCTGACCGGCCACCGCACCCGGGGCGAGGCCGTGGCGAAGATCGAGGTCACCCTTCTGGAACCCGCGACCGAAGGCTGGCGCGCGCTGGCCAAACCCCTGCGCAAGGTGAACGAGGGCGAGGTGATCACCTTCTCCGACCGCCTTTCCGCCACCGTGGCCGAAAAGGGCGAAACCGACCTGCGCCTGACCTTCAACCTGACGGGCGACGATTTCGACGCGGCACTGGCCGAGGCGGGGGCGATGCCGCTGCCGCCCTACATCGCCGCCAAACGTGCCCCGGACGCGCAGGATTCGACCGATTACCAAACGGTCTTTGCCCGCCATGCCGGCGCCGTCGCCGCCCCCACCGCATCGCTGCATTTCGACGAACCGCTTCTGCGGGCACTTGCCGCCAAGGGCGTGGACTTCACTGAAGTCACCCTGCATGTCGGCGCGGGCACCTTCCTGCCTGTGAAGGTGGACGATGTCACCACCCACCGCATGCATGCCGAATGGGGACAGATCACCCCCGGCGCAGCGGCCGAGATCAATGCCACCAAACAGGCAGGGGGCCGCATCATCCCCGTGGGCACCACCGCGCTGCGCCTGATCGAATCCGCCGTGGCCGAGGATGGCACCATGCAGCCATGGACGGGGCCGACCGACATCTTCATCTATCCGGGCTTCCGCTTCCGCGCGACGGACGCGCTGATGACGAACTTCCACCTGCCCAAGTCCACGCTGATGATGCTCGTCTCGGCCCTCATGGGGCAAGAGCGTGTCCGGCGGATCTATGCCCATGCGGTCGAAAGCCGCTATCGTTTCTTCAGCTACGGCGATAGCTCGCTGCTTATCCCCTGACGGGGGCGCCATAGCCCGCGTCGCATTCTTTCCCCCGATCCCTGTCGGGGGATGCTATCCTTGTTCGGGCATAGTCCCGTCGGTGCCCCATGCTTAAAGTCGTTTCCACCTCTTGGCCGCTGCTTCTGGGCGTGATGCTCTTGATGGTGGGGAACGGCATCCAAGGCACGCTTCTGGGCATCCGGGGCGCGATCGAGGGCTTTTCGACCTTTGAAATCTCGCTCGTCATGTCGGCCTATTTCGCGGGCTTCCTGCTCGGCTCGCGTCTCGCGCCGTCGATGATCCGCAAGGTGGGCCATGTCCGCGTCTTTGCCGCGCTCGGCTCGCTTATCTCTGCCGTGCTTGTGGTCTATCCCGTCGCCGCCGACTGGATGGTCTGGACCGCGCTGCGCGTGCTGATCGGCTTTTGCTTTTCGGGCATCTACATCACCGCCGAAAGCTGGCTGAACAACGCGGCCACGAATGAAACGCGGGGTCAGGCGCTTTCGGCCTATATGATCGTCCAGATGGTGGGCATCATCGCCTCGCAAGCGATCCTGAACGTGGGTGATCCGTCCGGCTTTGTCCTCTTTGTGATCCCCTCGGTCCTCGTGTCCTTGGCCTTCATGCCGCTTCTTCTGGCCCCCACCCCTGCACCCACCTTCGAATCGACCAAGGGCCTGTCCTTCCGCGCGCTCTTTCGCATTTCGCCCTTGGGCTGCGTGGGGATGCTGCTGACGGGGGGCGTTTTTTCGGCCATGTTCGGCATGGCCTCGGTCTGGGGCGCGATGGAGGATCTGTCGGTCCGCGACATCTCGATCTTCGTCGGCGCGCTGTATGTGGGCGGGCTGGTGCTGCAATACCCTATCGGCTGGCTGTCGGACCGCATGGACCGCCGCAAGCTGATCACCGGTCTTTGCGCCATCGCGACGGTGACGATGCTGGTCGCAGGGCTTTTCCATCTGCCCTTCCTTGCCTATCTGGTCGCGGCGCTGCTGTTGGGCGGGATCACCAATCCGGTCTATGCCCTGCTCATCGCCTATACAAATGACTTTCTGTCCAAGGACGACATGGCCGCCGCCAGCGCGGGGATGATCTTCCTGAACGGCTTTGGCGCGATCTTCGGCCCCATCGTCACGGGCTGGTTGATGGGGCAGGTGGGGTCGGGCGGGTTTTTCCTGTTCATCGCCGCGCTCTATGCCGCGCTGACGGGCTATGCCATCTACCGCATGACCCGCCGTGCCGCCCCCGCAGGCACCGCACCTTCGGCCTTTATCGTGCCCACCGCCTCTTCGGTCGCGGCAAGCGCCGTGATCGACAAGGACCGCTAACCAGAGGTTGCGCCGCCCCGCTTTCCCTGCCACGCTGCCCGCAAGCACGGAAGGAACGCTCATGTCGGACCCGGTCGAACTGCTTGATTTCTGGCTGGGAGAGATCGGCCCCGACGGCTGGTATGCCGGCGGGGACGAGATCGACAGCCTCTGCCGTGACCGCTTTGTCGACCTTTGGAAGGCCGCGCGGGCGGGCAATTTGGATCACTGGATCGACGGCACGGTGGGCTCTCTTGCCTTCCTCATCCTGACCGACCAATTGCCGCGCAACATGTTCCGCGGGACGAAGGACAGTTTCGCCACCGATCCCCACGCTCTGGCAGCGGCCAAGACCGCGCTTGCCGCAGGCTGGGATATGGGCGCGCCGGAACCCGAACGTCAATTCTTCTACATGCCCTTCGAACATTCCGAGGACCCGACCGATCAGACCACTGCCGTGCGCCTGATGGAAGAACGGCTCGCCTCTGACCCGGAAATGGCGCTGCATGCCCGCGCGCATCAGGCCATCATCGCCCGTTTCGGCCGTTTCCCCGGCCGGAACGAGGCGCTCGGTCGCTTCAGCACCCCCGAAGAGCAGGATTGGCTTGACGCGGGCGGCTATGCGGCCGAGGTGCGGCGCCTGACAGGGGCCTAGCCATGCGCCCCGCGCATAGGCCCCCGGCGTAGCCTTCATTGCTTGGTCTTCGGAAATAGTTTAAGGCCAAACCAATTTCTTTGTGGGAGGAAATCCGATGGCCGCTGCCTATGATGTGATCGTGATCGGTGCCGGTCCCGGCGGCTATGTCGCGGCGATCCGCGCGGCGCAACTGGGCCAAAAGGTCGTCATCGTCGAACGCGAACATCTGGGCGGCATCTGCCTGAACTGGGGCTGCATTCCGACCAAGGCCCTGCTGCGGTCCGCCGAAGTCTTTCACCTGATGCACCGCGCCAAGGAATTCGGGCTCAAGGCCGACGGGATCGGTTATGACCTTCCCGCCGTCGTCGCCCGTTCGCGCGGGGTGGCCAAGCAATTGTCGTCCGGCATTGGCCATTTGATGAAAAAGAACAAGATCGCCGTTGTCATGGGACAGGCCACCGTCACCGCCAAGGGCAAGGTTACGGTCAAGACCGACAAGGGCACCGAAGACCTGACCGCACCGCACATCATCCTTGCCACCGGGGCGCGCGCCCGCGAATTGCCGGGGCTAGAGGCGGATGGCGATCTGGTCTGGACCTACAAGCACGCCCTGCAACCCAAGCGGATGCCCAAAAAGCTGCTGGTCATCGGATCGGGCGCTATCGGCATCGAATTCGCCTCTTTCTTCAACACGCTGGGCGCGGATACGACCGTGGTCGAGGTGATGGACCGCATCCTTCCCGTGGAAGATGCCGAGATCAGCGCCTTCGCCAAGAAGCAATTCGTCAAGCAGGGGATGAAGATCCTTGAAAAGGCGGGCGTCAAGAAGCTGGACCGCAAGCCGGGCATCGGCGTCACCGCCCATATCGAAATTGTTGGCAAGATCGAAACGCATGATTTCGACACGGTGATTTCCGCCGTGGGCATCGTGGGCAACGTGGAAAACCTTGGTCTTGAAGCCCTCGGCGTGAAGATCGACCGCACCCATGTCATCACCGATGAGTATTGCCGCACCGGCGTCGAGGGCCTTTACGCCATCGGCGACATCGCGGGGGCGCCGTGGCTTGCCCACAAGGCCAGCCACGAAGGCGTCATGGTCGCCGAACTGATCGCGGGCAAGCATCCGCACCCGATCAAGCCCAACTCCATCGCGGGCTGCACCTATTGCCACCCGCAAGTCGCCTCGGTCGGCCTGACAGAGGCCAAGGCGAAAGAGGCGGGCTACGACATCAAAGTCGGCCGCTTCCCCTTTATCGGCAATGGCAAGGCCATCGCGCTGGGGGAATCCGAAGGCATGATCAAGACGATCTTCGACGCCAAAACCGGAGAGCTTCTGGGGGCCCATATGATTGGCGCGGAAGTGACCGAACTGATCCAGGGCTATGTTGTGGGCCGGTCGCTGGAAACGACCGAGGAAGACCTGATGAACACCGTCTTCCCGCATCCGACCCTGTCCGAGATGATGCACGAAGCCGTGCTTGACGCCTACGGCCGCGCGCTGCACTTCTGACGTCTGGCTGCGGGGCGGCGGGGAAGGGGCAGGGGATGCGCGCTGTCGTGACGATTCTGGCCCTCTGGCTGGCGGGGCTGGGGTCGGCGGCCCAGTTCGGCAAGCTGTCCTTCGCCTTCGACCTGATGGCCGCGCGCTATCCCGACCACGGGGCGGCGGGGATTGGGCTGATCGTGTCGATCGTCGGGATGGTGGGGCTGATCTTTGGCACCACTGCGGGGCTTCTGGTCGCCCGTATCGGCCCCCGCCGCGCCATCGTCGCGGCGCTTGCGCTTGGGGCCGCCGTTTCGGCGGTGCAGACCCTGTCTCTGCCCTATGCCGTGCTGATCCTGAGCCGGGTGCTGGAAGGTATCTCGCACCTCGCCATTGTGGTCGTCGGCCCCACCCTGATCGCGGGCATCGCACCGCCCCGCCATCAGGGTCTTGCCATGACCCTGTGGAGCAGCTTCTTCGGCGTGACCTACGCCTTATTGGCCGTCATCGCGCCCCCGCTGTTGGCCGGTGGAAGCGTGATGGCGCTGTTTCTGACCCATGCGGTCTGGATGGCCGCGCTGTGCCCGATCCTTGCCGTGCTGCTGCCGCGCAACCCCGCAGCACCACCGCTTCCGTCCCTTGGTGGGCTAATCCGTCAGCATGGGACGATCTATGCCTCCCCCCGCATGGCCGCGCCCGCTATGGGCTTTGTCTTCTACACCGCGCTCTATGTCGCGCTCTTGACCCTGCTGCCGCCGCTCTTGCCAGAGGGGCAGCG
The DNA here is from genome assembly GCA_039798885.1 of Pseudomonadota bacterium. Taxonomy (GTDB): domain Bacteria; phylum Pseudomonadota; class Alphaproteobacteria; order Rhodobacterales; family Rhodobacteraceae; genus Paragemmobacter. Next base: position 6,038 of record JBDKFE010000108.1, on the reverse strand, counting down.
GGCATTGGCCGCCGCCGGGATGCCGCTTCTGTCCATAGCGGTGTCGCTGACGCTGGGTGTCTGGGGGTTGCGCTATATCACCGCCGTCCAAATGGTTCAGGCGGGCTATGCGGCGGGGCTTGTGGCGACGGTGCTGCTTTGGGCCGGATGGGGGCAGGGGACGGTGGTGCTGATCGCAGCCTTCGCCTTGGCCGGGGCAATGGGGATCGTGCAGGGGGCCAGCTTTGCCGCCATCCCGCAACTCAACTCCACAGCCGAGGATCGCGCCCGCGCTTCGGGGGCCGTCGCGCAATTGGGCAATGTCGGCACGACCACCGGCACCCCGCTGCTTGCCGTGATGATCGCGCAGATCGGCCCGCTTGGCGTCGTGGCCTTTGCCCTGCCGCTCTGCCTTGCGGGGATCGTGATCCACGCCGTGCAGGCGCGGCGCCGTCAAGGGCGCTGAACCGGTCCCCCGCAGCCGCACCAGTCGCCAAAGCCGCCGATGTTCACCGCGTCATGCCCGAACTGCTGAAGCAGGGCGACCGCGCGCCCCGCCCGCGCCCCCGCCGCGCAGAACACCGCCACCGGCTTGCCCCCCAGCCGCGCGTCATAATCCGGTGCCTTGGGATCGGCCTTGAGCGGCAGCAGCCCCAGCGGGATAAGCACCGCGCCCGCCGCCGTCCCGGACGCCGCCACCTCTGCTGCCTCGCGGACATCCAGAAGGGTGATCTTCCCCTGCGCGGCAAGGTCGATGGCCTGGGGAACCGTGGTGATCATCGTCATGAGGTGCGCCTTTCGCTATACCGATTGCGGCAATACATATGCGATAAATTATATATGTAAAGGGCGATCAGGGCAGAGGCAGAAAAGCTGGGCATAACCCTGCTGTGGACAGGTTATGTTCATGCAATGTTCACATTTTTGCATTGGAGACTCGGCCGCGATGCCCTATCTCTGCCGCATCCATCCGGGGGATGTGGCATGGCCGAACAGAAGTTCATCGAAGTGCGCGGCGCGCGCGAACATAATCTGAAGGGGGTCGATCTCGACATTCCCCGCGATCAGCTTGTGGTCATCACCGGGCTGTCCGGCTCTGGCAAGTCCTCGCTCGCGTTTGACACGATCTATGCCGAAGGGCAGCGGCGCTATGTGGAATCGCTTTCCGCCTATGCGCGCCAGTTCCTCGACATGATGGGCAAACCGGATGTGGACCACATTTCCGGCCTGTCCCCCGCCATTTCGATCGAACAGAAGACGACGTCCAAGAACCCCCGCTCCACCGTCGGCACGGTGACGGAAATCTACGACTACCTCCGCCTTCTCTTCGCCCGTGTCGGCACACCTTACAGCCCCGCCACCGGCCTGCCCATCACCGCGATGCAGGTGCAGGACATGGTGGATGCCGTCATGGCCATGCCCGAAGGCACGCGCGCCTATCTGCTGGCCCCGATCGTCCGCGACCGGAAGGGGGAGTATAAGAAGGAATTCCTCGACCTGCGCAAACAGGGCTTCCAGCGGGTCAAGGTGGACGGCCAGTTCTACGAATTGGAAGAACCCCCAACGCTGGACAAGAAATTCCGCCACGACATCGATGTGGTGGTGGACCGCATCGTCGTGCGGGCAGGTCTGGAAACCCGCCTTGCCGACAGCTTCCGCACGGCGCTGGACTTGGCCGATGGCATCGCCATCCTTGAAACCGCCCCGGCAGAGGGCGACCCCGAACGCATCACCTATTCGGAAAACTTCGCCTGCCCGGTCTCTGGCTTCACCATCCCCGAAATCGAACCCCGCCTCTTCTCGTTCAACGCGCCTTTCGGGGCCTGCCCGGCCTGCGACGGGCTGGGGGTGGAGCTGTTCTTTGATGACCGCCTTGTGGTCCCCGATCAGGGCCTGACGCTGATGCAGGGGGCGCTTGCCCCTTGGGCCAAATCGAAAAGCCCCTACTTCACCCAGACCATCCAAGCGCTTGCCAAGCATTACGAATTCGACCCGAAGAAGAAGTGGAAGGACCTGCCCGCCCACGTGCAGCAGCTTTTCCTCTATGGGTCGGGGGACGAGGAAATCCGCTTCCGCTATGACGAGGGCGGTCGCATCTACGAAGTCAGCCGTGTCTTCGAAGGCGTCATCCCCAACATGGAACGCCGCTACCGCGAAACCGACAGCGCTTGGGTGCGCGAGGAATTCGAGCGGTACCAGAACAACCGCAACTGCGGCACCTGCCACGGCTTCCGCCTTAAGCCCGAGGCGCTGGCCGTCAAAATCGCGGGCCTGCACGTCGGCGAAGTCGTCCGCATGTCGATCAAGGACGCCTTTGCCTGGATCGGGACAGTGCCCGACAGCCTGACCAACCAAAAGAACGAAATCGCCCGCGCGATCCTCAAGGAAATCCGCGAACGCCTTGGATTCCTTGTGAATGTCGGCCTCGACTACCTGACCTTGTCGCGCAATGCGGGCACGCTGTCGGGGGGCGAGTCGCAGCGCATCCGCCTTGCCTCTCAGATCGGGTCGGGCCTTACAGGGGTGCTCTATGTGCTGGACGAACCCTCCATCGGCTTGCACCAGCGCGACAATGACCGCTTGCTGACCACGCTCAAGAACCTGCGCGATCAGGGGAATACCGTCCTTGTGGTAGAGCATGACGAAGACGCCATCCGCGAGGCCGATTACGTCTTTGACATCGGTCCCGGCGCGGGCGTCCACGGGGGCCGCGTGGTCAGCCACGGCACGCCCGAACAGGTCGCCGCTGATCCGGTCAGCCTGACGGGGCAGTACCTGTCGGGCCAGCGCGAAATCGCGGTCCCAAAGACCCGCCGCAAGGGCAGCGGCAAGAAGCTGTCCGTCGTCGGTGCGACGGGCAACAACCTGAAGGATGTCACCGTCGACTTCCCTTTGGGCAAGTTCGTCTGTGTGACGGGTGTATCGGGCGGGGGCAAATCCACCCTCACCATCGAAACCCTGTTCAAGACCGCCGCCATGCGTCTGAACGGTGCCCGCGAAACGCCGGCACCCTGCGAAACGATCAAGGGCTTCGAACATCTCGACAAGGTCATCGACATCGACCAGCGCCCCATTGGCCGCACCCCGCGATCGAACCCCGCCACTTACACGGGCGCTTTCACCCCCATCCGCGACTGGTTCGCGGGCCTGCCCGAGGCGAAGGCGCGCGGCTATCAGCCGGGGCGGTTCTCCTTCAACGTCAAGGGCGGGCGGTGCGAGGCCTGCCAAGGTGACGGCGTCATCAAGATCGAGATGCACTTCCTGCCTGACGTCTATGTGACCTGCGAAACCTGCAAGGGGCATCGCTACAACCGCGAAACACTGGAAATAAAGTTCAAGAACAAGAGTATATCTGACGTTCTTGATATGACGTGCGAGGATGCCCAAGGCTTTTTCGCCGCCGTGCCCGCCATCCGCGAAAAGATGGACGCGCTGTGTCAGGTGGGGCTTGGCTATATCAAGGTCGGCCAGCAGGCCACGACCCTGTCCGGGGGCGAGGCGCAGCGGGTCAAGCTGTCCAAGGAACTGTCGCGCCGCGCGACGGGGCGCACGCTTTACATCCTTGATGAACCGACAACTGGGTTACATTTCGAAGATGTACGCAAACTTCTTGAAGTGCTGCATGAACTTGTCGATCAGGGCAACACGGTCGTGGTGATCGAACACAACCTCGATGTCATCAAGACCGCCGATTGGATCATCGATATCGGCCCCGAAGGCGGCGATGGCGGCGGGCAGATCGTGGCCGAAGGCACGCCCGAAGATGTGGCAAAGGTCGAACGCAGCCATACGGGCCGCTACCTGAAGGACATGCTTACCCCCCGCCGCGTAGCGGCCGAATGAAAAGCGCCGCCCTGCGGGGCGGCGCCTACGGGTTTTTCCAAGGGGTCCGACTTAGGCCCGCTTCACCGGGCAGGTGGAAATCCCAAGGATCGAATAAAGCGGGCAGGTGGACAGCAGCCCCGTTGCCAGCGGGATGATCCCCAGCAGATAGGCCCAGCGATAGGCCCCGTCCGTATTCAGGAAGAAGCCGGCAATCAGTGCCAAACCGACGACGATCCGCAACACGCGGTCGATACCACCGACATTCTTGGTCATGATCTCATCCTCCTCTTGCGCCCCGACATTCCGGGATGTGCATGGATCATAGCACATCGCCCCATCTTTGTCGCCCAAAGCAAAGGGCCGCCCAAAGGCGGCCCTGAACCGGAAGTTCCCGCAGGATCAATCCATCGGCTTGAAATTCAGGCTCGCGCCTTCCTTGATGCCCGACGGCCAGCGCGAGGTGATGGTCTTTGTCCGCGTATAGAAGCGGAAGGCATCCGGCCCGTGCTGGTTCAGGTCGCCGAAGGCCGATTTCTTCCAGCCGCCGAAGGTGTGATAGGCCAGCGGCACCGGGATCGGCACGTTGATCCCGATCATCCCCACATTGACGCGGGCGGCAAAGTCGCGCGCCGTGTCGCCGTCGCGGGTAAAGATCGCGGTCCCGTTGCCATATTCATGGTCCATCGCATAGGCCAAGGCTTCCTCATAGGTCTTGGCGCGAACGGTCGACAGCACCGGTCCAAAGATTTCCTTGCGATAGATGTCCATGTCGCGCGTCACATGGTCGAACAGATGCGGCCCGACGAAGAACCCGTCCTCATAGCCCTGCAGCTTGAAGTTCCGGCCATCGACAACCAGCTTCGCGCCCTGCGCCACGCCGGACTCCACCAGCTTCAGGATGTTCGCCTTGGCCGCCGCCGTGACGACCGGGCCGTAATCCACGTCGTTTCCGGCGGTATAGGGGCCGACCTTCAGCTTTTCGATCCGGGGGATCAGCTTTTCGATCAGCGCATCCGCCGTCGCATCGCCCACCGGCACCGCGACCGAGATCGCCATGCAGCGTTCGCCCGCCGCGCCATAGCCCGCACCCACCAGCGCATCCGCCGCCTGATCCATGTCGGCATCCGGCATGATGATCATGTGGTTCTTGGCACCGCCAAAGCACTGCACCCGCTTGCCGTTCGAACAGCCGCGCCCGTAGATGTATTCCGCGATGGGGGTGGACCCGACAAAGCCGATCCCCGCGATTTGGGGGTTATCAAGGATCGCGTCCACCGCCTCTTTGTCGCCGTTGATGACTTGCAGCACGCCGTCCGGTAGCCCGGCCTCTTGCATCAGTTCCGCCAACATCAGCGGGACAGACGGATCACGCTCCGACGGTTTTAGGATAAAGGCATTCCCGCAGGCCAGCGCCGGGCCCATTTTCCACATCGGGATCATGGCGGGGAAGTTGAAGGGCGTGATGCCCGCCGCCACGCCGATGGGCTGACGCATCGAATACATGTCGATCCCCGGCCCCGCGCTGTCGGTGAACTCCCCCTTCAGCAGATGCGGCGCGCCGATGCAGAACTCCATCACCTCCAGCCCGCGCTGGATGTCGCCCTTGGCGTCCGGGATCGTCTTGCCATGTTCCGAAGACAGGGCCTGCGCCAGCTTCTCCATATCGCGGTTCAGCAGGCGGACGAATTCCATCATCACCCGCGCGCGGCGCTGCGGGTTGGTCGCGCCCCATTTCACCTGCGCGGCGGCGGCATCTGCGGTGGCCGCATCCAGCTCTGCCTTGGTGGCAAGCGCGACCTTGGCCTGCACCTCGCCCGTGGCGGGGTTGAAGACGTCGGCAAAGCGGCCCGACGTGCCTGCCACATGCTTGCCGTTGATCCAGTGACCGATCTCTTTCATGGGAGCCTCCCTTTATGCTGATGGCACAATAGCCTTGCGGAAATGCGGGGAACAGAGAAGATTGGGCAAAAGCATTTTGCATAATCGCAAAAGGCGACGCTAGGGTGGCGGCCGTCACGCCGGGGTGGCTGCACGGACCCCGTGCGGCCGCCCCGGGGGGGCGGGGCGGCCGCCACCCGGGCCTTTGGGGCCCGGGTGAGAACCAACCGTCATCCTGCAAAATTGCAAAATGCTTTTGCCCATTCTTCTCTGTTCCCCGCATTTCCGCAAGGCTATTGTGCCATCAGCATAAAGGGAGGCTCCCATGAAAGAGATCGGTCACTGGATCAACGGCA
>JBDKFE010000107.1:0-3279 GCA_039798885.1 Pseudomonadota bacterium | reverse complement strand
CCCCCCTGTTCCCCGGCTTTTGACCTGTCGCCCGGTTCGGCCCGGGGATTTGGGTATTTGGGCCGAGATGAAGGGGCTTTGCGCGGGAAGGGATGACCTTGGCCCGCGTGAGGCTTGAGCCTTGGGCGATTGTCCACTATCGCCTTGGGCGATCCTTATGAAAGCCTGATGCCATGAAGTTCCTCGACCTTGCCAAAGTCTATATCCGCTCGGGCGGGGGGGGGGCGGGCTGCGTGTCCTTCCGGCGCGAGAAGTTCGTGGAATTCGGCGGACCCGATGGCGGGGATGGCGGAAATGGCGGGTCGGTCTGGGCCGAGGCGGTCGAGGGGCTGAACACGCTGATCGACTTCCGTTACCAGCAGCATTTCTTTGCCAAGAACGGCCAGCCGGGGATGGGCAGCCAGAGGACGGGCAAATCGGGGGATGACATCATCCTGCGGGTGCCTGTCGGGACCGAGATCATCGACGAGGATGAGGAGACGGTGATTGCCGACCTTGTCACCGTGGGGCAGCGGGTTTTGCTGGCCAAGGGCGGGAATGGCGGGTTCGGGAACCTGTATTTCAAATCCTCGACCAACCGGGCGCCGGGGCGGGCCAATCCGGGGCAGGAGGGGGTGGAGCGCACCGTCTGGCTGCGGCTGAAGCTGATCGCGGATGCGGGGCTGGTGGGGCTGCCCAATGCGGGCAAGAGCACGTTCCTTGCCGCCGTGTCCAATGCGCGGCCGAAGATCGCGGATTATCCTTTCACCACGCTGATCCCGAACCTTGGGGTCGTGGGGATCGACGGGCGGGAATTCGTGATGGCGGATATTCCGGGGTTGATCGAGGGCGCGTCCGAAGGGCGCGGGCTGGGGACGCAGTTTCTGGCCCATGTGGAGCGGTGCAAGGTGTTGCTGCATCTGGTGGATGGGACGTCCAGCACGATCACCAAGGATTACCGGACCATCGTGCATGAGCTTGAGGCCTATGCCGAGGAGTTGGGCGACAAGCCGCGGGTGCTGGCGCTGAACAAATGCGATGCGCTGGATCAAAAGACCATCACCACGCGGCGCAAGGCGCTGGAGAAGGCGTCGGGGGGCAAGGTGCATGTGATCTCGGGCGCGGCGGGGATGGGGCTGCAGGAGGTGCTGCGGGCGCTTTATGCCGAGATTCAGGGTGCGGAGCCGGAGAAGGAGACGGGGCCGTGGCAGCCGTGAGCAAGGTGCAATCCGCCGTGCCGGATGTGCGGGCGGCGAAGCGGTTGGTGGTGAAGATCGGCTCGGCCTTGTTGGTGGACCGGGCGACGGGGCTGCGGCAGGGGTGGCTGTCGGCGCTGGCGATGGACGTGGCCGAGGCGAAGGTGCGCGGGGCGGATGTGGTGCTGGTGTCGTCGGGGTCCATCGCGCTGGGGCGGAAGGTGCTGGGCCTGCCTGCCGGGGAGTTGACGCTGGAGCAGTCGCAGGCGGCGGCGGCGGTGGGGCAAATCCGGCTGGCGCGGGCCTATGAGGAGGTGCTGGCCCCGCATGGGATCACAACGGCGCAGGTTCTGGTGACGCTGGAGGATACCGAGGATCGGCGGCGCTATCTGAATTCCCGCGCGACGATGGAGACGCTGCTGGGTCTGGGCGTGGTGCCCATCGTGAACGAGAATGACACGGTGGCGACGGATGAAATCCGGTTCGGGGACAATGACCGTTTGGCCGCGCAGATCGCGGTGACGGTGGGGGCGGATCAGTTGATCCTGCTGTCGGATGTGGACGGGTTCTATTCGGCCAATCCGAAGGAGGATGCGTCCGCCGTGCGGTTCGAGGTCGTCGAGGCGATCACGCCCGAGATCGAGGCGATGGCGGGGGACCCGATTTCGGGCCTGTCCAAGGGCGGGATGAAGACCAAGCTGATGGCGGCCAAGACGGCGGTGGCCGGGGGTTGTGCCATGGCGATCATGGAAGGGTCGGTGTTGCGGCCCTTGAAGGCGCTGGCCGAGGGGGCGCACCGGACGTGGTTCGTGCCGGGGGCGGACCCGCAATTGGCGCGGAAACGCTGGATCAATGCGATGAAGCCGAGGGGCGAGGTCGTGGTGGATGCTGGCGCCGTGGCGGCGCTGGGTCAGGGCAAGTCGCTGCTGCCTGCGGGGGTGCGGGCGGTGAAGGGGTCCTTCGGGCGGGGGGAGCCGGTGGCGATCCTTGGGCCGGATGGGGCGGTGCTGGGCAAGGGGCTGATCCGTTACACGGCGGCGGAGGCCAAGGCGATTGCGGGGCACAAGTCGGGCGAGATCGAGGGGATCCTTGGGTATGCCGGGCGGGCGGCGCTGATCCATCGGGATGACATGGTGGTCTAGATGCACGCGCTGTTCTTCGACATGCAGCCGAAGGCAGGGCATATGCCGCATTACTTTGCCCATGTGGACAGGCTGCGGCCCCTTTTGGCCGCGCATCCGGGTCTTTTGTTTCTTGAGCGGTTCCGGCCGCTGGACCAGCCCGACGCCATCCTGTCGCATCAGCATTGGGAGGGTGAGGAGGCGATCCGGGCGTGGCGCTGCGATGGGACGCATCGGGACAGTCAGGCGGCGGGGCGCACGATCCATTTCGAGCAGTATCGCATCCGTGTCGGGCCAGAGGTCCAGCCAGAGGGCGCGGGGCGGTTTGTGGTGGCGGCCTATGGGCTTGCCCCGGCAGGACCGGGGCGCGTGCATGAAAGTGTGACGCGGGCCGGTCGGTTCCTGACCTTGGCCGATGCGGTGCAGGGCGAGGCGGCGCTGGAAATCGCCGTAAGGGCGCGGGCGGACGGTGCCGAGGATGTGCGCGTCTTTGCGGTGTCGCGGGATTACTCCATGACGGACAGGGCCGAGGCACCTGCCCTGTGAGCAGCGGGCGTAGCCCGGGTGATTGAAGAACGGAAGGTTGGGCAGATGGCGGACGGGGCACAGGAAGACGCAGTGGGCATGATGCGCCGGATGGGCGTGGCGGCGCGGGCGGCGGCGGCGGAACTGGCCTATGCGCGTGCCGAGCGCAAGCGTGCCGCGCTGATCGGGGCGGCACACTATGTCTGGGAGCGGCGGGCGGAGATTGTCGCAGCCAATGCCAAGGACATGGAGTTCGGCATGGCGAAGGGGTTGTCGCCGTCGATGCTGGACCGCTTGAAGCTGGATGAGGGGCGTATCCGGGGGATCGTCGACGGGCTGCGCGCGGTGGCCGAGCAGAAGGACCCGGTGGGCGAGGTGATCGCGGATTGGGACCGTCCGACGGGGTTGCATATCCAGCGGGTGCGGACGCCCTTGGGCGTGGTGGGCGTGATCTATGA
>JBDKFE010000106.1:0-34102 GCA_039798885.1 Pseudomonadota bacterium | reverse complement strand
TGCGCCACCGCGCGCGGTTCGAAGGCAATCCGAGGATGGCGCAGATGTACCGCACTTGGGACCGGATGGACGACGGCCACAAGGCCCGCGTGCTGCGCGATGCCGGGGCCTTTCTGGCGCGATTGGAGGCGGGAGAGACCGTGTGAGGCGGTCTTGGCACCACGCCACGGGATAGGGCGCAGACGCACAGCGGATGGACATCGCCCCGGTCCAGATGGCCCGGCAGAACGGCCCCCCCAAGCCTTGCGTAAATTCGGTAAGGTGACTGCCCGTCACCCCTTCCCGCCGCTTCCGTCCCGCCAGCGCATCACCATCGGATAGCGCCGATCCAGCCAGAAGGCCTTTTGAGTCAGCCGTACCCCCGGCGCGGACTGGAAGCGCTTCCATTCGCTGGTGTAAAGCAACCCCTCCACCCGCTTCACCGTCGCCAGATCATGCCCCTGCGCCACGATCTCGGCCACGGAAAGCTCTTTTTCCACCAGCCCTTCTAGGATGGCGTCCAGCACCGGATAGGGCGGCAGCGAATCCTCGTCCTTCTGGTTCTCGCGCAATTCGGCGCTGGGCGGTTTGTCGATGATGGCGGGGGGGATCACCTCGCCGCGTGGGCCCTGCATCCACGGGCGGTGATGGGCGTTGCGCCAGCGGCAGGTGTCAAAGACGCGGGTCTTCCACAGGTCCTTGATCGGGTTGTAGCCCCCGTTCATGTCGCCATAGATCGTGCAATAGCCCACCGCCACTTCGGATTTGTTGCCCGTGGTCAGAAGCATCGCCCCGAACTTGTTCGACAAGGCCATCAGCAGCAGGCCCCGCAGCCGCGACTGGATGTTCTCTTCCGTCACGCCCGGCTGCGTTCCGGCAAAAAGGGGTGCCAGCGCCGCGCCCACCGCATCCTGCGGCCCCGTGATCGGCACCGTGTCGAGCCGCGCCCCCAACCGCCGCGCGCACTCCGCCGCATCGTCGAGCGAGCCTTGCGAGGTAAAGCGCGACGGCAGCATCACGCAATGCACGTTCTGTGGCCCCAGCGCATCGGCGGCAATGGTCGCCACCAGCGCGGAATCGATCCCCCCCGACAGACCCAGAACGACCTTCGAAAACCCCGATTTCCCAAGGTAATCCCGCAGCCCGATGGTCATGGCGCGGTAATCCGCCTCGGCCACGGCGGGGATGTCTGCCATCTCGCCCCGCTCGGCCCGCCAGCCATCCGGGCCACGGACGAAATCGACATGCGCCACGCGATCCTCGAACTGCGGCAGTTGCACGGCCAGATGCCCGCCGGGGTTCAGCACCATGGAACAGCCGTCAAAGACCTGATCGTCCTGCCCGCCCGTCATGTTCAGATAGACCAGCGGCAGACCCGTCTCGACCACCCGCGCCACCATCAGGTTCAGCCGCAGGTCCGGCTTGCCCCGGTGATAGGGGGACCCGTTCGGAACCAGCAGGATCTCGGCCCCCGTTTCGGCCAACGTTTCGGCCACGTCGGGGTGCCAGCTGTCCTCGCAAATGGGCGTGCCGATCCGCAGGCCGTTCACCACATAGGGCCCATGCACATCGGCAGGCGTGAACAGCCGCTTTTCGTCAAAGACCCCGTCATTGGGCAGATGATGCTTCAGCACCCGCGCCGTGACCTTGCCCCCCTGCAACACGCAATAGGCATTGTAGAGACGGCCGTCGAACCACGGCGCCCCGATCCCCAGAGCGGGACCATCCGCGCACTGCGCCGCCAAAGCCTCCACCGCCGCCATCGCGTCGCGCACGAAGGCGGGCTTCAGGATCAGGTCCTGCGTCTGATAGCCCGTCACGAACATCTCGGTCAGCGCGACCATGTCGGCACCTGCGCGCTTGCCCTCTTCCCATGCCGCGCGGGCCTTGGCGATGTTGCCCGCGATGTCGCCCACCACGGGGTTCAACTGCGCAAGCGTCAGGCGGAAGGTGTCGGCCATGGGTGGGTTCCTCTGTCTGCCCTGCGGTTCTAGCAGAACGCGGCCCAAGGGAAAGGTTGCGCGGCTTGTGCGACGGCGGGGGGGCGGCTAGGCTCCGTCCTGACGGCTGAAGGAATGGGCGCGATGCGGATCGAAGGGGCGGCTCTGGCTCTGGCACTGGTTTTGGCGGTGGCGGCACTGCCCGCCATGGCGCAGGACGAAGGCGAGGTCATCACCAAGCAATATGATGACGGGTCGGTCTACGAAGGCACGTTCCGCAACGGTCTTCAGCACGGCACCGGCACCTACCGCCTGCCCAACGGGTTCGAGTATTCGGGCGAATGGGTGGATGGCAAGATCACCGGGACCGGGCGCGCGGTCTATCCCAACGGGTCGGTCTACGAGGGCGGCTTCACCGATGGCAAGCCGGACGGCAAGGGCAAGATCACCTATTCCGACGGCGGCACCTATGAGGGCGACTGGGCCGCGGGTGCCATCACCGGGACGGGCGTCGCCCGCTATGCCAATGGCGCGGTCTATACCGGCACGTTCAAGGACGGCCAGCATGACGGGCAGGGCGTCGTCGAAGGCCCCGGCGGCTATCGCTATGAAGGCACATGGGTCGCGGGCGAAAAGCAGGGCGAGGGAAAGATCACCTATCCCGATGGCGCGGTCTATCAGGGTGCGCTGGTCAAGGGCGCGCGCGAGGGGCAGGGGACGCTGACCCTGCCCGACGGCATGACCTATGTCGGCGCATGGAAGGCGGGGCAGATCAACGGGACGGGCAAGCTTGGCTATCCCGGTGGGGATGTCTACGCGGGCGGCTTTGCCGACGGGCAGAAGGCGGGTGTCGGCACGCTGACCTATGCCAATGGCGATGTCTATGAAGGCGGCTTTGCCAAGGACCGCCGCAACGGGCAGGGGACGTTCCGCGCCAAGGACGGCACGGTGCTTGACGGCATCTGGACCGACGGGGCGCTGAACGGGCCGGGGAAGATCACCTATCCGGACGGGTCGGTCTATCAGGGCGCGCTGAAGGACGACCGGCCCGAGGGGCGGGGCAAGATCACCTATCCCGACGGATCCACCTATGAGGGCGACTGGACGGGCGGCGTGATCGCGGGTCAGGGCCGCGCCACCTATCCCGACGGGTCCAGCTACGAGGGGGCCTTCACGGGTGCGGTGCCCGACGGGATCGGCATGATGACGCTGCCCGACGGCTATACCTATCGCGGCCAGTTCAAGGCGGGCCAGCGCGAAGGGCGGGGCCGCGCCGTCTGGGCCGATGGCACCGTCTATGCGGGCGAATTCAAGGCGGGTCTGCGCCATGGCAAGGGGCAACTCACGATGCCCGACGGTTTCACCTATGTGGGGGATTGGGTCGAGGGCGAGATGCAGGGTCAGGGCCGCGCCACCTATCCGACCGGGGACATCTACGAGGGCAGCTTCGAAAGGGGCAAGCGGCAGGGCAAGGGCACGCTCACCTATGCCTCGGGCGAGCTGGCCGAGGGCGAATGGCTGAACGGCATCCTCGTTGCGCCGCCCGAAGCCCCTGCCCCGGCGGAAGGTGCGGGCGGGACGGGTGCCGCGGCTGCCTCTGAATGACCGTCTGCCTTCATCTCGGTCCCAAATACCCCGGGGGGTCCGGGGGGCTGGCCCCCCGCCGCGACGCCGGGGGCCGGGGATGACGCCGGTCCTTTACGCCACGGCGGCGCTGGCCGAAATCGCGGGTTGTTTCGCCGTCTGGCATTGGTGGCGCGGGGCCTCGGCGCTGTGGCTGTTGCCCGGTGCGGCGGCGCTGGGGGCCTTTGCCGTCCTGCTTGCGCTGACGCCACCCGATCAGGCGGGGCGCAGTTTTGCCACCTATGGCGGGGTCTATATCGTGGCCTCGCTCCTCTGGCTTTGGGCTGTGGAGGGCGCGCGGCCTGACCGCTGGGACGTGATCGGCGCGGGTCTGGCGCTGGCGGGCGCGGCGGTCATCCTCTGGGGGCCGAGGGGGTAGGAAGACCCCGCCCCGGACTTGCTCCGGGGCCGTGACCTCACCCCCGCACCACACCGGAACAGGAGGCCCCGGAGCAAGTCCGGGGCGGTTCATCCCGCCGAAAACCCGAATCGTTCCTTGGTTAATGCCTAACTCGCAGTTCGCTGCGTGCTGACAGTTTGCGGTACATTTTCCGGTACGGACTCCGGTCCATCCGCTTCCGGCCCGAAAGCGCTGATTAAACCAGCGTCCGCAGACAGTTAGACCTCGCTCACCACCGCCTCGGGCAGCAGCCGCGCCACATCCTCGGCGCTGCACAGTTCGGTGGCGTCCGACATGACGGCGGCGGCGGCCGCCGCCACGCCCTGTGACAGCGCCTCACCCTCTGACTGCCCTCGGGCAAGGGCGAGGACGTAGCCGCCGACGAAGCTGTCGCCCGCGCCGACCTTGGATTTTACCTGCACTTTCGGGGCCTTGGCAAAGATGCGGGTGGTGGCGTCGGCCAGTACCGACCCATCCGCGCCGCGCGCCACGATCACCTTGCGCGCCACGCCGCGCGCCACCAGCGCTTGGGCGAAATCCGCCGTATCGGCGCGGGTTTCCAGCTTGCGCCCTGCCAGCGCCTCGGCCTCTTCGCCATCCATGCGCAGGACTTCCAGATCGGGGATCGGGTTTTCCACCGCCTGCGTCAGCGCGCTGCCCGACGTGTCCAGCACCACCCGCATCCCACGCATGGCGGCGGCAAGTTTCGCAGGAAAATCAATGGGAACGCCGGGGGGTTGGCTGCCTGAGATCACCGCGAACCCGCCCGGTTTGCCCGCCGCACGCAAGAGCATGAACACCCGGTCCTGATCTTCGTCCTGCCAGATGGGGCCCGGCAGCATGAAGCGGTATTGGCGCCCGGTAGAGGCCTCGTTCACCGTCAGGCTCTGCCGTGTCTCGCCCGGTCCCGTGATGCCAAGGAACATGACCCCTTCGCGCCGGATCAGTTCCGCCAGACGATCCCCCGTCAGCCCGCCAAGTGCCACAAGCGCAAGCGATTCCCCGCCCAGCGCATGCACCGCGCGGCTGACATTCAGGCCACCGCCGCCGGGGTCCAGCTGGGGTTCAGAGCAGCGGAGTTTCTCATCCGGGACCATGACGGGGACGGAGGACGCCATGTCCAGCGCGGGATTCAGCGTCAGGGTCAGGATCGACGCGGTTTGGGAAAGTTTCGTGTTTTCAGGCATTTCGACGCCCTTGCCCCGCAGGTCACTGGTCCGGATCGCCGCCATGATAGCGCTAACGACCCGTCCGGGGCAACCCGTGCCCCGTGCATCTGCCCTTTGGCCGGGCGGCCCGTGGTGCGCGGTGCAGCTTGCCTATTCCCACCAGGGGTCTATGGCGGCGATGTCGTCATCCGACCAGCCGAAATGGTGGGCAAGTTCATGCACCACCACATGGGTGATCAGATCGCCCAGACCCACGTCGCCGCGTTCGATCCATTCTTCAAGGATCGGGCGGCGGTAGAGCCAGACCACGTCAGGATGCTGGGGCTGGTCCATCACCGATTTCTCGGTCAGGGGCGTGCCTTCATAAAGGCCGGTCAGTTCGTAAGGGTCTTCCATCCCCATCGCTTCAAGCACGTCATCGGGCGGGAAGTCGACGATACGCAGCGCCACCTTGGTCGCCGCGTCGCGCCAAGGCGGCGGCAGGGCCACCACCGCCTCTTGCGCGAGCTGTTCAAAGAGCGTCAGGTCCGGGGCTGGGAAGGCGTCCCATCCGGGGGCTTGCGCGTCTGGGTCTTCGGTTGTGGTCATGCGGGGCCCTCCATCCCCCCAGATATGGACAAAAGCGCCCGCCTGTGAAAGAGGAACGGGGTTCCAACGGAGCCCTTGCCCATGTCGACCGTCACCACCCGTTTCGCGCCGTCGCCCACCGGATATATCCATGTGGGCAACCTGCGCACCGCGCTGATGAACTACCTGATCACCCGCAAGGCGGGCGGCACCTTCATCCTGCGTCTGGACGACACGGATCAGGAACGGTCGAAGCAGGAATACATCGACGGGCTGATGGAGGATCTGGACTGGCTGGGCATCCGCTATGACCGGGTGGAGCAGCAGTCGAAGCGTCTGGCGCGCTATGCCGAAGCGGCGGAGCAACTGAAGGCGGCGGGTCGGTTCTACGAGTGTTTCGAGACGCCAGTCGAGCTGGACCTGAAGCGGAAGAAGCTTTTGAACATGGGGCGGCCGCCGGTCTATGACCGCGCGGCGCTGTCGCTGACCGAAGAGCAGAAGGCCGCGTACCGGGCCGAGGGGCGGCAGGGCTATTGGCGCTTCCGTTTGGATCAGGAGCGGATCGAGTGGCGCGACGGGATCATCGGCGACATTTCGATCGATGCGGCCTCGGTGTCGGACCCGGTGCTGATCAAGGCGGATGGGCAGGTGCTTTATACCTTCGCCTCGTCGGTGGATGACGTGGATATGGGGGTCACGCATATCGTGCGGGGCGCGGACCATGTGACGAACACGGCCACGCAGATCCAGATCATGAAGGCGCTGGGCGGCACGCCGCCGCAATTCGCCCATCACAGCCTGCTGACCGGCCCGCAGGGTGAGGAATTGTCCAAGCGGCTGGGCGTCCTGTCTTTGCGCGACCTGCGGGCGCGGGGGGTGGCGCCGCTGGCGCTGATGTCGCTGATGGCGCGGCTGGGGTCGTCGAAGCCGGTGGAATTGGCGTCGTCGATGCAGGATCTGATCGACGGGTTCGATGTCGGGTCGTTCGGGTCTGCGCCGACGAAGTTCGATGCCGAGGACCTGTTCCCGCTGACGCGGGCGCATGTGCAGGGGCTGCCCTTTGCCGCCGTGGCGGACCGCATCGCGGCGCTGGGCGTGCCTGCGGCCGAGGCGGAGGCCTTCTGGGCCGTGGCCAAGGGCAATATCACGGTGCTGGCGGACCTTGGGGAGTGGTGGGAGCTGTTCTCGAAAGGGGCCGAGCCGATGGTCGAGGCGGGGGATGAAGAGTTCATCCGTCAGGCCGTGGCGATGCTGCCTGCCCGTCCTTGGACCCATGCCACATGGGGGGATTGGACCGAGGCGGTGAAGGCCGCCACGGGGCGGAAGGGCAAGGCGCTTTACATGCCGCTGCGCAAGGCGCTGACGGGGCGGGCAAATGGACCCGAGATGGCGGATGTCATGCCGCTTTTGAAGGTGGTGAAGGCGGGCTGAGGACAAATTTTCCTGCGAAAATTCGGGCGCTTGCCGGCCAGTCTTGTGACTGCTGACACGTCGGACCGGGGGTTTCACACCCCCGGACCCCCGTGGGATATTTGAGAACGGAAAATGGGGGCTGCGGCCCTGGGTGGGGGCTGTCGTGGCGGGACCGGAGCAGGCGAAATTCGTGTCGGGAAACCTGTTCCGGCACATCGCGGTGATGTCGCTGACATCGTCGGTCGGGTTGATGGCGATCTTTGTCGTGGACCTGATCAACATGCTGTACATCAGTTGGTTGAAGGACCCCGAAAAGACGGCGGCCATCGGCTATGCGGGGGCGGTGCTGTTCTTTACCACGGCCTTCGGGATCGGGCTTTCGGTGGGCGTGTCGGCCTTGGTGTCGCGGGCGGTGGGGGCGCGGGATACGGCGCTGGCGCGGCAGCGGACGACGGAGGGGTTGCTGCTGGGCGCGGGGTTCGGGGCGGGCTTTGCGGCGCTGGTTTGGCTGGCCTTGCCGTGGATCGTGGGCTTGCTGGGGGCGACCGGGGGGACGGCGGAGGAGGCGCTGCATTTCCTGCGGGTGCTGATTCCGTCGCAGCCCTTGCTGATGGTCGGCATGATCGGGGCGGGCGTGCTGCGGGCGCATGGGGATGCGCGGCGGGGCATGATGGTGACGGTCTGGGGCGCGGTGGTGCTGGCGGCGCTGGACCCGGTGCTGATCCTGTGGGCGGACCTTGGGCTGACGGGGGCGGCGCTGGCGGGATGGGGGTCGCGGGCGGCGATTGCGGGCATGGCGCTGTGGCCGATCTGGAAGCATTACGGCGGGTTCGGGCGACCGTCGGCGCGCAGCGTCTGGCTGTCGGCCACGCCTTTGTTCGCGATTTCGGGTCCGGCGATCCTGACGCAATTGGCCACGCCCGTGGGGCAGGCGGTCGTGACGCGGATGGTGGCGGGCTATGGCGAGGCGGCGGTGGCGGGGATGGCCATTGCGGGGCGGCTGACCCCGGTGGCCTTTGGCATCATCTTTGCGCTGTCGGGGGCGGTGGGGCCAATCCTTGGCCAGAACCTTGGCGCGCGGAAGATGGACCGGGTGCGGCGGGCGTTCTGGGATGCCATCGTCTTTGCGGGGTTGGTGATCGTGGGGATGTCGGCGGTGCTGTTCCTTGCGCGGGGGGCGATTGCCGATGCCTTCCATGCCGAAGGGATGACGCGCGATCTGATCTATCTGTTCTGCGGACCGCTGAGCCTGCTGTTCTTTTTCAACGGGTTGATCTTCGTGGCCAATGCCGCCTGCAACAACCTTGGCGCGGCGATGCAGTCGACCATGGTGAATTGGGGGCGGCATACGATCGGGACGGTGCCTTTCGCTTGGGCCATGGGACTGTGGTGGGGGGCGGAGGGCGTGCTGATCGGGCAGGCGGTGGGCGGCGTGATCTTCGGCATCCTCGCCGTCTGGTTGGCGTTGCGGGTGGTGGACCGGGTGGCGGCGAACGGGCGGGCCTGATCCGCTTTGCGACGGGGTGATGTCGGTTTTCGGCCGCGTCCTGTCGCATCCGAAATTCCGCTTGCTTGACCGGGGGGTGGCGGGTTACGCAAGGGCGTCAGCATCGGGAGAATCCGGCGCGCGGGGCAACCCGTGGGAGCCGGTGCCGAAGGAGCAACCGCCCCGGTAAACTCTCAGGCAACAGGGACCGTTGCTGGCGAAGAACTCTGGAGAGTGGTGCGTAGCGCACCCGCCGAAGGGATAACGATCTCAGGCGCCCAAGGAGCTGGGCAAGGACAGAGGGGGCATCGTGGGACAGGGATTGGCCTGTCCGAACGGTGCCGGATGGTTTGACAGACCGGCGCTTTGACGGGGGAGGGACGATTGTCCGACCTGAAGCGATTGGGTCTACATGACCTGCATGTGGAACTTGGGGGCAAGATGGTCCCCTTTGCCGGGTACGAGATGCCGGTGCAATATCCTGCGGGCGTGATGAAGGAGCATCTGCAGACGCGCTCTGCCGCGGGGCTGTTTGACGTGTCCCATATGGGGCAGGTCATCCTGCGCCCCAAGCAGGGGATGGAGGCGCTGTGTCTGGGGTTCGAGGCGCTGATGCCCGTGGATGTGCTGGGGCTGGCGCAGGGGCGGCAGCGCTATGGGCTGTTCACGGATGAGACGGGCGGGATTCTGGATGACCTGATGTTCGCCCATCGGGGCGACCATCTGTTCGTCGTGGTCAATGCCGCCTGCAAGGAGGCGGATGTTGCGCATATGCGCGCCCATCTGGCCGATGTGGCGGAGGTGGAGTTCATCGCCAACCGCGCGCTGATTGCATTGCAGGGGCCGGGGGCAGAGGGGGCTTTGGCGTCCTTGGTGCCGGCGGTGGCGGCGATGCGTTTCATGGATGTGGGGATTTTTCCGTGGCAGGGCGCAGAGTTATGGGTGTCGCGGTCGGGCTATACCGGCGAGGATGGGTATGAGGTTTCCGTGCCAGAGGCTGCGGCGGAGGGGTTCGTGCGGGCGCTTTTGGCCTGTGAGGGGGTGGCCCCCATCGGTCTTGGCGCGCGGGATTCCCTGCGGCTTGAGGCGGGGTTGTGCCTTTACGGGCATGACATCGACCGCACGACCAGCCCGGTTGAGGCCGGTCTGACTTGGGCGATCCAGAAGGTGCGGCGGGCCGGGGGGGCGCGTGAGGGCGGGTTTCCCGGCGCGGCGCGCATCCTGCGGGAACTGGCCGAAGGACCCGAGCGGCTGCGCGTCGGGTTGCGCCCTGAGGGGCGGGCGCCGATGCGCGAGGGTGTGGCCTTGTTCGCGGTGGATGGAACGCCGCTGGGCAACATCACCTCGGGCGGGTTCGGGCCGTCGGTCGAAGCCCCCGTCGCCATGGGCTATGTGCCTGCGGCCTTTGCAAAACCCGGTCTTGGCATCGAGGGAGAGTTGCGCGGCAAGCGCCTGCCTTTGACCGTGGCCGAGATGCCTTTCCACCCTACCACCTACAAGCGTTGAGGATGCGCGATGAAGTATACCGAAGAACATGAATGGCTGCGGGTCGAGGGCGAGTATGTCGTCGTCGGGATCACCGAGCATGCGGCGACGCAGTTGGGGGACGTGGTCTTTGTCGAATTGCCAGAGACCGAGACGATGGTCGCCGCAGGCGACGAGGTCGTGGTGATCGAGAGCGTCAAGGCGGCGTCCGACATTCTGGCCCCGGTGGATGGCGAGATCGTCGCGGTGAATGCCAAGCTGGTCGACAACCCCGGTCTGGTGAACGAGGACCCGACGGGGGCCGCGTGGTTCTTCAAGATGAAGCTGGATGACCTGTCGGTTCTGGACCAGTTCATGGACGAGGACGAATACAACGACCTGATCGGGTGATCCCGGCAGGTCTTTGAACAGCAAAAGTTTTCGAAAACTTTTGCAAATTCCTTCGAAGGAATGTGGCGGGCGCGTGCGGCGGCCGTCATCCCTCCCATCCGCATCCGACGAGGCCTGCGCCATGTCCTACACCCCTGTCGACTACAATCCCTATGACTTTGCCAATCGCCGCCATATCGGGCCGTCCCCGGCCGAGATGGAGGAGATGCTGAAGGTCTTGGGCGTCAAGACGCTGGACGAGTTGATCGACCAGACGGTGCCTGCGTCGATCCGGCAGACCATCCCTCTGGGCTGGGCGCCGTTGTCCGAGCATGAGTTGCTGGCGCGGATGCGGGCGGTGGGCGCGCGGAACAAGGTGATGACCAGCCTGATCGGGCAGGGCTATTTCGGGACGGTGACGCCCCCGGCCATCCAGCGGAACATTCTGGAAAATCCGGCGTGGTACACCGCCTATACGCCCTATCAGCCCGAGATCGCGCAGGGGCGGCTTGAGGCGTTGTTGAACTATCAGACGATGGTGGCGGACCTGACCGGTTTGCCGGTCGCCAATGCGTCGCTGCTGGACGAGGCGACGGCGGCGGCAGAGGCCATGGCGATGGCCGAACGCGTGGCGAAGTCGAAGGCCAAAGGGTTCTTTGTCGATCACGGCTGCCATCCGCAGACCATCGCGGTGATCCGGACGCGGGCGCTGCCTTTGGGGATCGAGGTGATCGTTGGTGATCCGGCGAAGATGGACCCTGAAAAGGTGTTCGGCGCGATCTTTCAGTATCCCGGAACCTATGGTCATGTGATTGATTTCAAAAAGGAAATCGCGGCGCTTCATGCGGCGAAGGCGGTCGCTGTGGTGGCGACCGATCTGCTGGCGTTAACGATTTTGAAAGAACCGGGCGCGATGGGGGCGGATATCGCCATCGGGTCGAGCCAGCGCTTCGGTGTGCCGATGGGCTATGGCGGGCCGCATGCGGCCTTCATGTCCTGCAAGGATGATTACAAGCGGTCGATGCCCGGCCGGATCGTGGGCGTGTCCATCGATGCGCGGGGGAACAAGGCCTATCGGCTGTCTTTGCAGACGCGCGAGCAGCATATCCGGCGCGAGAAGGCCACGAGCAATGTCTGCACGGCGCAGGCGCTGCTGGCCGTCATGGCGTCTTTTTATGCGGTGTTCCATGGGCCCAAGGGGCTGCGCGCGATTGCCGAGCGGGTGCATTTCCTGACCAACCGTCTGGCGCGGGCGTTGAAGGCGGCGGGGGCGAAGGTGTCGCCCAAGGCCTTTTTCGACACGATCACGGTCGAGGTGGGCGTGGGGCAGGCCGGTATTCTGGCGGCGGCGCGGCATGAGGGGTTGAACTTCCGCAAGATCGGGAATGATCGGGTGGGGATTTCGCTGGACGAGACGACGGATGAGAAGGTGCTGATCCGCGTGCTGCGGGCCTTTGGCATCGAAGGCGTGCCGCCGCATCGGGCGACGCTGGGCTTCCCCGAAGAGATGGTGCGGAAATCCGAGTATCTGACGCATCCGGTGTTCCACATGAACCGCGCGGAATCCGAGATGATGCGCTACATGCGCCGTTTGTCGGACCGCGATCTGGCGCTGGACCGGGCGATGATCCCGCTGGGGTCCTGCACGATGAAGCTGAACGCGGCGGCGGAGATGATGCCAATCACTTGGCCGGAATTCGGCAGCCTGCATCCTTTCGCGCCTGTGGATCAGGCGGCGGGCTATCGCGAGGCGATCGAGGACCTGACGGCCAAACTGTGCGAGGTGACGGGGTATGATGCGTTCTCTATGCAGCCCAATAGCGGTGCGCAGGGGGAATATGCGGGACTCCTTACCATTCAGGCCTATCACCGTGCGCGGGGAGAGGGGCACCGGAATATCTGCCTGATCCCGGTGTCGGCGCATGGCACGAACCCGGCATCGGCGCAGATGGCGGGGATGCAGGTGGTCGTGGTGAAGTCCGCGCCCAATGGTGATGTGGATTTGGAGGATTTCCGGCAACGTGCGGAAGAGGCTGGGGAAAATCTGGCGGCCTGCATGATCACCTATCCATCCACCCATGGTGTGTTCGAAGAGACGGTGCGGGAGATTTGCGCGATCACCCATGACCATGGCGGGCAGGTTTACCTCGACGGCGCGAATATGAATGCGCTGGTGGGGTTGGTGAAACCCGGCGAGATCGGGTCGGACGTGTCTCACCTGAACCTGCACAAGACCTTTGCCATTCCGCATGGCGGCGGGGGGCCGGGGATGGGGCCGATTGGCGTGAAGGCGCATCTGGCACCCTATCTGCCGGGGCATCCGGAAACGGGCGGGGCCGAGGGTCCGGTCAGTGCGGCACCGTTCGGGTCTGCGTCCATCCTGCTGATTTCATGGGCCTATTGCCTGATGATGGGGGGTGAGGGGCTGACGCAGGCGACGCGGGTGGCGATCCTGAACGCCAATTACATCGCGGCGCGGTTGAAGGGGGCCTATCCGATCCTGTTCATGGGGAACAAAGGGCGGGTGGCGCATGAATGCATTCTGGACACGCGGCCTTTTGCGGAGTTCGGCGTGACGGTGGATGACATCGCCAAGCGGTTGATCGACAACGGGTTCCACGCGCCGACGATGAGCTGGCCCGTGGCCGGAACCTTGATGGTGGAGCCGACGGAATCGGAAACGAAGGCAGAGATCGACCGCTTCATCACCGCGTTGATGGCGATCCGGGCCGAGATCGAAGCCGTTGAAAAGGCAGAGATTTCTGCCGAGGATTCGCCATTGCGCCATGCGCCGCACACAGTGGAGGATCTGGTGGCGGATTGGACGCGGAAATACCCGCGCGAGCAGGGCTGTTTCCCGCCGGGGGCGTTCCGGGTGGACAAGTATTGGCCGCCCGTGGGGCGCGTGGACAATGTCCATGGCGACCGCAACCTGATCTGCATTTGCCCGCCGGTGGAGAGCTACGCTCAGGCGGCGGAGTAACGCAGCGGCGTCCGGCTTTTGTGCCGCAAACTGTACCGCAAACTGTTCCTACAAATTGGCGCACCGAAAGGTGCGCCTTTTGGGTTTCTGTGCGTTGGTGCAAGGGTCCGCTCCCACTGCCCCTTTCTTCCATTGAAGAGGGGCGAGGTGCTTTGCTGGGGTCGCTTGGGGGGATTGGGGGCCCCCCGTGGGCACGCGCCCCGGGCTTGATCTGGGGCCTCTTGGGCGGCGGCGGCGCGGCCTTCGTTGACGGCGCGGGGCGGGGCGGGTAGCCCTGCGACCGGATGGGGCGAGGGGCGGACGTGGACGACAGGCGGGACGAGACATTCACGGCGGGGCTGATGACGGCGCTGCCTATTGGCTTGGGCTATTTTCCCATCGCCTTTGCCTTTGGCGTGGCGGCGACCGGGGCGGGGCTGAGCGGGTGGGAGGCGGCGGTGTTGTCGCTGGTGATCTATGCCGGCGCGTCGCAGTTTCTGGCGCTGGCGCTGCTGACCTCTGGCGCGGCCTTGCCGGTGGCGGCCTTCACCCTGATCGCGATGAACCTGCGGCATGTCCTTTACGGCCCGGCGCTGATGAAGGCGGCAGGCGAAGGGGCGGGCAAGCGCCATGCCTGGGCCTGGGCCTGGGGTCTGACGGATGAGGTGTTCGGTGCGGCCTTGGGCGAGATCGCGCGGGGCAAGCGGTTTTCGGAAGCGGGGATGTTCGGGCTGGGCTTGCTGCCCTATGCGGCCTGGGTGGGCGGCACGGTGGCGGGGGCGCTGGCCGGGGGCGGGGCGCTGGCGGGCTGGCCCGTGCTGCAGGCGGGGCTGGGCTTCCTGCTGCCCGCGCTGTTTCTGGCGTTGCTGCTGTCGATCCTGACGCGGCCGCAGGTGCCGGTGATTGCCGTGGCGGGGTTGGCCTGCGTGGCGGGGACGCTGGCGGTGTCGTCGACCACGGGTATCCTTGGCGGGATGGTGGCGGGGGCCTTGGCGGGCCTGTTGCGGAGGGCGCGGGCATGAGGTGGGAGGTTCTGGTGCTGGCGCTGGTCGTGGGGGCGGCGAATTGGGGGTTTCGCTATTTGCCCATCCGCTTTGGCCTTGGGGCGGGGGCGGAGGGGGGCGTGCTGGCGCGGTTCCTTGCCGCCGTGGGGCCTGCGGCGATCGGGACGCTGTTCGTGGCTTCGGCCCTGCCTTTCGTACAGGCGGGGGCGGTGCTGGCACCGATTCTTGGGACGGCGGGGGTGGTGGCGGTCTGGGTCTGGCGGCGGTCGGTGGTGCTGGCGACGCTGGCCGGGGCGGGGGCCTATGCGGCGGGCTTTGCGCTGGCGGGTTAGGGCTTGCGCGCAAGGCGGGGCGGCGCGACCATCGGGTCATCGCAAGGGGAGTCGCGCCATGCTGGAGATCAGTCCCGAAAAGGTGGTGCATATCATTTACCAGTTCCGCGAGGGCAATGCGGCGGATGAGGAGTTGCACGCCTTCATCGACGCGTTGAACGATGACGAGAAGGCGCATCTGACCGCCATCGCCTGGGTCGGGCGGGGGGCGTTCGACCCGGAGGATTACGAGGCGGCGGTGCAGACGGCCTATACGGAGGCGACGGTGCCCACGGACCAGTATCTGATGGGCATGCCGCATCTGGCCGAGAATCTTGAGGCCGGGTTGGAAGCGCTGGGCATCGACGTGTCGGAGGTCGAGCGCGACTTCCTATAAGGCGGAGCGGGCGTTCCGCCCGCACCCCTTTGCGGGCGGCTGCGCGCGTGCCGCGCTTCGCCTTTGCCGTCAGGGGACGTTCCGTCCCCTCTTGTCCGCGCGGGCGCGGCCAATTCACCCCTTGAGGATATTTGGGGACGGAAAATGCTGGCTGGGCTTGCGCTTGGGGTGCCGGGGGCCAACATATGCGATGATTGGAATTATTGGAGGCGGTCATGTCTGACGCGGTGAAGCTGTGTTGTGCCGAATGCGGGCAGATGAACCGGGTGCCGATGGCGCGGATGGCGGCGGGGCCGAAATGCGGGGTTTGCGGTGCGGCGCTGGCGGATGGGCGGGTGATGGCCTTGGATGGGGCCGCGCATGATCGGGCGGTGCGGGGGGATGAGGTGCCGCTTTTGGTGGATTACTGGGCGGCGTGGTGCGGGCCCTGCCGGATGATGGCGCCGGAATTCGCCAAGGCGGCGCAGGTGTTGGCGCCTGCGGTGCGCTTGGCCAAGCTGGATACCGAGGCGCATCCGGAGGTGGCGCAGCGGGCGGCGATCCGGGGGATCCCGGCGCTGATCCTTTATCATCGCGGGCGCGAGGTGGCGCGGCTTGCGGGGGCGCGTCCGGCGGCGGAGATCGTGGCCTTTGTGCGGTCGCATGTCGCTGCCCCGACGGCATGAGGCGCGGGGGAGGGTCGCTTGACAAGGGCCGCGCTTTGGGCCAGAACGCGGCCCGCGGATGGGGCAGTAGCTCAGTTGGGAGAGCGTATCGTTCGCAATGATAAGGTCAGGGGTTCGATCCCCCTCTGCTCCACCAAATCCTCCTGAACATCGCTGTTGACCCCTGTTGGCCTTTGGCGCGACAGCCGTGGTGCCTTGCCGGGCCTTTGGGGATGTGCTGGGCACATGCCCTTGCATCCCTTTGTGGGTGCGTGGGGTTTTCCTGACCGGGGTAGGGATGCAGCCGTTCGGTTGGTTTGCGCGGCCCGGTCATCCGGCCGATGCTCTGCCCTGTGGAACGCGCTGTGGAACAGGCTTTGCCGTGATCCTTCCGGGCGACGGGTGGGAGAGGGGGGGCTGGGGGTCTTGCCATAGGTGCGACAGGGGTGGGGCCGGGGCGACCGTGGCGGGGGCCGGTGGTGGCATGCGTGCCGCTGCGCGCCGGTCCGGCGGCACTGATTGACCGATGGGACTAACAGGAGCGGCTGTCGTGTCGTTTCTGCTCGTAAGGACCGGTGCCGGGATCGGACCGGGTCCAAGCGAGCGAGGGACGCATGGACGGCGAGTATATCGAACTTGAGGGCGAGCTGCGCGCCGGGGATGCGGCCGGCTTGCGGGACAGGCTGCGCGCGGCTTTGGAGGCGGGGGACCTGAGGCTGGGGACTGCCGGGCTGACCGGGGCGGATTGCGCCACGGTGCAGGTCTTGATCGCGGCCAGACGGACGGCGGTGCAGCTGGACCGGAACTTGCAGATCGATTGCCCCGACGGGGGGGCGCTGGCGGCGACGCTGGACCGGCTGGCCCTGCGCGCGCGTCTGGCGGTCTGATCGGGCGATTTGGGATGAAAGAACAGGACACATGATGCCGAAGACTGTGCTTACCGTGGATGATTCCCCGTCGATCCGCCGGATGATTGCGATGACGTTGGAAGAGGCGGGCTATGCGGTCGTCGAGGCGGTGGACGGGCAGGACGGGTTGACCAAGGCCCTGTCGCAGCCGGTGGATGCCATCATCACCGACCAGAACATGCCGAACCTTGACGGGTTGGGGTTCATCCGGGCGCTGCGGCAGCACCCGCAGGGCAAGGGCGTGCCGGTCGTCGTGCTGTCGACGGATTCCGCCGAGGAGCTGAAGGCGCAGGCGCGCGAGGCCGGGGCGCTGGGTTGGATGGTGAAGCCCTTCACGCAGGACAAATTGCTGGCCGTGATCAGGAAGGTGCTGGGGTGATGACGGACGACATGGGCGCGATCTTTCGCGAGGAATTGCGCGACCTTCTGGAAAGCCTTGAGCGGGGGCTTCTGGACCTGAAGAAGCGGCCCGAGGAGGTGGGGTTGATCAATCAGGTCTTCCGCGACCTGCACACGGTCAAGGGCAGCGGGGCGATGTTCGGCTTTACCGAACTGGCGGCGTTCATCCATGAATTCGAGACGGTGTTCGACCATATCCGGTCGGGCGCGCTGGCCATCGGGCCGGAAATCCTGCGGCTGGCGTTGGCGGCCAAGGACGAGATCCCGGCGCTGGTCGAGGGGGGGCCGGACCCGGAGGGGCGGCGCGCGGCAATCCTTGACGGGTTGCGGGCCATGATGGGTGGCGGTGTCGTTTCTGGTGTCGTTTCTGGTGTCGTTTCTGGGGCCGCGACTGCCGCCGAGGTGGTGCCGGTCGCGGAAGCAGTGGCCGAGGGTGCGGCACGGCTGCGGTTCCGGCTTTCGGGGGCGGCGCTGGCCATGGGCGCGCGGCCCGAGATCGTGCTGGACGAACTGCGCGCGATGGGTGCGGCGGGGATCGTGGCGGATGTGGCGGAAGTGCCCGCGCTGGACCGTCTGGATGTGGAGGCCTGCGCCATCGGCTGGAGCATGGACCTGCCTGCCGGCGTGACCGAGGCGCAGGTGGAGGAGGTGTTCCTTTTCGTCGATGCGGACTGGACGCTAGAGCGCGCGGCAGCGCCTGCGGTGGATGCGGTAAAGGCCGGGCCTGACGCGGGCGCCGCGTCCATGGCCGCCCCCGCGCCGCGCGAAGTGCAGGTCCAATCGAAGTCCGAGATAAAGGCCGAGGCCGGAGCCACGATCCGCGTCCCCGCCGAGCGGCTGGATTCGCTGATGGATGCGGTGGGCGAGTTGGTGATCGTCGAGGCGCGGCTGACCGAACTTGCGCGGGAAAGCCGTGACCCGGCCTTGATCGCTACGGCGGAACAGATCACGCGGCTGGCGGCTGGTCTGCGGGATGCGACCATGACGATGCGGATGGTGCCGATGCGGTCGCTGGTGGGCCGGTTCCGGCGGCTGGTGCTGGACCTGTCGGATCAGTTGGCGAAGCCCGTGGAATTCTCGGTCATCGGGGAGGATACGGAGCTGGACAAGACGGTGATCGAAAAGCTGGCCGATCCGCTGGTCCATGTGCTGCGCAATGCCATCGACCACGGGATGGAGACGCAAGAGCAGCGGGCCGCAGCGGGCAAGTCGCGCGAGGGGCTGATCGAACTGTCGGCCGAACATTCGGGGGCCGAGGTGTTGATCCGCGTGCGCGATGACGGGCGGGGCATGGATTTGGCGAAAATCCGGGCCAAGGCCGTGGCGCAGGGGCTGATCGCGGCGGATGCACAACTGACCGAGGCGCAGACCTATGCTCTGGTCTTTGAGCCGGGCTTTTCCACCGCCGAGCAGGTGACGGAGCTTTCGGGGCGCGGTGTGGGGATGGATGTGGTGCGCCGCACCATCGAATCCTTGCGCGGGTCCTTGGAGATCGACAGCAGGCTGGGGCGGGGGACCACGGTCACGCTGCGCCTGCCGCTGACGCTGGCCATCATCGAGGGTCTGCTGATCGAGGTGGCGGGCGAGCGCTACACGCTGCCCATGCCCAGCGTGCAAGAGATCGTGGAACTGCCGCCCGAGAAGGCGCAGCCGCACCGGACGGGGGATTTTCTGGATATCCGGGGCCGTTTTGTCCCCTTCCTGCGGCTGCGTAAGCTGTTTGACTGCGCCGGAGAGCCGGGGGCGTCGCAGAACGTCGTCATCGTCATGGCGGGCGAACACCGGGTGGGCATCGTCGTCGACCGGATCATCGGCACGAACCAGACGGTGATCAAGCAGATGTCCAAGCTGCATGCGGGGGTGCGGGCCGTTTCGGGGGCCACGATCCTTGGCGACGGGTCGGTCGCGCTGATCCTTGATGTGCAGCATCTGGTGGGGATGGGGCGGACACAGGCCGATCCTGCCCGGATCGACAGCACGCGCGAGGTGGCGGCATGAGCATCCATGACATCCGGCCCGAACGGAACGTGACGGTGGTCACGATGGCGCTGGGCATGCAGACCTTGGCGGTTCCGGCGGAATTGCTGCGCGAAATCCTTGATCCGCTGCCCGTGACGCGGGTTCCGGGCGCGGGTCCCTTTGTTCCCGGCGTGGTGAATGTGCGCGGGTCGGTCGTGCCTCTGGCGGACCTGAAGCAGGCGCTGTCGATCCCCGACGAAGGGGCGGACGAACGGCGGCGCATCCTCGTTCTGGATGTGGTCATCGGCGGCGAGACGACGACGGTCGCCATCGCGGCGGATGCGGTCCACGAGGTCGCGACGGTCGAGACGCGGGCCATCGAAGCGGTTCCCGCCAGTGCCAATGCATGGCCCCCGGAATATCTGAGCGGGCTTTATCGCGGGCCGAACGGGTTCGTCCTGCTGCCCAATCTGGAAACCATCTTTGCCAACCTCGCCAGCCGGTCGCTGGCTGTGCAGCCCTGAGGGAGTATGATCATGCGGCTTACCATCAAAGCCAAGCTTGCCGGGACCTTCGTCCTGTTGTTCGCGTTGTGGGGCGTGTCGACCTTCATGGCGATACACAACCTGCGGACTGCGGCGACCGCCTATACAGAGGCTATCGAAGTGGATGTCGAACATCTGCTGGAAATCGAGGACATCGTTTCGGCCAAGCTGACCGTGCGCGCAATCGTCGGCCGGATCCTTGTCGACCTGCCGAACGCGCCGGCGGACCATTTGCCCAAGCTGCGGGAGCAGCTGATCGCGCAGGCGGGGGAAGTGGACCGCCTGATCGCGATTCTGCGCGAGACGTCGGATGATGCCGACCTGTTGCAGGCGGTGAATGAATTCGACGCCATCCACAAAGAGGCGTTCCAGTTGCAGTCGCGCATCGTCCAGTTGGAGATGGCGGGGCAGGGGGACAGCGCGAACACGCTTTTCCACACCGAAGCCCAAGTGATGCAAGAGCGGATCGGTGCCGCTTTGGCGGCCATGCGCAAGCTGGTGAAGGGCAAGGTCCACGCCAATGAAGAGGCGAATGTCGCTGCCTTTACCCTGGCCAAGATCAAGCTTCTGATTCTGTTTGGGGGATCGGTGATCGTGGCGTCGGTGCTGTCCACGTTGATCGTGATTGCGCTGTCGCGGGGGCTGGGCAAGGCCGTCACCCTTGCCGCGCAGATCGCGGATGGAGACCTGCGTTCGATCGCCGAGACGAAGGGCGATGACGAGATCGCGGACCTGCTGAAGGCGCAGAACAACATGGTGCTGAAGCTGCGCGAGGTCGTGGGCAGCGTGAACAGCGCGGTCCGCAACGTGGCGTCCGGATCGTCGCAGATGGCCGCGACGTCGGAAGAACTGAGCCAAGGCGCGACAGAGCAGGCGTCGGCCACAGAGGAATCGTCGGCTGCGGTGGAACAGATGGCGGCCAACATCAAGCAGAGCGCCGAGAATGCCAGCCTGACCGAAAAGATGGCGGTCAAGTCGGCGGACGATGCGCGCATGTCGGGCAAGGCCGTGGCAGAGGCCGTGCAGGCGATGCAGACCATCGCGGACCGGATCATGATCGTGCAAGAGATCGCGCGGCAGACCGACCTTCTGGCCCTGAACGCCGCCGTCGAAGCGGCGCGGGCGGGCGAGCATGGCCGTGGATTTGCGGTCGTGGCGGCGGAGGTGCGCAAGTTGGCCGAACGCAGCCAAACGGCGGCGGCGGAAATTTCGTCCCTGTCGGCAAGCACCGTGCGGACGGCGGCGAGCGCGGGCGAGATGCTGCTGGGCCTTGTGCCGGATATCGAGAAGACGTCGGCGCTGGTTACCGAAATTTCGGTCGCGTCGCGCGAACTGGCAACGGGGTCTTCGCAGATTTCCATTTCGATCCAGCAGCTTGACAAGGTCACGCAGGAAAACACGTCGGCTGCGGAACAGCTTTCGTCTTCGGCCAATGAACTGGCGGGTCAGGCTGATGCTCTGGCCGAGGCGATCAGCTTCTTCCGGATGGAGGAAGGGGCCCCCGTCTTGGCGAGCCCGGCACGGCGCACAGCGTCGGGGGGCGTGTCGTTGGCCAAGGCCAAGGTGAAGGGGCCGTCGATGGATGGCGGTTTCGACTTCGATCTGGGCGAGGGGTCGGATGACCTTGATACGCGTTTCAAGCGTCGCGATGCGGCCTGAGGGGGGTGCGATGACCGAGAGCGTGGATGTCGTCACCTTTAACGCGGATCAGGGACTCTATGCCGTTCCGGTCAGCCGGGTGCAGGAAATCCTTGACCTGCGTCCGGTGGCGGCGATGCCAAATGCGCCCGCGCATCTGCTGGGGATCATCGACCTGCGGGGGGCCAACATCCCCGTGGTCGACCTGCGCTGCCTGCTGGGCCGTCCGGCGGCCGAGGATACGGCGCAGAGCCGCATCCTCGTCGTGCAGGTCGCGCATGGCGAGGGGCGCGCGGTGATCGGGGTCAAGACCGACCGCGTGATCGAGGTGACGCTGCTGGACGAGCCGGAGTTGCGCCCGCTGCATGAGGCGGACCTGCTGCGCTGGTCGGGCAGTGCCATCGCCGGGATCGGGCGCTGCAAGGGCGAGGTGGTGAGCGTGCTGGATCTGGACCGGCTGTTCGCCCGGGTCGATCTGGCCGAGGCGGCGGGCGTCCTGCCCGAGGCCGCGATGGCCGAAGTGGCGTGAGCTGGGCATGCTGACCGTGAACCGCACCACGACGGGCGACCGTTTTCGCGACCTGATCCGGTCGATCACCGGCATCAGCCTGCCGCCCAGCAAGGTGCAGATGATCGATCAGCGCCTGCGGCGTCGGGTGGTGGCCTTTGGCCTGCCCGATACCGAAGCCTATCTGGAAAAGCTGCTGGGCGGGGATCTGCCGGGCGACGAATTGCGCACCGTGATCGACTTGATCACGACGAACACCACCAGCTTCTTCCGCGAGGCGGACCATTTCGACTTCCTTTCCCGCGAAGTTGCACCCCTGATTGCCGCGCGGTCGCGCCCCGGTCAGAAGGCGCGGTTGAAGCTGTGGTCAGCGGCGTCGTCCGAAGGGGCAGAGGCCTATACGGCGGCGATGGTGCTGGAGGAGAAGCGGCGGTCGGGGCTTGCCTTTGATTATGCCATCCTTGGAACCGACATCAGCCAGCGGATGCTGGAGCGGGCGGTGGCGGCGATCTATGCCAACGACCAGCTGACGACGGTCCCGGCGGAGTTGCAGCGGCGGTATTTCCTGTCGTCGGCCGATCCAAGTGTCACGGGCAAGAGCCGGGTCGTGCCGGAACTGCGGCAGAAGGTGCGGTTCCGCCATCTGAACCTGATGGATGCGTCCTATCCGGTGGACAAGGATGTGGACCTGATCTTCCTGCGCAACGTGCTCATCTATTTCGACCCTGCGGACAAGGAGCGTGTCGTCCACCGTCTGGCCGCGCATCTGCGGCCGGGCGGGTGGCTGCTGGTGGGCCATGCGGAAAGCATGGTCGTGCGGCATGACGCCCTGCAACAGGTGAAACCCACCATCTTTCGGAAGGTCGGAGCATGAGCCTTGCCTCGCAAAACCCCCTGCGGGTCCTGATCGTGGATGACAGCGCCTCGGCCCGCGCGATGCTGCGGTCGATCGTGGAAAGCGATCCGGGGTTGAAGGTGATGGGGCTTGCGCCCGATGCCTTTGCCGCCGCCAAGGCGATGCGGGAGGAGTTGCCGGATGTGCTGCTTCTGGACCTTGAAATGCCGGGGATGGACGGGTTGACCTTTCTGCGCCGGATCATGGAGCAGCGGCCGATCCCGGTCGTGGTCTGTTCCGGCTTTACCGCGCGTGGGTCCGAGCAGAGCCTTGCCGCGCTCGAGGCGGGGGCGGTGGAGGTGATCCTGAAACCGTCGGCCGGGGATGAGCGCGGGCGGGCCGAGGCGCAGGTCCGCATCTGCGACGCGCTGCGGGCGGCAAGCCAGTCGCGCGGGCGGTCGGCGCTGCCGGGGGCGCTGCGTGCGCCGGGCGCGAAGCTGAGCGCGGACGAGGTGCTGCCGCCGCCGAATTTCATGAAGCCCGTTCCGCCGACAGCGCCGATCGTGTGCATCGGTTCCTCCACCGGCGGGACCGAGGCGCTGCGCGAAATCCTGACGGCGCTGCCGCCGGATGCGCCGGCCATCGCCATCGTGCAACACATGCCCCCCGGTTTCACGGCGGCCTTCGCGCGGCGTCTGGACGGGCTGTGCCGGGTCAAGGTGACCGAGGCCGTGGACGGGGCGACCCTGAAGCAGGGCGAGGTGCTGATCGCGCCGGGGGATCGCCATATGATCCTGCGGCGTCTGCCGTCGGGCTATCGCGTGACCGTGGTGGAAGGGCCCTATGTCAGCCGCCACCGGCCATCGGTGGACGTGCTGTTCCGGTCCGCCGCAGGGGCGGCAGGCGCGAATGCGATGGGGATCATCTTGACCGGCATGGGCGATGACGGCGCGCGCTGTCTGGGCGAGATGAAGCAGGCGGGATCGCCCACCATCGCGCAGGACGAGGCCAGTTCCGTCGTCTACGGGATGCCGCGCGAGGCGGTGAAGCTGGGCAGCGCGGTGCAATCGGTCGCGCTGGACCGCATCGCGGCGGCGATTATGAGCTTTGCGCGCCGCCATAAAGGCGTGCAGGCGTGAGGCGTGCAGGCATGAACATCGGAACCGGTCTGGCTGTGGGGCGTCACATCGGCGGGGCTGACCCGCTGGAAAGGGTCCTGTGCATCACGGAAGAAAGCTTCGTTTCGGCGGGCGACGGGCTGGCGCGGGCGGTGGATATCCTGCGCGGGACCGAGGCGCTGTTCATGCGACTGGACGTGACGCTGGGGGACGAGACGACGCGCCAGTTGGGATCGCTGATCCAAGAGACCTTTGCGAATGTGGAGGTGATCCGCGCGGATTTCGACGGCTTCACCCGGCAGAGCGACGCGCTGCGCGTGGCGGTGCGGGGGGTGCGGCTGGAGGTGAACGAGCTGGATCGTGTGGTGCGGACGATCTCGAACGTGTCGATCAACGCGCGGATTCAGGGCAATGGGCTGGTGCCGCCGCGGCCGCAGGTCAATTCTTTCATCGAACGACTGGCCTCTATGGCGTCCGAGGCAGAGAGCATCCTGCAAGAGGTAAAGGATGCGATGGTGGGCATCGGCCATGACACGGCGGCCATCGACGCGGCGCTGCTGGAGTTGCGGCAGGAATTGATGCTGCGCGTCCTGCCGACGCTGAGCCGGTTCGCCGCCATCGCCCAGAAGGTGCAGGACGGGCGGGCCGAGATGACGGCCATGAGCGCGGACCTGTCGGTGCGGATGAAGGGCGTGTTCTCGGAAGTCTCGCGTCTGATCATGGCTTTGCAGGCGGGGGATTCCACGCGCCAGCGGCTGGAGCGGGTGCGCGAGGTGATGGGCGAGGCGGCGGTGGCCGAGCCTGCGCTGGAGGCAGTGCTGACCGATCTTGCCCGCGCCTTGGCCGATGCGGCCTGCGGGGATGCGCTGTCCGAGGTGGGCGTGTCTCTGGCCGCGCTGGATCAGGTGCGGCGCAATGCCGATCAGGCGATGCAGGCGGCGCGGCTGTTCTACTTCGCCCATGCCGGGCGCGGGCGCGATGGCGACGGCGGCGGGGATGCCGAGGCGCTGGACGGGGCCTTGGGCCGCGTGCGGCGGCATCTGGTCGAGATGCGCGCCCGGGCCGAGGCGTTGCGCGGGCGGCTGGACGTGATCCTGCGGCACGAGGTGACGATCCGGCAAATCGCGCAGCAGGTGCGGCTGTCGGGCCTGAACGCGGTGCTGATTTGCGCCAAGCTGGGCGAAGAGGGGCGGTCGCTGCGGGAACTGGCGCAATGGCTGCGGACACTGACGGATGAAAGCGATGCCATCGTGCAGCGCTTGCAGGGCAAGCTGGACGAGACGCGCCATCTGGCGAGCGAGGCGGGGCAGGCGGCGGTGGACCGGCTGGAGGCGGCGCTGTCGGGTTTCATCGGGGATGCCGAGGCGCTGAACGGTGCGATGCAGCAGATCGACGCGGTGGTGCAGGACACGGCGCGGGGATTTGACTCGGCGGGCCGGGAATTGCCCCTGCGGCTGGGTCAGGCGGCGGCGCGGCTTGACGCCTTTCGCGCGGCGCTGGGCGATGTGGGTGAGGTGTCCGTCCTGCTGGCCCTGCGGCGGGTGGCCCTGCCTGCGGCGGGGGGCTTTGCCGAAGGATCGGCCGGGGCGACGGTGCTTGCGGGGGTGCGGTCACGCTATACGATGCAGCAAGAGCGGGCGATCCATGACGGGATCGTCGGGGTGGGCAAGGCTGTTGCGGTGGCCGCGCCGCCGGAAGTGGCCGAAGAGTCGCTGGATGACATCCTGTTCTGAACCAAGGCGGAATTGACCGGGATCAAGGCGGCGCAGGGCGCCGGGTGGCAGTCTGCCTTTAGCAAAAGCGCCCGTGCCGGAGGTCTTGATGCCACGAATCGCACAATTTCCCCTGATCAGCCTGACCGCGTTGCTGAGTGCGGCAGGGTTTATCTTCATGCTCGTCATGGGCCATACTGACCCCACGCACTTGGGCGTGGCGGCGTTGACCGGGGTGGCCGTCGCATTGGCGACCGCGCCGATGCTGGTCTGGTCAAAGGAGTAGAACATGGCCGTGAAGGGGTATTCTTGGACGCAGATTGCGCTGCATTGGGCCGTGGTCGTGCTGATCGCGGTCAACCTGATCTTCGAGGACTGGATAAAGGCCGGATGGGAGATCATCGAGGAAGGTGGCGCGGCGGTCTATGATGCAGGCGCTTTGGCCCATATCGGGGTGGGCGTGGCGGTGCTGGTGCTGGCGCTGTGGCGGATTGCCTTGCGGGTGACACGGGGCGTGCCGGACCTGCCCTACAGCATGACGGGAACAGAGCGGTTGGTCGCGCATCTGGGGCATGGGGCGCTTTATGTGCTGATGCTGGGGGTGCCGCTGGTCGGGCTGGTCGCCTGGTTCAGCGCGTCCGAGGATCTGGCCGAGTTGCACGGCTTTGGCAAACCCGCCTTCTTGGTGCTGATTGCGCTGCATGTGGGCGCGGCGCTGTGGCACCAATTCGTCAAGAAGGACGGGTTGCTGCAGCGGATGCGCCGCGCGGGCTAAGGGTCAAGCGTTCAGGAAGACGCGGACGGTTTCTTCGAATTCGCGCGGCTTTTCGGCGTGAAGCCAGTGGCCCGCCCCCGGCAGTTTGGCAAAGCGCGCCATGGGAAAGAGGGCGCGGATCGTGTCGCGGTGTTCGGGTTTGACATAGGGGCTGTCGGCCCCGGTCAGAAAAAGCGCAGGGCGGGGGAAGCGGCCTTCGGTGCCGGGCCAACCGACGATCTTGGGCATCTCGGCCTGCAGCACATCGAAGTTCAGGCGCCAGCGGGGGCCGCCTTCGGCCTTTAGATCAAGGGATTGCAGAAAGAAGGCGCGCAGTCCGGGGTCGGGGATATGGGCCGAGAGGCGGCTGTCCGCCTCGCCCCGTGTGGTCAGACCCGTGAGGTCAAGCGCGCGCATGGCGTCGATGTGGCGCGTCTGGTCGTGACTATAGGCGACGGGGGCGATGTCGGCCACGATCAGGCGGCGGATCAGGTCGGGTTCTGTGAGGGCAAGCTGCATGGCGGCCTTGCCGCCCATCGAATGGCCCAGCAGGTCCATGGGGGCGGCGATGTGGCGGATGGTGGCTGACAGGTCGGCGGCAAGGTCGGGGTAGCTGTGGGTGGGCATCCGGGGGCTTTCGCCGTGGTTGCGCATGTCTACCGCCCAGACATCCCGCGTGTCGGCCAGTCGGCGGGCGATGACCCCCCAGTTGCGGCCCGATCCAAAAAGCCCATGCGCGATGAGAAGCGGGGGGTGGGTTGGCGTCCCGGTCGCGGGGTGGTGGATCGTGTTGAGCATTCTGTCCATCGCGGTTTCGCGCCGTTTCCCTTGCCCCGTCTTTCCGCGCCGGTTTTGCCGGTCTTCTGGCATCATCGGATCAGGGGACCGGCAAAGCAAAAGGGCGCCCCGTCAAATGACAGCGCGCCCTTTGAATTTATTCGGAAATCAGAGGTTCGGGTAGATCGGGAAGCGCTGGCAAAGCGCCTCCACCTCGGCCTTGACCTTGGCTTCGACGGCACCGTTGCCGTCTTCACCATTGGCGGCCAGACCGTCGACGACTTCGGTGATCCAGCGGGCGATCTGGCGGAATTCGGTTTCGCCGAAGCCGCGCGTGGTGCCCGCCGGGGTGCCCAGACGGACGCCCGAGGTGATGGTGGGCTTTTCCGTGTCGAAGGGGATGCCGTTCTTGTTGCAGGTGATGTGGGCGCGGCCCAGCGCCTTTTCGGTCGCGTTGCCCTTCACGCCTTTGGGGCGCAGGTCCACGAGCATCAGGTGCGTGTCGGTGCCGCCGGTCACGATGTCGAGACCGCCCTTCATCAATTCATCCGCCAGAGCCTTGGCATTGGCGATGACCTGCTTTTGATAGGTGACGAAATCGGGCTGCAGCGCTTCGCCGAAGGCGACGGCCTTGGCCGCGATCACATGCATCAGGGGGCCGCCCTGAATGCCCGGGAAGATGGCCGAATTGACCTTTTTGGCGATGGTTTCATCGTCCGTCAGGATCATCCCGCCGCGCGGGCCGCGCAGGGTTTTGTGGGTCGTCGTGGTCGCCACATGGGCATGCGGGAAGGGCGAGGGGTAAAGGCCCGCCGCCACGAGACCGGCGAAATGTGCCATATCCACAAGGAGATAGGCCCCGACCGAGTCCGCGATTTCGCGCATCCGCTTGAAGTCGATGACGCGCGGGATGGCCGAACCGCCGGCGATGATGAGCTTCGGCTTGTGTTCCGCCGCCAGTTCCGCGACCTGATCGTAGTTCAGTTCAAGGTCTTGCTTGCGGACGCCGTATTGCACGGCCTTGAACCACTTGCCCGACTGGTTGGGCGCCGCGCCGTGGGTCAGGTGGCCGCCCGCATCCAGCGACATGCCAAGGATGGTGTCGCCGGGCTGGATCAGCGCTTGGAACACGCCTTGGTTCGCCTGCGAGCCAGAGTTGGGCTGGACGTTGGCGAAGCTGCACTTGAACAGTTTGCAGGCCCGTTCGATGGCCAGATTTTCTGCGATATCAACGAATTGGCAGCCGCCGTAGTAGCGCTTGCCGGGATAGCCTTCGGCGTATTTGTTGGTCATGACGGAACCTTGGGCTTCCATCACGGCGCGGGAGACGATGTTTTCGGAGGCGATCAGTTCAATCTCGTGCCGCTGGCGGCCGAGTTCCTGCGTGACCGCGCCGAAGAGTTCGGGGTCGCGGGAGGCGAGCGATTCAGTAAAGAATCCGTTGTCGCGGTGAGGGGCGTTCATGGGCTCTCCTTGCGGTGCGAGACGTGGTGCTTGCGGGCTTGGGGTGCATCTAGCGCACAGGGTGCCGTACGGGAAGGCAAGAAAACGACAGTAAAGCCTGTCGCTGCGAAATAAATGGTCGGATCGGACCCAAGGTTGCGTATCGGAACGGTCTTGCAGGGGTTGAGTTCGGGGGCAATGGCCCGCAAGGATGGGGGCAGCATGGACGGGGGGACGGATGGCCTTTTCAAGGATAGCCTTTGCGGCCTCGCCCGCGCCTGCGGCGATGGAGGCACTGCGGGTGCTGACGGCGCGTTACGGGCAGGTGGCGCTGGAGAAGGCAGATGTTGTGGTCGCGCTGGGGGGCGACGGCTTCATGTTGCAGACCCTGCATGAGACAGAGGCCTTGGCGCTGCCGGTTTATGGGATGAATTGCGGGACGATCGGGTTTCTGATGAATGCCTATCAGCCCGGCGATCTGCCTGCGCGTCTGGCGGCGGCGGAAGAGGCGGTGATCAATCCGCTGCGGATGCGGGCCGTGGGGGTGGATGGGACGGTCCACGGGGCGCTGGCGATCAACGAGGTGAGCCTGCTGCGCGCGGGTCCGCAGGCGGCGAAGCTGCGGGTCATCATCGACGGGCGGGTGCGGATGGAAGAGCTGGTCTGCGACGGGGCGCTGGTGGCAACCCCTGCGGGATCAACGGCTTACAACTATTCGGCGCATGGGCCGATCCTGCCCATCGGGGCGGATGTTCTGGCGCTGACGGCGATGGCGGCGTTCCGGCCAAGGCGCTGGCGCGGGGCGCTGTTGCCCAAGACGGCGGTGGTGCGGTTCGAGGTGCTGGAGGCGGAGAAGCGCCCCGTGATGGCCGATGCCGACAGCCGGGGGTCGGTGCGGGCGGTGGCGAGCGTGGAGGTGCGGTCAGAGCCGGGGGTCCGGCACCGCATCCTGTTCGATCCGGGGCATGGGTTGGAAGAGCGGCTGATCAACGAGCAGTTCGTCTGACGGGCGGGCGCAAGTCATTGCGGACGCTGTGTTTATTTGCGGTCCGGGCCAGAAATCGCTGTCCGCATTCCGTGCCGGAATCTGTGCCGCAAACTGTACAGACGCGCGGTGGCGTGAGGGTGCGTTAACCACGTTGCGTGGGGGCGATTCGGGTTATTGTTCGCGTTTCGCGGGCAAAATTCTTTGAAGAATTTTGCAAATCTTTTTGAAAAGATTTGCTGTCCGGTTGGGACTTTGGGTCGCTGTGACGGTGCGACCTTTGGCCGTTGATTGGCGTTTCCACCTGCGCTAACCCGGCAGCATGATGTGGCTTCTGCGCTTTCCAGTCCTGATGCGGGTGATCTTTGCCCTGACCCTTGGCCTTGCGCTGGCCGGGGTGGGGGCGGCGCATCGGCCTGTGGAGCGTCCGGGCGACGCGGCGGCGCTGGCGGCTTTCGTCGCGGCGGGCGGGAGCGTTGCGGACCTGTGCCATGACGCGGGCGACCATGGCGGCCATCCTGCGCGGATGGAATGCCCGGCCTGCACCCTGACCGGGGCGGTGGTCCTGCCCCAGATGGCCGGGGTGGCGCTGCCCGTGCCAGTTCTGGCGCAGCGTGGGCTTTGGCCCGCGCAGGTGGTGGCGTTCCTTTCTTCGTCTTTCACCCCGGTTCCCCCGGCGCGCGGACCGCCTGTCGTGACGACGGCCTGAGCCTTTGGGTCACCCTTGGTGGCCCGGTCACAGACATGTTTTCACGACAAGGAGGAACCGCGATGGTTTCCACGACAGACACGGCGGCATCGGCCGTCGAACGGCGCTATTTCACGGTGTGGCGCTGGCATTTCTATGCCTCTCTCTATGTTTTTCCGTTCCTGATGATGCTGGCGGTCACGGGACTGGCCATGCTGTGGATCGCGGCGCTGAGCGAGGTGAATGGCGAGTTGACGCGGG
Source organism: Pseudomonadota bacterium (assembly GCA_039798885.1). Taxonomy (GTDB): domain Bacteria; phylum Pseudomonadota; class Alphaproteobacteria; order Rhodobacterales; family Rhodobacteraceae; genus Paragemmobacter. The sequence goes on along the minus strand of JBDKFE010000106.1, from coordinate 3,823 downwards.
TGATCCCGGCGGGCGCGTGGTTGCCCGTGTCGCAGTTGCAGGCGGCGGCAGAGGCCGCCGTTCCGGGCGGGGCGGCGGGCACCTATCTGGAACCTTTGGGGCCGGATCGCGTGGCGGTGTTTCAGGTGACGGCGGAGGAGGCATCGCTGGCGGTGCTGGTCGATCCCTATTCCGGCGCTGTGGTGGAGACCTTTGCGTGGCGTGCGGGGTGGTACGATTTCGCCTCGTCCGTCCACGGGTCGCTTTTGCTGGGGGATTTGGGGGACTGGCTGATCGAAGCGGCGGCCAGTCTTGCGGTGATCCTGTTGGTGACGGGCCTTTGGCTGCATTGGCCGCGTGGGTCCGGGTGGCGCAAGACGCTGTTGCCGAAGGTGGCCTTCACGTCGCGGGCGGCGTGGAAGGCGATGCATGGGGCGGTGGGGATGTGGGCATCGGTGCTGATGCTGGTCTTCCTCATCTCGGGCCTAAGCTGGTCGGGGGTCTGGGGCGGCAAGATGGTGCAGGCTTGGTCCACCTTTCCGGCAGAGAAGTGGGATGCGGTGCCACTGTCGGACAAGACCCATGCGGATATGAACCATGGGGCCGCGAAAGAGGTGCCTTGGGGGCTGGAGCAGACGCCGTTGCCTGAAAGCGGGTCGCTGGCCGGGGTGCAGGCGATTGCCGGGGCGGTGGATATCGACGCGGTCGCGGGTTTTGCGCGCGGCTTGGGGTTCGAGGGGCGGTTCCAGATTGCGGTGCCGGGGGATGACACGGGCGTCTGGACGGTGAGCCATGACAGCATGTCGAATGACGGGCCGAACCCGGGGGCGGATCGGACGATCCATATCGATCAGTATACGGGCAATGTGCTGGCCGATGTGGGTTATGCCGCCTATTCGCCTTGGGCCAAGATGATGGCCTATGGCATCGCCTTTCACGAGGGCGACATGGGGTGGTGGAACGTGGCGCTGAACACGGTGTTCTGCCTTGCCATGATCTTTCTGCCGGTATCGGGGCTGGTGATGTGGTGGAAGCGGCGGCCAGAGCGGGCCTTCCGTCTGGCCGCGCCGCCTGCGCCGCAGGGGATGGCGTTCTGGTGGGGGGCGGCGGCGCTGGTCGTGGGGCTGGGGCTGGCCTTTCCGCTGGGGGGCGCGGTGATCGCGGCGGTGGTGGTGCTGGATCTGGTGCTGCTGCGCTGGGTGCCGGGGTTGAAGCGGTTGGTGAGTTGAGGGGGTAAGTCGGGGTGGGGTGAACCCTAGACGGGGTGAACCCCGCCCAATGGCTTGGGCAGAGGCTTGGTCTTGGGGCTGTGGCGCGGGCCGCGCGCTGCTTTTGGTCGGGGGGCTGTCCTTCAGCCCTTCCAGCCGTCGAGCTTGCGGTAGAGCGTGGAGGGGGCGAGTTCCAGCACGCGCGCGGCCTTGGGGACCGAGCCGTCGAAGCGGGCGAGCGTGGCTTCGATCACGATGCGTTCGATTTCGGCCAAGGGGCGGCCGATCAGGGCCTCCAGCGCGGGTTCCTGCGTCAGCGGGGCCAGCGTGGCGGGGGGCGGGGTGAAACCGCCCTCGTCGGCCACGATGTCGGGCAGCATGTCGGGGGTGACAGGACCGCCTTCGTTCATCACCACCACATGGCGGATCACGTTCAGCAGTTGGCGGATGTTGCCGGGCCATGGCAGGCGGCGGAAAAGGGCGGCCACTTCGGGCGTGAGGCCTTCGAAGCGGCGGCCCTCTTCGGCGGCAAAGCGGGCGAGGGCGGCTTCGGCGATTTCGGTCACGTCGTCGCCGCGTTCGCGCAAGGGGGGCATGTGGATCGGGACGACGTAGAGGCGGTAGTAGAGGTCTTCGCGGAACTGGCCACGGCGGACGGCGTCGAGCGGGTCCTGATTGGTGGCGCAGACGATGCGGACGTTCACCTTGCGGGGCCGCGTCGCGCCGACGGGCTGCACCGTGGAGGTCTGCAGGAAGCGCAGGAGTTTTGTCTGCAGCGCGGGGGCCATTTCGCAGATTTCATCAAGGAAGAGGGTGCCGCCATCGGCCGCCGCCGCAGCCCCCGGCTTGTCCGAGATGGCGCCGGTGAAGCTGCCCTTCACATGGCCGAAAACTTCGGATTCCAGCAGGTCCTGCGGGATCGCGCCGCAGTTGAGCGCGATGAACGGACCAGAGGCGCGGGCGGAATTGTCGTGAACGGCCAGCGCGCAGAGTTCTTTCCCCGTGCCGCTTTCGCCGGTGATGAAGACGGTCGCCATGGAGCGGGCGACGGAGCGGATCTTGGCGTGGATCTTGGCCATCGCGTCGGATGACCCCACGAAGGCCCCGGTCTGGAGCGGGGGCAGGACGGTGGCGGCGGGGGCGGCGGGTCTGACGGACGGTGTACGGCGCGGGCTGCGGCCCGCGAGCGCGTTGTCCACGGCGCCGAGGAAGCGCGTTTCGTCGAAGGGCTTGACGAGGAATTCGTGGGCGCCTGCACGCATCGCTTCGACCGCCTTGTTGATAGAGCCGTTGGCGGTGATGACAATGACGCTGACCTCTGGCCGTTCGGCCAACATATCCTGCATGAGGTCAAGGCCGTCGCGGTCGGGCAGCATCAGGTCAAGAAGGATGACCTGCGCGCCAGAGGCGCGGAAGGCGGAGAGGCCCTCGGCGGCGGTGCCCGCGCAGAGGACGCTGTGGCCCGCATTGGTCAGGACCGCGCGGTAGACCATCTGGAGCGAGGGCGTGTCTTCGATCAGGAGGAGGGGCAGGTGGTCGGTCATGCGCCGCCCCCGGTGATCCGTCCGGCCAGCAGCGCGGTAAGCGCATCCAGATCGGCCATGAGCGGCGCGGCGAGGGCGGCGGTCCGGCCCTTGTCCTGTGCATGGGCGGTGGTGTTCAGGTCGATGGCGAGGGCGTGCAGGCGCATCGCGCCGATGGTGCCGGCGAGCGCGATGAGGATATGGGTTTGGGCGCGGATCGCCGTCCAGTCGATCGCGGCGAGGGCGGGGCAGAGGGCGCGGCGCGTTTCGGAAAGGTCGGTGTGAATCTGGCGCAGGATGCGGGCGGCACTGGCAGGGCCTGCCATGGCGAGGATGTCGGTCAGCGCGCGCCCGTCGCCCAGAAGGGCGGCAGGGTCCGAGAGGGGTGTGGCGCGCGGCTGTTCCATGCGCGCAAGGTTACGCGCGGGGGCGGGGTTGTCCAGCCCGTGCCCCCTTTCGCGTTGCGGTTGCCGTCCGGTCAGCCCTTGGCAAGGCCGAGCGATTGCAGCGCGGAGCGAATTTCATCAAGGATCGCGGGGTCGTCGATGGTGGCGGGCATCTTGTAGCTTTGCCCATCGGCGATCTTGACCATGGTGCCGCGCAGGATCTTTCCCGAGCGGGTCTTGGGCAGGCGGTCCACCACCACGGCGCGTTTGAAATCGGCGACGGGGCCGATCTTTTCGCGCATGAGGGTGATGCATTCCTTGACGATGTCGGCATGGGGGCGGGTGCAGCCCTTGTTGAGGCAGAGGAAGCCCAAGGGGGATTGGCCCTTCAGGTCGTCCGACACGCCGATGACGGCGCATTCGGCGACGTCCTTGTGGAAGCCCAGCACCTCTTCCATCGCGCCGGTTGACAGGCGGTGGCCCGCAACGTTGATGACGTCATCGGTGCGGGCCATGATGTAGAGATACCCGTCCTCGTCGATATAGCCCGCGTCGCCGGTTTCGTAGAAGCCGGGGAAATGGGTGAGGTAGGATTTCTTGAAGCGCTCTTCGGCGTTCCACAGGGTGGGCAGGGTGCCGGGGGGGAGCGGCAGCTTGATCGCGATGGCGCCGAGTTGGCCTGCTGCCACGGGGTGGCCGCCTTCGTCCAGCACCTGCACGTCAAAGC
>JBDKFE010000105.1:0-16706 GCA_039798885.1 Pseudomonadota bacterium | reverse complement strand
GTGAGCCAGTTCACCTATTTCCAGCAGGTGGGCGGGCATGACTGCCGCCCCGTCTCGGGCGAGCTGACCTATGGGTTGGAGCGGTTGGCGATGTATGTGCTGGGGATCGACCATGTGATGACGATGCCCTTCAACGATCCGCAATCGCCCATCCCGCTGACCTATGGCGACATCTTCCGCCAGACGGAGGAGGAATACAGCCGCCACAATTTCGACGGGGCGACGACCGAGATGCTGTTCCAGCATTTCAAGGATGCAGAGGCCGAATGCGAGCGGCTGCTGTCCTTTGACGCGGATGATCCGAAGTCGGGCAAGCGGATCGTGATGGCGCATCCGGCCTATGACCAGTGCATCAAGGCGTCCCACCTGTTCAACCTGCTGGATGCGCGGGGCGTGATTTCGGTGACCGAACGGCAGGCCTATATCGGGCGGGTGCGGGCGCTGGCCAAGAAATGCGCCGATGCCTTCCGGATGACAGAAGCGGGGGCAGACGCGTGAATGGCAAGATCGTTGCGGGGTCTATCGTGCTGATCGGGGCGATTGCGGGCGTGGCCATGTACTGGTTGCAGGTCTATGCCTTCTACGAGGAGGCTGCTTTTGTCCCCGGCGAAGAGATCAAGCTGACGCTGATCGAGGGTGGGCAGGCAGAGCCGATCATCGCGGAAGGCGTGACGGGGATCGACAGCGAAAGTTCCCCCATCCGGTTCCGGGCCTGTTTCCGCACGCCGATGTCGCAGGCGATGCTGACCGAGACCTACAAGATCTACGACAACGCCGTCCCGAACATCGCGCCGGGCTGGTTCGATTGCTTCGATGCCGAAGCCATCGGCGCGGCGCTGGAAAAGGGAGAGGCCATCGCCTTTCTGTCGGAAGCCAATATCCACCCCGGTGTGGACCGCGTCGTCGCGGTCTTTCCCGATGGCCGGGCCTTTGCCTGGCACCAGTTGAACGCCTCGGCGAGCGAGTGACACCATGCCTGATCTGCTGATCGAACTGTTCTCCGAGGAAATCCCCGCGCGGATGCAGGGCAAGGCCGCGTCGGATTTCAAGAAGCTGGTGACGGATGGGCTGGTGGAGGCCGGGTTGACCTATGCCTCTGCGGGCGCGTTTTCCACGCCGCGTCGGCTGGTCCTGTCGGTCGAGGAGTTGACGGCAGAGAGCAAGCCGGTGCGGGAAGAGCGCAAGGGGCCGCGCACCGACGCGCCTGCGGCGGCGCTGGAGGGGTTCCTGCGGTCGACGGGGTTGACCAAGGATCAGTTGGAGGTCCGCGACGACAAGAAGGCGCAGGTCTATTTCGCCGTGGTCGAAAAGCCCGGCCGCGCGGCGGATGCGATCGTGGCCGAGGTGCTGGATGGCGTGATCCGCAATTTCCCTTGGCCCAAGTCGATGCGCTGGGGGTCCGGCAGCTTGCGCTGGGTGCGGCCCTTGCAGTCGGTGCTGTGCCTGATGGTGGATGAGGCGGGGGCGCGGGTCGTGCCCTTTGCCATCGAAGGCATCACGGCGGGCAATACGACCGAGGGGCACCGCTTCATGGGGGCGGGGCGGTTTGCGGTCACGTCCTTCGAGGATTACCGGCTGAAACTGTCGCGCGCCAAGGTGATGCTGGATGCCGCCGAGCGTGAGGCGCAGATTTGGCAAGAGGCCACCAACATGGCCTTCGCCGCTGGCCTTGAAGTGGTCGAGGATCGCGGGCTGCTGGCCGAGGTGGCGGGGCTGGTGGAATGGCCCGTCGTCCTGATGGGAACGATTGGCGAGGCGTTTCTGGGCCTGCCGCCAGAGGTGTTGCAGACCTCGATGAAAGAGCACCAGAAGTTCTTTTCGGTGAAAAACCCCAAGACGGGGCGGATCGAGCGTTTCATCACCGTCGCCAATATCGAGGCGGCGGATGGCGGGGCGGCGATCCTGAAGGGCAACCAGAAGGTGCTGGCCGCGCGCCTGTCGGATGCGCGCTTCTTCTGGGAGAATGACCTGCGGGTGGCCAAGGGCGGGATGGGCGACTGGGCCGAGGGGCTGCGGTCCGTGACGTTCCACAACAAGCTTGGGTCGCAGGCGGAGCGGATTGAGCGCATCGCCGCGCTGGCGCGCGAGATCGCGCCTTTGGTCGGGGCGGATTCCGGGCTTGCCGAACAGGCCGCGCGGGTTGCGAAGCTGGACCTGCGGTCGGGGATGGTGGGCGAGTTCGCCGAATTGCAGGGGGTGATGGGGCGGTATTACGCGCTGGCGGCGGGGATGCCCGCGGCGGTGGCGGACGCGGCGCGCGACCATTACTCGCCGCTGGGGCCATCGGATGCGGTGCCGGTGGAGCCGGTGTCGGTGGCCGTGGCGCTGGCCGACAAGATCGACACGCTGACCGGGTTCTGGGCGATTGATGAAAAGCCTACGGGAAGCAAGGACCCCTTCGCGCTGCGGCGGGCGGCCTTGGGGGTGATCCGGTTGGTGTTGGTGAACTCCCTTCGCCTGCCTCTTGCCTCCTCAACTGGAGTTTTCGCGAAAGGTGCGGCCCTTGTTGGCCAGAGGGGGGACGCGTTTGCGGATACCAATGACCTCCTCGCCTTCTTCCACGACCGCCTCAAGGTCTTCCTCCGCGACCAAGGCATCCGGCATGACGTCATCGACGCCTGCCTCGCCATGCCCGGCAATGACGACCTGACGCTGCTGGTCAAGCGCGCGCAGGCGTTGCAGTCGTTCCTTGCGTCGGATGACGGCACGAACCTGCTGCAAGGCTTCAAGCGCGCGAACAACATCCTCAGCCAAGCCGAGGCGAAAGATGGCGTCGAATACTCCTTTGGCGCGGACCCGAAATTCGCCGAAAGCGACGAGGAACGCGCGCTTTTCAACGCGCTGGACGTGGCGGAACAGGCCATCGGTCCCGCCATGAAGGCCGAGGATTTCGCCGCCGCCATGGGGGCCATGGCGCAGTTGCGCGCGCCCATCGATGCCTTTTTCACCGCAGTGCAGATCAACACCGACAATCAGGTCGTGCGCCGCAACCGTCTGAACCTGCTGCACCGCATCCGCGCCATCTGCGCGGGCGTGGCGGACCTGACGAAGGTGGAAGGCTGACCGCCGCTTCATCTCGGCCAAAATACCCTGGGGGTCCGGGGGTGAAACCCCCGGCGGCCCGCCCCGCGCGGAGCGCCTGAATTTCAGGCGATGTCAGGCTTGATTGACAGCCCGCATGGCGTATCCTGCGGCTGCAAAAGAAAGGTCGCCGCAGTGCAGAAGATGGATGTCCTCCCCGATTTCGCCGAGATCACGCCCTCGGCGCGCATCCAGACGACCGCGCATGGCTGGCGGGCGAAATGCCTGCAACGACTGGTGCGGCTGGACCTGCCGGTGCCCGAGACGGTGGCGCTGCCTGCGGCCACGATCCGCGCCATCGCGGCGGGCCATGCGGTGGATGTGCGGGCGATCCTGTCGCATTTCGGCGAGGATATGCTGATCTCGGTCCGGCCCAGCCCGGTGAACCCGGATTGGGGCGGGCCTGCGACGATCCTGAATGTGGGGATGAACGCGGCGCGGCACGCGATGCTGGTGCAGCGGCACGGGCAGGCGGCGGCGGATGACCTTTATCTGCGCTTCGTGCGGTCCTATGCGACCCATGTGGCGCGGCTGGACCCTGACATGTTCGAACCGAAGGGCAGCCCGGCCGAGGCGCTGCGCGATGCGCTGCGGGTCTATGAGTTGGAGATGGAAGAGGCGTTCCCGCAGGACCCGGCGCGGCAACTGGCCGAAGTGCTGCGGTCCATGGCGCGGGCTTGGGAAGGGACGACGGCGCGGCTGCTGCGGCAGGCCAAGGGGGCCCCGGAAGATGCGGGGCTGGGGCTTGTGGTGCAAGAGATGGCGCAGGGGATCGGGAAGGGCGTGTCCGGGTCCGGTGTGATCCAGTTCGTCGATCCGGTGACGGGGCAGCCGCAGGTGACGGGGCGCTATCTGGGCCAGTCGCAGGGGCGGGATGCGCTGAAGCGGACAGAGGCGATCTATCTTACCCGCGACCCGCGCGGGCCATCGCTGGAGGAACTGGCGCCAGAGCTGTTTGCGGACCTTTTGCGTTTTGGCGCGGCTTGCCGGGTCAAGCTGCGCGAGGAGATGCAGATCGAATTCACCATCGAGGATGGGCACCTGTCCGTGCTGGATGCGGTGAAGGTCGCGCGGTCGGCGCGGGCGGGGTTGAAGATCGCGGTGGCCTTGGCCGAGGACGGTGTGATCACCGAAGCCGATGCCGTGCTGCGGGTGGAGCCGCGGGCGCTGTCAGAACTGTTGCACCCTCAGGTGGACCCGAGGGGCGCGCGGGATGTGTTCGTCAAGGGAATCGCCGCAAGCCCCGGGGCGGCTGTGGGGCGGATCGTCTTTTCGTCGCAGGCCGCGCAGGCCAGTGCGGCGCGGGGGGAGCCGTGCATCCTTGTGCGGCGCGAGACGGCACCCGAGGATATCCGGGGGATGCATTCCGCCGTCGGTGTGCTGACGGAGCGGGGGGGGATGACATCCCATGCCGCCGTGATCGGGCGCGGGTTGGGGTTGCCCTGCATCGTGGGGGCGTCGGACCTGAAGCTGGACAGCAAGGAGAAAAAGCTGGTGGCGCCGGATGGGCGGGTGTTCCGCGAGGGGGACATCATCACCGTCGACGGCACCACGGGCGAGGCGCTGGCAGGCGCGGCCGAGATGCTGGCCCCGGCGCTGGATGACACGTTCCGCACCTTGCTGGGTTGGGCGGATCAGTATCGGGATATCGGTGTCCGCGCCAATGCGGATACACCCGCCGATGCCACCACCGCGCGGCAGTTCGAGGCGCAGGGGATCGGGCTGTGCCGGACGGAGCATATGTTCTTTGAAGACGACCGTCTGATCGTGATGCGCGAGATGATCTTTGCCGATACGCCCAAGGATCGGGCGGCGGCGCTGGCGCGGCTGTTGCCGATGCAGCGGGATGATTTCGTGCAGCTTTTCGACATCATGCAGGGGCTGCCGGTCTGCATCCGCCTGTTCGACCCGCCCCTGCACGAGTTCCTGCCGCAAAGCCGCGAGGGGTTGCGCGATCTGGCCGAGGCGCTGGACCGCCCCCTGTCCGAGGTGACGCGGCGGGCGGAAGCCTTGGCCGAGTTCAACCCGATGCTGGGGATGCGCGGGGTGCGGCTGGGGGTCGTGCTGCCGGAAATCTATGACATGCAGGCGCAGGCGATTTTCGAGGCGACGGTCGAGGTCGCGCGACGCGGCGCGGCGGTGGTGCCAGAGATCATGATCCCGCTGGTCAGCGCCCGGCGCGAGGTGGAGTTGGTCAAGTCGCGTGTGGATGCGGTGGCGGCGAAGGTGCGGGCCAAGGCGGGGGTGGACTTCGCCTATAAGCTGGGCGTGATGGTGGAAACCCCGCGCGCCGCGCTGCGGGCGGGCGAGATTGCGCAGCATGCGGCCTTCCTGTCCTTCGGCACCAACGACCTGACGCAGATGACCTATGGCCTGTCGCGCGACGATGCGGGGCGGTTCATGAACACCTATGTCCAGCAGGGCGTGTTCCCCGAGGATCCGTTCCACATCCTTGATGTGGACGGGGTGGGCGAGCTGTTGCATATCGGGGCAGAGCGGGGGCGGCGGACGCGTCAGGACCTTGTTCTGTCGATCTGCGGTGAGCATGGGGGCAATCCCGAATCCATCGAGTTCTGCCGAAAGTCGGGATTTGATTACGTGTCCTGTTCGCCCTATCGCGTGCCGCTTGCGCGGCTTGCGGCGGCACATCTGGCCTTGAAGGAGCGTTTGCCGTAAGGCGAAAACCGGCACAATATCATGTGGTTGTGCGGCGGTGCTTATACTTAACGTTAATTAATCTAGGCGGATATCCGCCGAAGGGCGCGCGAATCTGGTTGTAGTTCTGCCACATTGCTGGACTCAGCGCAGGTGAGTCGCATAACCCCGCCTCTTGTCCTGCGGGGATCCCCGTGGGGTGGCTGAAACAGACCGGGAAACACGAGACCATGCGCTTGCATACAGGCTGGATGATGGGGGCGCTTGCCGCTGTCGTCCTGAATGGAGCGGCCTTCGCCGACGTGACGGTGAGCCATTCGAACGATCCGACGGCGGCCCTTGGCGGCCCGCTGGGGTCCGTCCTTGGGGCGGAAAAGTTGGCGCTGGCGGCGATCCCCGTCCAGAAGCTGGAGGAACTGGCGCTGGGGCCGCAGGCCGAAGCGACCGTTGCGTCGACCCCGGTCGTGCCTGCGGTGGTCAGGTATGACGATGCATGGCTTGCCGCCCTGCCCGCGCCTGCGGGTGACGCGCAGTGGGAATGCCTGAGCAAGGCCATCTATTTCGAAGCGCGGGGCGAGACGGTGAAGGGCCAGTTTGCCGTTGCCGAGGTGATCCTGAACCGCGTGGACAGCCCGGACTATCCCGGCACGATCTGTGGCGTGGTGCAGCAGCGTGGCGGCGGCGGATGCCAGTTCAGCTATGTCTGCGACGGCCGCGCCGACCGGATGCGCGACGAACAGGCGATGTGGCGGGCCGAGCGGATCGCGCGGCTGATGATGGATGGCGCGCCGCGTGCGCTGACCATGGGGGCCACCCATTTCCACACCCGTTGGGTCCGTCCCGGCTGGTCCAACCGGTTTTCCCGCACCACCGCCATCGGGGCACATCTTTTCTATCGGCAGCCCTGACGAGTCGTCTTGGTTGCCCTTTGTGCCGATATCGGACATGGAACCGTCAGGGGCAGGTGTTAACCTGCCCCTGACTTTTTCGGCGCCTAAGGAGGCGAGACCATGACCAGCGACATCCGCCTCGCCTTTGCACATCCTGAAGAGAGGGCCGTGGCCTCGGCCTCGGCTGATCCGCGCGACCGGATTTCTTTGCGCGACCATGTGGTCGAGGTGGAGATCGGCGCCTTTCAGCAGGAGCGGGGGACGCGGCAGCGCATCCAGTTCAACGTGGTGGTCGAGGTGCGGCCGCAGCCGCAGCCGCTGGATGATGATGTGGACAAGATCCTGAGCTATGACCGCATCACCGAGGCCATCGCGGCCGAGCTGGCGGCAGAGCGTTTGAACCTGCTGGAGACGCTGGCCGAACGGGTGGCCGAGCGCATTCTGGCCGAGCCGCAGGCGATGCGGGCTTTCGTGCGGGTGGAGAAGCTGGATCGTGGCCCCGGCAAGCTGGGGGTGGAGATTGTCCGCAGCCGCGCCGAGGCACCCTTGCGCGCGGTGGGCATGGATGGGGTAGAGGCAGCGGTGCATCCGCTGGTCGTCTTTCTTGACAATGCGGCCATCCATGCGGGCGATCTGTCGGCCCGTCTGGATGGGTTGCAGGCGCGCGGGGTGCCGGTGATCCTGACCGTGGGGCTGCCCGACATGGCGCGGCCGCAGACGGGCCACAAGCCGACGCAGCGGCGGATCGACCTGCTGGCGATCGAACAGAACGCCTGGACCCTTGCGGCGCGGGATGACCGCTGTGTGGTGGTGGCCACGCGGACCGAGATCGACTGGGCGGTGAAGCGCGGGCAGATGATCGTCTGGGCGCCGTCCAAGCTGGTGCTGGATGCCGTGGACGGGCCGCAGAGCCGTGACCCCGTGGCGCTGGCGCTGTGGCTGGCCGAGGTGATGGCGGCGCAGGGCATCGTCGTTCACGGCGATGTTGCAGTCCCGGCAGGAAGCCGCGTGCCGGTAGAGCGGGGTTGACCCGCGCGGGGCTTGCACGGGCGCGGCGCTGCGCCTAGGCAGGGCGCATGGAGTATTACCGTCCCATTGCATCGGTCGATCCGTCGCGTCCTGTGGGGGCCTTGCCCCTTGCCGGGGGGTGGTGCTGGTTTTCGGATGTCGAGGTGCTGCGGCGTGATGCGCCGCCCGAGGTGGTGCCTGTGTCCGCCCTGCCCGGCGAGGTGCGCGACCGGTTGAGCGCGCCGCGGGCTGCCTTTGGCGGGTTGCGGATGGACCGACCACAGGTGATGGGCATCCTGAACGTGACGCCGGACAGTTTTTCGGACGGGGGGAAGTTCCTTGCGCCCGAGGCGGCGCTGGCACAGGCGCGGGCCATGGCCGAAGCGGCGGATGTGCTGGACATCGGCGGGGAAAGCACGCGTCCCGGCGCGGCAGAGGTTGCGATGGCCGAAGAGGTGGCGCGCACCGCCCCGGTGATCGCGGCGCTGCGGGCGGGGGGATTGGTCTGCCCGATCTCTATCGATACGCGCAAGGCCGCCGTCGCGCGGGCGGCGCTGGCGGCGGGGGCGGGGATCGTCAACGATGTAGCGGCCATGGGCTTTGATCCTGAGATGGCGTCGGTGGTGGTGGCGTCGGGCGCGCCGGTGATCCTGATGCATTCGATCAAGACGCCCGCGACGATGCAGGATGACCCGCGCTACGAGGATGTGCTTCTGGATGTTTACGACTTCCTGAACGCCCGGATCGCAGGGGCGATGGCGGCGGGGATTTCGCGCGACCGGATCATGGTCGATCCCGGCATCGGGTTCGGCAAGACGGCCACGCATAACCTGTTGCTGGTGCGGCGGTTGTCGCTGTTCCATGACCTTGGCGTGCCGGTCCTGCTGGGCGTGTCGCGCAAGCGGTTCATCGGCACCATCGGGCGGCAAGAGGTGGCCGAGCGGCGGGTGCCGGGATCACTCGCCGTGGCTTTGGCCGGGGTGGCGCAGGGGGCGCAGGTGTTGCGCGTGCATGATGTGGCCGAGACGCGGCAGGCTTTGCTGCTTTGGCAGGCAGTGAATGGGGTATCGGAATGACACGAAAGCTTTTCGGGACCGACGGTGTGCGGGGGCAGGCGAACAGCTATCCCATGACCGCCGAGATGGCGCTGCGTCTGGGCGCGGCGGCGGGGCGGTATTTCCGGCGCGACGGCGGTTCGGCGCATCGCGTCGTGATCGGAAAAGACACGCGATTGTCGGGCTATATGCTTGAAAACGCATTGACGGCGGGGCTGACCAGCACGGGCATGAACGTGCTGCTGCTGGGGCCTGTGCCGACGCCGGCGGTGGGGTTTTTGACTCGGTCCATGCGGGCGGATCTGGGGGTGATGATTTCGGCCAGCCACAATCCGCATCAAGATAATGGGATCAAGTTCTTCGGCCCCGACGGATTCAAGCTGTCGGATGAGGCGGAGGCAGAGATCGAGGCCAGTCTGGAGGGCGAGATCCTTCCCGCGAAACCCGAGAGTATCGGGCGGGCGAAGCGGATCGAGGATGCCAAGGGCCGCTATCAGGAATTCGTCAAGACGACGGTCCCTGCCGGGGTGCGGCTGGACGGGTTGAAGGTGGTGATCGATTGCGCGAACGGGGCGGCCTACAAGGCGGCGCCAGAGGTGCTTTGGGAACTGGGGGCGGAGGTGGTGCCGGTGGGCGTTTCGCCCAACGGGACCAACATCAACGACCGCTGCGGATCGACCCACACCCAGACGGCGGCAGAGGCCGTGGTGGCGCATGGGGCGGATGTGGGCATCTGCCTCGACGGGGATGCGGATCGGGTCATGATCCTGGATTCGCAGGGAAAAGTGGCCGATGGCGACCAGATCATGGCGCTGATGGCGACGCGCTGGGCCGAGGATGGACGGCTGCGCGGCGGGGCCTTGGTCGCGACCGTCATGTCCAATCTGGGGCTGGAGCGGCATCTACAAGGGCGCGGCCTGCGGCTGGAAAGGACAGCGGTGGGCGACCGCTATGTCGTTGAAAGAATGCGGGAAAAGGGGTTCAATCTGGGGGGCGAGCAATCCGGGCATATCGTCATGACGGATTACGCCACGACGGGCGACGGGCTGGTCGCGGGGCTGCAATTCCTGGTCGAGATGGCGCGCACAGGCGAGAGCGCGGCGACGCTGGCGCGGCAGTTCGAAACGGTGCCGCAGATGCTGAAGAACGTCCGCTATGCGCAAGGAAAGCAACCGCTGCTCGAGGCGGAAGTGCAGGCCGTGATCGCCGCGATGGAGGCGCGCGTGGCGGGCAGGGGGCGCATCCTCATCCGCAAATCGGGGACCGAGCCGCTGGTCCGGGTGATGGCGGAATGCGAGGATTCCGGGCTGCTGTCAGAGGTGGTGGAAACTATCGTTTCGGCAGTGGAGAAGGCCGCGCGATAGCGGTTTTGGCTGTACCGGCTCTTGTGCCGGAAACCGTACCGCAAACTGTCAGCACGCAGCGGGCGGTGACGCGGGGGGCCGCGCAACGGGTTTTCGGGGGATAAGGCCAGAGAATCGCGCCGGATAAGTCCAGTTGGGCCGGACGGCGCCGCTCCGTCCCTGCGAGGGCGGCGTCGGGGTGATGGGGCCGGATGTCGGGTGCGTTCAGGCCCGGATCGCGGGCATGCGGGCGCGGAGGCCCCGGGTCAGGCCCGGGGCGGGCGGGGACATCATTCCTTGTCGAGGCGGGTGGTTTCGGCGGTGTCGTCCTCGGCTTCTTCGACCACGGGGGCGGCGCTGCGCGGGCGGTTCCAGGCCGGACGGCGGCGCGAGCCGGGCGTGGCCTTTTGCGACAGGAATTCGGCAAGGTTGAAGGGGGGCTTGGGGGTGGAGATGCCCATGGGTCTGTCCTTTCCGGACAATCGGGCTGGGGCGGAGGGGGAGGGGCGCTCGGTCGGCCCATGCCCCGGGCCACCCGGCCCGTCACGCCCCCCGTGTTCGGAGGGCTGAGAGGGGTATGCGCCTTTTGTGGGGGGAAAGATAGGGGTGTTAGGGATTCCTTGAGCCATCTTGGCTACACGGAGACGTGGACCTTCAAGCGAACTTCGCATATGTTGTACGTCGAGAGTAAAGGGCACCCAAGATGCAGCCAGATAATGTCAGGTTCATTGACCTTTTTGCGGGTATTGGAGGGTTGCGTCTTGCTGCTGAAGGGATCGGCGGTACGTGTGTCTTTTCTTCGGAGTGGGATGCATATGCGCGCAGCATTTACGAGGCCAATTTCCGTGACAATCGTGAAATTGAGGGCGATATAACGCAGATTCCTGAGGATAGCGTACCCGAACACGATCTTCTGTTGGCGGGATTTCCGTGCCAACCCTTTAGCATCGCTGGAGTCAGCAAAGCAAATGCGTTGGGGAGAAGGCATGGGTTTGATCACGCAACGCAAGGAACCCTTTTTTACGATGTAGTGCGCATAATTAAGCATCGGCGACCGAGCGCGTTTTTGTTGGAAAATGTAAAGAACCTTACCAGCCATGACGGCGGCCGAACGTTTTCAGTTATCATGCGTGCGTTGCGCGATCAGTTGAAATACAATGTCCAATGTCGCGTTATCGAAGCGCGTCATTTCTTGCCTCAGAGGCGGCCACGAATTGTGATTGTTGGGTTTCGTGATGCCAATTCATTTGATCTTGAAAAATTGCCTTTGCCTGAGAAAGATCAAGTTACGATGAAGGCGATACTGCACCCGCAGGACGGCTCAGAGGAAGCTGAGGGTCACTACACGTTCGGCGATGCCGCCAAAGTGAATGAGAAATACGTCCTTACGGACCACCTTTGGGCCTATCTTCGTGCCTACAAAGAGAAGCATGGCAAGGCTGGGAATGGTTTTGGTTTCGGGCTAGTTGGACCAAATGATATCGCAAGGACGCTTTCGGCGCGCTATTACAAGGACGGCTCGGAAATTCTGGTGGACCGTGGTGAAGGCTTGAATCCTAGGAGGCTAACACCACGGGAATGTGCGCGACTGATGGGCTTTCCGGATACATTCAAGATTCCAGTTTCCGATACGCGTGCCTACAAAGCCTTCGGAAATTCAGTGGCCGTTCCGGTATTCAGGGCAGTACTTGGTGGAATGGCACCATATATCAAGCGGGAAGGTCTTTCTATAGCTGCGGAGTGAGTGTGAGTTTTGACAGACGGATTTTTCTTCAAAGTATTGGCCCACAATGACACAGGGCAGGCCGCTGGTCATCAAGGTGGCATTGTCATCCCAAAGGATCTAGCGGATTTTTTCCGCCCGTTGTTCAATCGAGCGGACCAACACATGACATTCGTCTGCGTGCCATGCTTTTCGTAGATGGTATGCAGGTGGCCAGTGTCAGTACACGCTATCAGCACCAAACCTGGGGTGGCACTCGCTCGCCTGAACGGCGCTTGACGGATAATTTGGGTCCGCTCCGTAACGCGGCCGCTAGCGGCGACATTTTGCTTTTCCGAAAGAACCTTGAGGATGAGGCAAGTATCGAATTGTTTCTGGTGAAAAAGGGTTCGATTGCATTTCCCGAGATTTCTCGGATGACCGAAGGTCGGCGATGGGGCGTCCTCAATCAAATGGACCCGCCGATAAGTCAGCAAACTTTGCAGCTTGCAGCCGATGAATTGGACCAAGAGACACTTTCCCCTGCAACGGCCTTTTCGAGTGAGCGCAAGTTCGAGACGTCTACATTGACACGTAGAGCACGCGACCATGCTTTTCGTCGCAAGGTGATTGCTTCCTACGCTGAGAGATGTGCGTTTACGGCAAGGCGCTTTCAGGTCCCAAATGCTGGTTTGCTGGGCCTAGATGCTGCACACATTGTTCCTGTAAAGGCAGGTGGGAGTGACGATCCGGCTAACGGTATCGCCCTGACAAAGGACTTACACTGGGCGTTCGATCGCGGGCTGATGGGTGTTGACGCTAGCAGGAGGGTAATCGTTCCTCAGGCAGTTCAGAACATTCCCGGAAATGAGTTCTTGCGAGACTTACATGGTCAGCCAATAAGCGAGGCCATTGAACCTAGGTTTCGCGCCCTTAACGATGCCTTTGCATGGCACAGAGAACACGTGCTGATACAATAAGACAGGGGCGGCCCAAGCGGACCGCCCCGTTCTATCAACCCTCGCGGATAGATCAGTTCCGCGCCCGGTCCACCATCTTGCCCTTCGCGATCCAGGGCATCATGGCGCGCAGCTTTTCGCCGACCTTCTCGATCTGGTGCTCGTCGTTGATGCGGCGGGTGGCCTTGAAGAAGGGCTGGCCGACGGCGTTTTCCTGCATGAAGTCGCGCACGAATTTGCCGGTCTGGATGTCGGTCAGAACGGCCTTCATGCGGGCCTTCGTTTCATCATAGGGCAGGATGCGCGGGCCCGAGACGTATTCGCCGTATTCGGCGGTGTTCGAGATGGAGTAGTTCATGTTCGCGATGCCGCCTTCGTAGATCAGGTCGACGATCAGCTTCACCTCGTGCAGGCATTCGAAATAGGCCATCTCGGGCTCGTATCCCGCTTCGACCAGCGTTTCAAAGCCCATGCGGATCAGCTCGACCAGGCCGCCGCAGAGGACCGCCTGTTCGCCGAAGAGGTCGGTTTCGCATTCCTGACGGAAGTTGGTTTCGATGATGCCCGAGCGGCCGCCGCCGATGGCGGAGCAGTAGGAGAGGCCGAGTTCCATGGCGCGGCCGGTCGCGTCTTGGTGGACGGCGACGAGGCAGGGGACGCCGCCGCCTTTGGTGTATTCGCCGCGGACGGTGTGGCCCGGGCCCTTGGGGGCCATCATGATGACGTCGACGCCCTTTTTCGGCTCGATCAGGCCGAAGTGGACGTTGAGGCCGTGGGCAAAGGCGATGGCGGCGCCTTCGCGCAGGTTGTCATGGACGTATTGCTTGTAGGTGGCGGCCTGCAGTTCGTCGGGCATGGTGAACATGATGAGGTCGCACCACGCGGCGGCTTCGGCGATGCCCATGACCTTGAGCCCTTCGGCCTCGGCCTTTTTGGCGGAGGGGGAGCCGGGGCGGAGGGCGACGACGAGGTTCTTGGCGCCGGAGTCGCGGAGGTTCAGGGCATGGGCGTGGCCTTGCGAGCCATAGCCGAGGATGGCGACCTTTTTGTCCTTGATGAGGTTCACGTCGCAGTCACGATCGTAATAGACGCGCATTTTGGC
This sequence comes from Pseudomonadota bacterium, assembly GCA_039798885.1. GTDB lineage: Bacteria > Pseudomonadota > Alphaproteobacteria > Rhodobacterales > Rhodobacteraceae > Paragemmobacter. Next base: position 2,911 of record JBDKFE010000105.1, on the reverse strand, counting down.
GATCCTTTTGTTGGAGTGATGGCGGGACAATAGGGGGTTTCGGGCGGTTTCCTGTGCAATGTTTGATCTTTGCTGTGGTTTGTGGGAAGGATCATGCGCGGTTTGGCTGTTTGGTGGATGGATCATGCTGGACGAGACGGATCGGCGGATATTGCGGCATCATCTGGCGGAGCCTGCGCTGGCGCGGGCGGCGTTGGCGGCGCGGGCCGGGGTGACGGTGGCCACGCTGTGGCGGCGGCTGGAGCGGATGCAGGCGGCGGGGGTGATCCGGGCGGAGCGGGCGGTGATCGACTGGCGCGCGCTGGGGTATGGGGTGGAGGTGTCGTTGCGGTTCACGCTGGACAAGACCGACCCGCGGGCCTTTGACGATTTCATCGCGGCGGCGCGGGAGGTGCCGGAGGTGCTGGCCATCGAGACCTTTCTGGGGCGGGTGGATGTGCGTCTGAACGTGATTGCGCGGGACATGGCGCATTATCAGGAGATTTATCGGGCCCGCATCCTGACCCTGCCGCATATCGCGGAGTTGGAGGCCTTGATGCTGATTTCCACGATCAAGGATGGGGAGGCGCTGCCGCTGTGATCGATCTGGATGACATTGACCGGGCGATCTGTCGGGCCTTGGCGGGGGATGCGGGGCTGTCGGCGGGGGAGTTGGGGCGGCGGCTGGGGTTGAGCCAGCCTGCGGCCTGGCGGCGGGTGAAGCGGTTGGAGGAGGCGGGTGTCATCGCGGGGCGGCGGGTGGAGGTGGACCGCACGGCCGTGGGCTTTGGCGTGACGGTGTTTCTGGGGGTGAAGCTTGCGGCGCGGGGGCGGGTGTCGCTGGAAGATTTCGAGCGGGCGGTGGTGGCGATCCCGGAGGTGCAGGTGGTGCAGCACGTGCTGGGGCTGTTCGATTACCGTCTGCGGGTCGTGGCGCGGGACATCGCGGATTTCGAGCGGGTCTTGCGGCGGCGGATCATGACGCTGCCGGGGGTGGGGAATGTGGAGGCCAATGTTCTGTTGACCGAGGAGCGGCGGCCGGGACCTTTGGGGTAGGGCTTTCCAAGCGGAGCGGCGTGCCGCCATTGGAGTAGCGGAGCGGCGTGCCGCCGCGGGTCTTTCCTGTCGGCTGCGCGCGTGCCGCGCTTCGCCTCCGGCGGAGGGGGCCAGCCCCCTCTGGCCGCAAGCGGCCATTCACCCCCGGGATATTTGGAGACGGAAAATGTGGGGGTGCTGGGGTGCCGGGAAGCGGCGTGGTCCGTGTCGGGAATGGTCATGTGACCGCGACGGGGGCGCGCTAGGGTGGCCGGGCGGCTGGGAGGGGTGCGATGCGGATCACGCGGCTGGAGACGTTCGGGAATGAGTTCGTCTGTTTCGTGCGGGCGACGGCGGAGGGGGGCGCGACCGGGTGGGGGCAGTTGTCCACCTATTATGCTGACCTGACGGCGGAGGTGTTTCATCGGCAGGTGGCGCCCCATGCGCTGGGGACCGATGCGCTGGATTTCGAGGATACGCTGCGCCGCATCTATGAGCGCGAGCACAAATATCCGGGGAGCTACCTGCGTCGGGCCATGGCGGGGCTGGATACGGCGCTGTGGGATTTGCGGGGGAAGGTGGAGGGAAAGCCTGTCGTTTCGCTTCTGGGGGGAGAGCCCGGGATGCTGAGGGCCTATGCGTCGAGCATGAAGCGGGACATCACGCCGGAGGAGGAGGCGGCGCGTCTGTGCCGGTTGCGCGATGAGAAGGGGTTTACCGCCTTCAAATGGCGGGTCGGGGCGGAATGTGGGCGCGATGTGGATGAATGGCCGGGGCGGACGGAGGCGGTGATCCCGGTGGTGGCGAAGGCGCTGGGCGACGGGATCGACAAGTTGGTGGATGGGAATTCCGGGTTTTCGCCGCGTCGGGCCATCGAGGTGGGGCGGATGCTGGAGGATAATGGCATCGGGCATTTCGAGGAGCCTTGCCCCTATTGGGAAGTGGATCAGACCGCCGAGGTGCGGGCGGCGCTGTCCATCGACGTGGCGGGGGGCGAGCAGGATTGCGAGTTTTCAAGCTGGCGGTTGATGATCGAGCATGAGGCGGTCGATATCCTGCAGCCGGATGTGATGTATATGGGCGGCATTTACCGCAGTTTGGAGGTTTGCCGGATGGGGGCGGCGGCGGGGTTGCCGATCACGCCCCATGCGGCCAACCTGTCACTGGTGACGATGTGCACGATGCATCTGCTGAAGGCGATCCCGAATGCGGGGAAGTATCTGGAATTGTCCATCGAGGGGCCGGATTACTATCCTTGGCAGGAGGGACTTTTCCTTGGCGCGCCCTATGATGTGACGGAGGGCTGCGTGCGCGTGCCCGATGCCCCCGGCTGGGGGGTGGAGATCAACCCTGACTGGCTTGCCCGTGCGAGCCATCGCGTTTCGGAATGGAGAGGCTGAGCGATGCCCGGACTGCATGCACATATCGACCCTGAGGGGCTTGAGGAATTCTCGGTCGTGTTTACGGATCGCAGCCTGAACCACATGTCGGCGCGGTTTCAGGGCGTGATGCGGGATGTGTCGGGGCTGTTGAAGGAGGTCTATCGCGGGTCGGCCGTGGCTCTGGTGCCGGGGGGCGGGTCCTATGCGATGGAGGCCGTGGCGCGGCAGTTCGGCAAGGGCAATGTGCTGATCGTGCGGAATGGGTGGTTTTCCTTCCGCTGGACGCAGATTTTTGATGCGGGTGGGTTTGCCAGTGCCACGACGGTGGTGATGGCGCGGCAGACGGGGAACGATCCGCGGGCGCCCTATGCGCCGCCTCCGGTGGAGGAGGTGGTGGCGAAGATCCGGGAGGTGAGGCCAGAGGCCGTCTTTGCGCCGCATGTGGAGACGAGCGCGGGGATCATCCTGCCGGATGACTATATCGCGGCGGTGGCGGCGGCGGCGCATGAGGTCGG
>JBDKFE010000104.1:0-9480 GCA_039798885.1 Pseudomonadota bacterium | reverse complement strand
CAGGCTTGGGCCGGGCAGGTGCATCTGGAAAGCACCATCAAGGCCGCGAAAGAGTTCCACTGGGAGGAGATGCGGGGCGATACCTTGCTGGTGCGCGAGGGGATCGGGGTTTGCGCGCTGATCACGCCGTGGAACTGGCCGATGAACCAGATCGCCTGCAAGGTGGGGCCTGCCATCGCGGCAGGCTGCACCATGGTGTTGAAGCCGTCGGAGATCGCGCCCCTGTCGGGTGTGCTGTTTGCCGAGGTTTGCCATGCGGCGGGGGTTCCGGCGGGCGTGTTCAACATGGTCAACGGGACGGGGCCCGAGGTGGGGGCGCGGATGTCGTCGCATCCCGAGGTGGACATGGTGTCCTTTACCGGGTCCACCCGTGCGGGCGTGCAGGTGGCGACCGCCGCCGCGCCGACGGTAAAGCGTGTGGCGCAGGAATTGGGCGGCAAGTCGGCCAATATCATCCTGCCGTCGGCCGATCTTGCGGCGGCGGTGAAGGGTGGGGTCGAGGGGTGTTTCGGCAATACGGGGCAGTCCTGCGACGCGCCGACGCGGATGTTCGTGCCTGCGGGCCGGATGGACGAGGCGCTTGCCGTTGCGAAGGAGGCGGCAGAGGCGGTGGTCGTCGGGGACCCGAACGATCCGGCGGTGACGATGGGGCCGCTGATATCCAAGCTGCAATTCGACAAGGTGCAGGGCTTGATCCAGAAGGGGATCGACGAGGGCGCGACGCTGGTGACGGGTGGCGTCGGGCGGCCTGCGGGCGTGAACCGGGGCTGGTTCGCGCGGCCCACGATCTTTGGCCATGTGACCAATGACATGACCATCGCGCGGGAAGAGATCTTTGGTCCCGTGCTGTCGGTGATCGGCTATGACACCGTCGATCAGGCGGTGGCGATGGCCAATGACACGGTCTATGGCCTTGCCGCCTATGTGCAGGGCGACACGGCGGAGGCCGTGGCGGTGGCGCGGCGGCTGCGCGCGGGGCAGGTGAGCCTGAACTATCCGGCTTGGGACACTTATGCGCCCTTTGGCGGATACAAGCAGTCGGGCAATGGCCGGGAATATGCCGATTGGGGAATCCATGACTTCTGCGAGGTCAAGGCCATCGTGGGACACGGGGCGTAAGGGGCTGGAATGAAATACGGATATGTTGGGCTGGGAAATCTTGGCGGGCATCTGGCGGCGAGCCTGATCCGCGCGGGGCATGAGGTCGTGGTCTATGACCGCGACCTTGCGCTGGCCGAGCGGCATCGGGCCATGGGAGCGAGGGTTGCGGACAGCCCGGCAGAGGTTGCGGCGCAGGTGGACCATGTCTTCACCTGCCTGCCGTCGCCTGCCGTGTCGGAGGCGGTGCTGGCGCAGCTTCTGACCACCATGAAGCCGGGGGCGACGTGGATCGAAAACTCGACGCTGGGGCGCGAGGATATCCTGCGGCTGGCGGGGTTGGCGCGGACGGGCGGCGTGCGTTTGCTGGAAGCGCCGGTCACGGGGGGCGTGCATCTGGCGGCGCGGGGCGAGATCACGGTGCTGGTCGGCGGCGATGCGGACCTGTTCGAGATGCACAAGCCCGCGTTGCAGGTGATCGGCAAGCGCATCTTTCACATGGGGCCGCTTGGGTCTGCGGCGATCATCAAGGTGATCACCAACATGCTGGCCTTTATCCATCTGGTCGCGGATGGCGAGGCGCTGATGCTGGCCAAGCGGGGTGGGCTGGACCTGAAGACGGCGTGGGAGGCGATCACGGCCTCGTCCGGCACGTCCTTCGTGCATGAGACGGAAGGGCAGCTGATCCTGAACGGGTCTTATGACATCGCATTCACCATGGACCTTGCGCTGAAGGACCTTGGCTTTGCGATGGGTTTTGGCAAGGAATTCGGGGTGCCGCTGGACCTTGCGTCCTTGACCAACCAGACCTTCATGAAGGGCAAAGCGGTCTATGGCGGGACGGCGCAGTCCACGCAGATCGTGAAATTGCTGGAGGATGCGCTGGGGACGGACCTGCGGGCGGCGGGGTTCCCGGCAAGGTTGGAATAGCGCTTCGGTTTGATTTTGAGAGCTGGGGCGTGACAGCGGGTCATCGCCCGTGGCCCAAAGCCACGGGCGGCGGCCGCATGCAGTGCATGCAGCCACCCCGGCGGTTCGGCCGTCGCCCTACCGTTACGCTTTGCTCCGTTTTCCACCGCGACGCGCGGGGTTGAAATCCCCCCGTCCAGCGGGGAAGGTTCCGCGCAAAGGAGACTTGCGCCATGACCATCCGCAACGATGACGACCGCCGCTTTGCCGAAGTGTTGCATCACCGTTCGGCGGGGCTGGGGCAGGGCGATCCGGTGACGCCGCCCTTGGTGAGTGCGGCAACCTATCACCTGCCACGGGTGGATCAGGGCGGGTTCCTGTATGGCCGCATGTCCATGCCAACCTGGGAAGAGGTGGAGGCGCAGTTGGCCGTGCTGGAGGGGGCGGCGTGCGTTTCCTTTCCGTCGGGGATGGCGGCGATCTCGGCAGCGCTGTTTGCCTGCGTGACTGCGGGGACGCGGGTGGTGATGCCTTCTGACGGTTACTACACCGTCCGGCTGTTCGTGGAGGGGTTCCTGCGGCCATTCGGGGTGACGGTGGATTATGTGCCGACCGTGGCGATGGAGGCGGCGGATTTCACCGGGGCAGGGGTGGTGTATCTGGAGACGCCGTCCAATCCGGGGCTAGAGGTGTGCGACATCGCGGCTGTGGCGGCGCGGGCGAAGGCGGCGGGGGCGGTGGTGATCGTGGACAACACCACGCTGACGGCGGTGTTGCAGCGGCCCTTGGACCTGGGGGCCGATCTGGTGGTGGCGGCGGATACCAAGGCGCCGGGGGGGCATTCGGATGTGCTGTTCGGTCATGTCGCGGGGCGGGATGCGGGGCTGATGCAGCGGGTGCGCTACTGGCGCAAGCTGTCGGGGGCGGTGCCGGGGTCATTCGAGGCGTGGCTGGTGCATCGCGGGATCGAGACGCTGGAGGTGCGGATGGCGCGGATGTGTGCCTCTGCGCAGGTGATCGCGGAGCGGCTGGCGGCCCATCCACGGGTAAGGGGTCTGCGCTATCCGGGGCTGCCGTCGGACCCGTCGCATGCGGTCATGGCGCGGCAGGCGCGGGGGTTCGGTTTCCTGATCGGGATGGAGCTGGAAGGCGAGGCGGAGGCAGAGCGGTTTCTGGAAGCCTGCCCCTTTATGGCGCGGACAACCAGTTTCGGGTCCACCCATTCGGCGGGAGAGCGGCGGGCGCGCTGGGGCGATGCGGTCGCGCCGGGGTTCCTGCGGCTGTCGATCGGGGTGGAACCGGTCGAGGCGCTGTGGGCCGGGATCGCGGAAGGCTTGGCGGCGCGGTAGGGGCGCGGCGATAGGTGGGGCGGGTGCTGGCGGCCCGTCGGCGCGGGGCATTGGCAAAGGCGCACATCGCGCGCCCCGGGCGTGACCCCGGGCCTTGTGCCGATCTTTTCGGATGGCGGACAGAGAGGTCCCGGGTCAAGCCCGGGACGCGCTGGCCCTATGGCCGTCAGCTTTCCGCGGCGCTGGGGGCGTCATCCTCGACCTCGTCCACGGCCGGAGAGGCGATCTTGAAGCTGCGGAGGATGAAGTCAGGGACGTGGTCGCCCATGCCCACGACCGGCGGGCCGCTGTCGCGGTCGCGGTAGCGGTCGCGGCGGTCATCGCGGCTTTCGCGGCGATCCCCGCTACGGTCATCCTCGCGGCGGGGGCGATCTTCGCGACGGTCGTCGCGGCGGTCGTCACGCCGTTCATCGCGGCGACCTTCGCGGCGGTCGTCCTCTCGGCGGTTTTCGTCACGACGGTTTTCGTCACGACGGTTTTCGTCACGGCGGGGGCGATCTTCGCGGCGGGGCTGGGGCGCGGGGGCGTCGGCCACTTCGACCTCTGCCTCGGTCACGGCGGCGATGTCTTCGCGGGGGGCGCGATCCTCGCGGGGGGCGCGGTCTTCGCGCGGGCCACGGTCGCGATCCCGGCCACGGCTGCGGTCGCGTCCGCCCCGGTCGCCCCGGTCGCCCCGATCCCCGCGTTCGCGCGGCGGGCGGTCGGAGCCTTCGGCAGCAAGGTCGAGTCCTTCGGGCATTTCGCCGCGCGGGATCTGCTGTTTCACGAGGCTTTCGATGGCGGAAAGGTATTTGTCGTCATGCGGCACGGCGATGGTGAAGGCCTTGCCCTGACGGCCCGCGCGGCCGGTGCGGCCGATGCGGTGGACGTAATCTTCGGGATGGCTGGGCACGTCGAAGTTAAAGACATGGGACACGGCGGGAATGTCGAGGCCCCGCGCGGCCACGTCAGAGGCCACAAGCAGGTGCAGCGTGCCGTCGCGGAATTCGTCCAGCGTCTTGGTCCGCTGCGACTGGTCAAGGTCGCCATGGATGGGTGCGGCGTTGAAGCCGTGGGATTTCAGCGACTTGGCCACCACGTCCACATCCATCTTGCGATTGCAGAAGATGATGGCGTTGGTGCAGGCCTCGCCCTCGGCGCGGATCAGGGCGCGCAGGACGGCGCGCTTTTCGGTGAAGCTGCGGTCCTTGCGGGTGGGTTGGAACTGGATCAGCTTTTGTTCGATGGTGGAGGAGGTCGTGGACTGGCGCGCCACTTCGATCTTGGCGGGATTCGACAGGAAGGTGTTGGTGATCCGTTCAATCTCGGGTGCCATGGTGGCCGAGAAGAACAGGGTCTGGCGGGTGAATGGCGTCAGTTGGAAAATGCGTTCGATATCGGGGATGAAGCCCATGTCGAGCATCCGGTCCGCTTCGTCCACCACCATGATCTGCACGCCGGTCAGCAAGAGCTTGCCGCGTTCGAAATGGTCGAGCAGGCGGCCGGGGGTGGCGATCAGCACATCGACGCCACGATCGATCAGCTTGTCCTGTTCGCCGAAGGAGACGCCACCGATGAGGAGCGCCTTGGTCAGCTTGGTATGTTTGGCGTAGATGTCGAAGTTTTCGGCCACCTGTGCCGCGAGTTCGCGGGTCGGGGCAAGGACGAGCGAGCGCGGCATCCGCGCGCGGGCGCGGCCTTGGCCCAGAAGGGTGATCATCGGCAGCGTGAAGCTGGCGGTCTTGCCCGTGCCGGTTTGCGCGATGCCCAGCACGTCGCGGCCTTGCAGCGCGTGGGGGATGGCCTGTGCCTGAATCGGCGTGGGGGTTTCGTAGCCCGCTTCCGCGATGGCCTGAAGTACGCGCGGGTCGAGCGCGAGGTCGGAGAATTTGGTCATAAGCGTCCTTGTGATGCGGGATCGGCCCGCATGGATGAAGGGACGCTGCTGTCCGGGCGCCCCGGCGTCGGAAAAGGCGGTGAGGCCTTGCCGTCGCGCTTAGCCGAAAAGCGCAGGAGGGTCAAGGAGAGGGGTAAACCTTGGTTGCAGCGGGGGTTTTTGACCCTGCGGGCCGATGGTGCAAATGCCTTTCGCGGTGCAGGATCGGGCAGAGGCAAAAAGGCGGAGAGTCATGTCGTTCGAGCGGGTTTTGAAGAGCATCCATTCATGGCTGGGGGTGATGATCCTGCCGTGGGTGGTGGCGGCGGGGTTTACGGGTCTTTACATGAACCATGACGACCTGATCTTGTCGCTGTTTCCGGCAAGCGCGCATTACGACACGGCACTGTTCGAGGCTTCGCCGTTGGCGCGGGCGGTGGACGGGGAAGAGGCCGCACGGATCGCCGCGCGGGTGGTGCCGGGTGTGGTGCTGCATCCGACGTCGGATGACAACTTCCGAAACAGGTTCGTCTTCACCTTTGATACCGGGACTGAAAACGTGATCGTGGACGAGGACACGGGTTTCGTCTGGACCGACAGCCGCTATGCGACGCGCACCTATGCGCCAGACGGGACGTGGCTGCACACGCGCATCCGCTGGGGTCGGGTGCTGTCGTCGATCCACGAGCGGGGATGGGTCGGGACGGGGTTGGGGACGTGGCTGGCGGATATCGCGGCGGGGGCGTTGGTGGTGTTCGGGCTGACGGGGTTGGTGCTGTTCTTTGCGCCACGGGTGCGGCGGTCGAAGAACCGGCGGGTGAAGGCGGCGATGCTGAAGGCGGCGGCGGCGAAGGGGTGAGGCGCTACCAGTTGGGGCGGTCTTGGGCGGCGGTCAGGGCGGGCTGCCAGCCGTTTCGCAGGACGGCGACAAGCGGTTCGGGGGTGAGGACGGGTGTCCGGCCTGCGGGGCGGGGGATCGGGGCGGTGTAGCCTGCGGGCGTGAAGGGGTGCAGATGGGCCCCCGCGATGCGGTGGGGTTGATCGTTCCACAGGATGAAGGTGCCGTCCGGAAGGGTGGCAAGGGCGGCGTCATGGCGGCGCTGGCGTCGTGTTGCGGGGTCGATGCGGGCGGCGTGGAGGATGGCGTCGATCTCGGCCGCTTTGGGGATATGGCCGAAGGCGCGGGCCCATGCGGCGCGGAAGTCGTTGTAGACCGCGCGGCGGCATTCGGCGCAGGGGCGGTGGCCTGCGGCGCAGGCGACGGCTTCGTCATGGAAGAAGAGGCGGGTGTAGCCGTTGGGCGGGGTGAGGCCCTGCGGCGGGCGTCCGGGTTTGGGGTGAAGCGTGCAGGTGATCCAGAGTTTCGTCTGCCATTGGCGGGGGCCGATGGTGCCTGTGGCGTCGTGCAGGCGGCCCCGATTGCCCATGAAGGCGCCTTTCGCCGGGGTGGCGAGGACGGTGCCGTCGGGTTGGAGGCGATTGGGGTGGGGCATGGGGCGGAGGGTAGGGGATTTGGGGTGGGGGGCAATGGTGGGTTTCACCGGAGCGGTAAATGGTTGACCTTGCTGGCACCCCCTTCGTGCAGGCTGGCCTGCCCTGTTCAGGTTAAGCGCCAAAGCGGAACGGTCCGGGATCACCCGGGCCCCAAAGGCCCGGGTGGCGGCCGTCCCGCCCCCCTATCGTTGATCTTGCTTGAGCAGAGGGACGCCGCCCTCAGACCATCATTTCCTTGGTCGCGGTCAGTTTCAGGTCTGGATAGTCCCGCTCGACGCGGTCAATGTCCCATTTGAGGCGCGTGAGGTAAACCATGTCGCCGTCATTGTCGGTGGCGATGTGGCCCTTGTTGACGTTGACGAAGCGCTCCACTTCCGGCTTGGGGCCGGAAACCCAGCGGGCCGAGGTGAATTGCGAGGGTTCGAACCGGACGGGGAGGGAGTATTCCTGTTCGATCCGGGAGGCCAGAACCTCGAATTGCAGGGCGCCCACGACGCCCACGATGAAGCCCGAGCCGATCATGGGCTTGAACACCTTGGCCGCGCCTTCTTCGGCGAATTGCATCAGCGCCTTTTCAAGGTGCTTGGCCTTCATCGGATCGCCCGCGCGCACACCTTGCAGCAGTTCCGGCGCGAAGGAGGGGATGCCGGTGAAGTGCAGCCCTTCGCCTTCGGTCAGGGCGTCGCCGATGCGAAGCTGGCCGTGGTTCGGGATGCCGATGATGTCGCCCGCCCATGCCTCTTCGGCCAGTTCGCGGTCGGCGGCGAGGAAGAGGACAGGGTTGGACACCGCCATCGGCTTCTTCGACCGCACATGCAGCAGTTTCATGCCGCGTTCGAAATGGCCCGAGGCGAGGCGGACGAAGGCCACGCGGTCGCGGTGCTTGGGGTCCATGTTGGCCTGCACCTTGAAGACGAAGCCCGTAACCGGGGTTTCGTCGGCGGCAATCTGGCGTTCGGCGGCCTTTTGCGGCTGCGGCGTGGGGCCGTATTCGCCCATGCCGTCCATCAATTCCTTGACCCCGAAGGAGTTGATGGCGGAGCCGAACCAGATCGGGGTCATGGAGCCGTTGAGGAACGAGGCGCGGTCGAAGGCGGGAAGAAGCTCGCGCGCCATTTCCACCTCTTCGCGCAGTTTGGAAAGGAGGTCGGCGGGGATGTGGTCCGACAGTTTTGGGTCGTCGAGACCGTTGATCTTGACCGATTCCGCCACGCGGTTGCGGTCGGCGCGGTCCATGATTTCGAGCCGGTCATGCAGCAGGTCATAGGCGCCGAGGAAGTCGCGGCCCATGCCGATGGGCCATGAGGCGGGCGTCACGTCGATGGCGAGGTTCTGCTGAATCTCGTCGATGATTTCGAAGGTGTCGCGGGATTCGCGGTCCATCTTGTTGCAGAAGGTGAGGATCGGCAGGTCGCGCAGGCGGCAGACCTCGAACAGTTTCTGCGTCTGGGATTCGACGCCCTTGGCGCCGTCGATCACCATGATGGCGGCATCCACCGCCGTCAGCGTGCGGTAGGTGTCTTCGGAAAAGTCGGAGTGGCCGGGGGTGTCCACCAGATTGAAGCGGTAGTCGCGGTAGTCGAAGGACATGGCAGAGGCCGAGACGGAGATGCCGCGTTCCTGTTCCATCTTCATGAAGTCCGACCGCGTGCGCCGCGCTTCGCCCTTGGCGCGGACTTGGCCCGCCATCTGGATCGCGCCCCCGAAGAGGAGGAACTTTTCGGTAAGCGTGGTTTTGCCAGCGTCGGGATGCGAGATGATCGCAAAGGTCCGGCGGCGGGCGATTTCGGGCGGAAGGGTGGGGCGGTTGTCCAGCATGGGCGGGCATGTAGCGGAAAGCGCGTTGCGCGTCCACTGGTGAGGCGGGGTTGTGAGGGTCTGGGCGGGGCGCTAGGGCTTGCACATTGGCCAAAGGGAGAGCGGCATGGATTTGGGGATCAGGGGAAAGCGGGCGCTGGTCTGCGCGTCGTCCAAGGGGCTGGGGCGGGGCTGTGCCGAGGCCTTGGCAGAGGCGGGGGTGGACCTTGTGCTGAACGCGCGGGGGGCAGAGGCGCTGGAGGCCACGGCGGCGGCGATCCGGGAGCGGTATCAGGTGGGCGTGGTGACGGTGGCCGCCGATGTGACGACCGAGGCGGGGCGCGCGCGTGTGCTGGCGGCGGCGGCGGGGGTGGACATCCTTGTCACCAATGCGGGCGGGCCGCCGCCGGGGGTTTGGTCGGATTGGGGGCGGGAGGATTTCATCCGGGCGCTGGATGCGAACATGCTGACGCCCATCGCGCTGATGCAGGCGCTGATGCCGGGGATGATGGCGAAGGGCTGGGGGCGGGTGGTCAACATCACCTCGCAATCCGTAAAGGCGCCCATCGCGCAGCTTGGGCTTTCGAACACGGCGCGGACGGGGTTGACGGGGTTCGTCGCGGGCACGGCGCGGCAGGTGGCCCCGAGTGGGGTGACGATCAACAACCTGTTGCCGGGCATCCATGCGACGGATCGGGCGGTGTCGTTGGATCAGGCGGTGGTGAAGGCCGACGGCATCACGCTGGAAGAGGCGCAGGCGCGGCGGGCGGCGGGAATTCCGGCGCGGCGCTATGGGACGGCGGCGGAGTTCGGGGCGGCCTGTGCGTTTCTGTGTTCGGTCCATGCGGGGTTCATCGTGGGGCAGAACATCCTGCTGGATGGTGGGGCGACGGTTTCGACGCTGTGAGATGGGGCGGTGCTGGGGGGTGGGGGGGGGGGGGGGGGGGGGGGGGGGGGGGGGGGGGGGGGGGGGGGGGG